>NZ_CP134605.1:1087500-1453333 GCF_031844685.1 Streptomyces sp. ITFR-21
GGTGCCGGTGAGGATGCGGAAGGGGCCGCCGCCGGCGCAGGCGTCGGCGCCGTTGAGTGCGCGGTCCACGGACAGGGCGGTGGCGAGTCGGGCGGGGCCCTGGGCGAGGTCGCTGTCCTTGCGGGAGGTGGGCCGGTGGGCGCGGGCCAGGTCGGCGCCTGCGGTGACCGCCCCGGCCCGCAGCAGCACTCCGGAAGGCCGGCCTTCGGGGCCGCACACCAGGTTCAGGCAGTGCCACATGCCGTAGGTGAAGTAGACGTACGCGTGGCCGGGCGGGCCGAACATCACGGCGTTGCGGTCGGTGCGCCCCCGGTAGGCGTGCGAGCCGGGGTCGTTGGGGCCGTCGTACGCCTCGACCTCGGTCAGGCGCAGCTCGATCGGCCCGTCGGTGGTGGCGCGTACCAGGGTGCGGCCGAGCAGGTCGGGGGCGATCTCCAGGACCGGGCGGTCGAAGAAGGCACGGGCCAGCGGGGTCCTTTCGGGTGAGGTGGGCACGGAGCGGGAGCGTAGTGGAACCACTTAGCGGGCCCTTGCGTTCGTAGAGATCGCGGAGGCCCGGCAGGGCGGCCCGAGCGCGGACCGGAGAGGTGGACGGATGGGGTTCAGAAAGCTGCTGGCGAGCCTGGGGGCCGGCGGGGCGTCGGTGGAGACGGAGCTGGCGCAGGCCGACGCGGTGCCGGGCGGGGTGGTCCAGGGGGAGGTGCGGATCCAGGGCGGCGCGGTCGGGCAGCGGATCGAGGGCCTGGCGGTGGGGCTGCGGGCCCGGGTGGAGGCGGACCGGACGGACGCGGAGGGCAACACCACCGAGTACCACCAGGACATCGAGTTCCATCGGCAGCAGCTCGGCGGGGCGTTCGAACTGTCGGCGGGCGCGGTGCACGTCGTGCCGTTCACGCTGGAGGTGCCGTGGGAGACGCCGGTCACGACGTTCCTCGGCAGGCATCTGACCGGGATGAGCCTGGGGGTGACGACGGAGTTGGCGATCGACCGCGCGGTGGACGCGGGGGACCTGGATCCGCTGAGTGTGCATCCGCTCCCGGCGCAGCAGGCCCTGCTGGACGCGTTCGGGCGGCTGGGGTTCGGGTTCCGGAGCGCGGACCTGGAGAAGGGCGTGATCGTGGACACCCGGCAGCGGCTGCCGTTCTACCAGGAGATCGAGTTCCGTGTGCCGGATCAGTACCGCGGGCTGAGCCAGGTGGAGCTGTCGTTCGTCGCGGACGCCGCCGGGATGGACGTGGTGCTGGAGATGGACAAGAAGCCGGGGCTGTTCAGCGTCGGCAGCGACATGTACCGGTCGTTCACGATGGACCACCACTCGTACGAGCAGACGGACTGGGCGGGCTTTCTGCATCAGTGGCTCGCCGAGGTGGGCGGCAAGCGGAACTGGTTCTAGGGCGCCCTTCAGGAGCGCGGTCGGAGTGGCGGCGGTGCGGTCGGGGACGGGTCGGTGCGGGCGGGGCGCGCCACGCCGCTCCGGGCTCGCGTGCCGGCCGGGCGTACCTGTCCCGGCCGCCCGAACACCGCGTCGTCCGGGCGGCCCCGGGGGCGGGGTCGGTACCGCCCCCGGGGCCGGCGCCGTCAGACGGTGAAGGTGGGTTGTTCGGTGAGGCCCAGGAGGCTGCGGCCGTAGATCTCGCGTCTGAGGTCGGGGTTGACGACGCCGTGGCGGGTGGTGGTCGCCAGGTCGCGCCAGATCCGCTGGAGCGGGTTGGCGCGGGCGAAGGCCCCCGCTCCGTTGACGGACACCAGGCGGTCGACGGCCTCGCGGCTTCGGGTGGCGGCGACCGCGGTGTCCATGCCGGCGCCTGGAGCACGCCCGTAGCGAACTCTCCGCGCCCGGCGGCCCGGACACCGTCGCCGAGGTCGCCGCCCGCTGGCAGTTCGCCGACACCAGCCACTTCCGCCGCGCCTACCGCGCCGCCTACGGACACCCGCCGCGCCAGCCCCGGCGATGACCGCCGGATCCCCCGGCCCGGCCCGCAGAGCGCCGGCCGGCGATCCGCCGGTCCGCCCGCCGAGGACGGTGCGGGTGCCGGTACGCGACGGGCACCGGCCGCGCCGGAGCCGGCCCGCATCCGGCCGGTGCCGGTGCCGGTGCGGGGGCGTGCCGGTCGTGGTCGGCCGCAGGGCCGACCGGGTCGCGGGGCCGCTGATCCGGTGCCGGGCCCGGTCGGTCCGGTGCGCCGCCGGGGCCCCGGCGCGAGTTTCCTCCGGCGTTCGGATGCCGGCCGTCTTCTCCCGGGCCTTCCGCGGGCTTCGCCGGCGAGTCCTCCCCTGCTCATCCGCCGTCCTCCGGCGGGAAATTGCGTTGTCCACCGGGGTGCCCGCGGGCACAGTGGAGCCACGTCGCCCCGCGGGGGCGGATCGGGCCCGGGAGGTGGGCGGGATGCGTGAGACGCTGGTGCTGAACGCGAGCTTCGAGCCGCTGTCGACGGTGTCGCTGCGGCGTGCGGTCGTGCTGGTGATGCAGGACAAGGCGGTCGTGGAGCAGGCGCATCCCGGGCTGCGTGTCCGGGCCTCCGGTATGGAGGTGCCGGTGCCGCAGGTGATCCGGCTGTGCCGGTACGTGCGGGTGCCCTTCCGACAACGGGCGCCGTGGTCGCGGCGGGGTGTGCTGGTCCGTGACCGGCATCGTTGCGCGTACTGCGGGCGGCGGGCGACGACGGTGGACCACGTGCTGCCGAGGTCGCGCGGTGGCGGTGACACCTGGCTGAACACGGTGGCGGCGTGCTCGGAGGACAACCAGCGCAAGGCGGACCGTACGCCGGAGCAGGCGGGGATGCGGCTGCTGGTGCGGCCGTTCGAGCCGACCCCGGCGGCCGCGCTGCTGCTGGCGCTGGGGATCAGGGACCAGGAGGGTCTGCCGGAGTGGCTCGCGCTTCCGGCGTGAGGGCCGGCGGTGCCGGTCGGCCGGGCCCCACGGCCCGGCCCCCGGCTCAGCTGTTCCTGACGACCAGTTGGACGATGGCCGCGACGCCGACGGCGACGATCAGGGCGCGCAGCGCGGCGGGCGGCAGGCGGCGGCCGACGCGTGCGCCGATCAGGCCGCCGAGGGTGGCTCCGGCGGCGACCAGTGCGACGGCCGCCCAGTCCATGTGGGCGACGAAGACGAAGAACAGCGCGGCGACGCCGTTGACCACGGCGGCGAGCACGTTCTTCAGGCCGTTGAGGCGTTGCAGGGGCTCGTCGAGCAGCAGGCCCATCAAGGAGAGGTAGAGCACTCCCTGGGCGGCGCCGAAGTAGCCGCCGTAGGCGCTGGCGAGCAGCATGCCGAGCAGCAGTACGGGGCCGCCGTGGGTGGGGGCGGCGGTCCCGGCGCGGTCGCGGTGGGCCTGGACGGCGCGGGCGAGCCGGGGTTGCAGCACGACCAGCACGAGGGCGAGGGCGATCAGCACCGGCACGATCGCGTCGAAGGCCCCGGACGGCAGGGTGACCAGCAGCACCGCCCCGGTGACGCCGCCGACCAGGCAGACCGCGCCGAGGCGCAGCAGCCGGGAGCGCTGGCCGCCGAGTTCGCGCCGGTAGCCGATGGCTCCGGTGACGGAGCCGGGGACCAGGCCGAGGGCGTTGGAGACGTTGGCGGTGACGGGCGGCAGGCCGACGGCGAGCAGTACGGGGAAGGTGATCAGTGTCCCCGAGCCGACGATGGTGTTGATGGTGCCGGCGCCGATTCCGGCGGCGAACACGGCAAGGGCTTCTGCTGGCGACATCGGACCCTCCATGATCTTCGCGCGTCCGCCCCGCCCGGCCGGGGACCGGGAGGCGCGCGGCGATCATGCCATACGGGCCGCGGACGGGGCCGCGGGTGTCCCGGCCGGGAGCCGCCTGCGCGGGCCGGGCGGGCGGGCCGGGCGGGCCCGCCCGGCACGGGTGCGTCAGTCCTTGTCGAACGTCGGGGACTCGCGGCGCGGGGCGGGCGGGCCGCCGACCGGTCCGGCGGCCGGGCCGCCGGTGTCGCTGCCGGGGGCGCCGGGGATGTTGACTATGCCGCCGAGGCCCTTGAGGGCGTCGTTGAGCTCGCTGGGGATGATCCAGAGCTTGTTGGCGTCACCCGCGGCGATCTTCGGCAGCATCTGGAGGTACTGGTAGGCGAGCAGCTTCTGGTCCGGGTCGCCGGCGTGGATGGACTCGAAGACGGTGCGGATGGCCTGGGCCTCGCCCTCGGCGCGCAGCGCGGCGGCCCTGCTCTCACCTTCGGCGCGCAGGATGGAGGACTGCTTCTCGCCCTCGGCGGTGAGGATCTGGGACTGGCGGATGCCCTCGGCGGTGAGGATAGCGGCGCGCTTGTCGCGGTCGGCGCGCATCTGCTTCTCCATCGAGTCCTGGATGGAGGTGGGCGGCTCGATCGCCTTGAGCTCCACCCGGTTGACGCGGATGCCCCACTTGCCGGTGGCCTCGTCGAGCACTCCGCGCAGCGCCCCGTTGATCTCCTCGCGGGAGGTCAGGGTGCGCTCCAGGTCCATGCCGCCGATGATGTTGCGCAGCGTGGTGACGGTGAGCTGCTCGATCGCCTGGATGTAGCTGGCGACCTCGTAAGTGGCGGCGCGGGCGTCGGTGACCTGGTAGTAGATGACGGTGTCGATGTTGACCACCAGGTTGTCCTGGGTGATCACCGGCTGCGGCGGGAAGGGGACGACCTGCTCGCGCAGGTCGATCCGGTTGCGGATGGTGTCGATGAACGGCACCACGATGTTCAGCCCGGCGCTGAGGGTGCGGGTGTAGCGGCCGAAGCGTTCGACGATGGCGGCGCTGGCCTGCGGAATGACCTGGACCGTCCTGATCAGGGCGATGAAGACGAGCACCACCAGGATGATGAGCACGATGATGATGGGCTGCATGGCCAACTCCCGGCGCCGTTTGTCAGCAAGCTTGGATGCGTACGTCCGACGTAATCTGTGCAATCCGTCATGATCAATTGTCGCAGACCGTCGGTCCGCCGGGGCCGGGTTCGACGAATTCCCGGTCCGCGGCCCGGTGTCACATGACGACCGCGGTGGCCCCGTCGATCTCCACCACGTCCACCTCGGCGCCGGGGTCGAAGACACGGCCGGCTTCCAGGGCGCGGGCCGACCAGACCTCCCCGGCCAGTTTGATCCGGCCGCCGGCGCCGCCGTCGACCCGTTCCAGTACCACGGCCTGCCGGCCGCGCAGGGCGTCGACGCCGCTGCGCTGCTCCGGGCGCTGCCGGTTGCGGTACGCGATCGGCCGTACGAACACCAGGAGGGCGACCGAGACCACCACGAAGGTGACGACCTGGGCGACGATGCCACCGCCGAGTCCCGCGGCGGCCGCACCGGCCACGGCGCCGACGGCGAACATCCCGAATTCGGGCATCGCCGTGATCACCAGTGGGATGCCCAGCCCCACCGCGGCTATCAGCCACCACACCCATGCGTCCACACCGCCAATCCTAGGCGTGCGGACCCCGGTTGCGGCAGTGCACCGGGCAATACCCCGCGCGTGTGCTCCTGTTCGGGGCGCCGGCCCGGGTCTGTCCGTCGGGCGGATCTCCGCGCAGGTCCACCGGCGCTAGGACAGCGGCAGGCCCGCGGCGGTCCAGCGGTCGCCGCGGCGCTCGACGACCAGGGGGAGGCCGAAGCAGAGCGAGAGGTTGCGGGAGGTGAGTTCCAGCTCGATGGGGCCGGCGGTGACGAGCTTGCCCTGCCGGATCATCAGGACGTGGGTGAAGCCGGGCGCGATCTCCTCGACATGGTGGGTGACCATGATCATGGAGGGCGCGATGGGGTCGCGGGCGAGCCGGCCGAGGCGGCGTACCAGGTCCTCGCGACCGCCGAGGTCGAGGCCGGCGGCGGGCTCGTCGAGCAGCAGCAGCTCGGGGTCGGACATCATGGCGCGGGCGATCAGGGTGCGCTTGCGCTCGCCCTCGGAGAGGGTGCCGAACTTGCGGCCGAGGAAGTCGCTCATGCCGAGCCGGTCCAGGAACGCCTTGGCCCGGTCCTCGTCGACCTGCTCGTACCCCTCCTGCCAGGTGGCGGTCATGCCGTACGCGGCGGTGAGCACCGTCTCCAGCACGGTCTGGCGGCGCGGCATCTTCTCCGCCATGGCGGCGCCGGCCATGCCGATCCGGGGCCGCAGCTCGAAGACGTCGACGCCGCCGAGCTTCTCGCCGAGGATCTGGACGGTGCCGCTGGTCGGGAAGAGGTAGCTGGACGCGACATTGAGCAGGGTGGTCTTGCCGGCGCCGTTGGGGCCGAGGATGACCCAGCGCTCGCCCTCGGCGACGGACCACGAGACCTGGTCCACCAGAGCTCGCCCGTCGCGGACCACGGATACGTCCACCAGCTCCAGCACATCGCTCATGAGCGCGTTGTCTCCCATTGCAGTCATCGGCAGTCCGGTGTGCCCACGTCGGCACGGGCCTGAAGGAACCCCCGGGGAAAACTTACGCCACCACCGGTCGGGTCCAGTCCTTAGGCTGGGGGCATGCTCGATGAACCTCGCTCAGGGCGGCTCACCGCGTGGGGAAATGCCCTGCTTGCCGGACTTGCCGCGCCGGATGACGTCGCACAGCGGATCACGGCGGACGACACCGTGCACCGGATCGCCGGGCTGCCCTCGGAGCCCGTACCGGTGGGTCTGACGCTGGGGCTGGGCAGGCTGCGGGCCCTGGGGACGACGGGTCTGCGGCTGGCGCTGCCGGTCGCGGGGCACCCGCTGGGGCTGAGCGGGCCGCCGGAGTTCAACGCGCGGGCGCTGGTGGCCGGTGAGGCGGTGGTCACGGTGGGTACGGCGGCGCTGGGTCTGGTGCCGGAGGTACGGGAGGCGGGGCCGGCGGGCGACCAGCACGTGGAGGTGGTGTGGCGGTGCCTGCCGGTACGCGACGCGCCGCCGGCCGACGTGCCCTCGCTCGGGGAGGCGGAGCGGGAACTGGCCGAGGCGCTGCGGGACGCGACCGAGGCACTGGCGCGGCTGGATGTGGCGGGCGCGGGACCGGCCGCGCAGGCGGCGCTGGAGGCGTACCGGGCGCGGGCGGCGCGGGGGCGGGAGGTGCTGGCGCCGGGGTATCCGCCCCGTGCGGTGCGGGTGCTGGAGCTGGCCCAGCGGGTGGCGGCGCTGGTGGGGATCGCGGCGGACGGTGACGGCGCGGCGGTGAGCGCCTCGCAGATCGCGGCGCGGGCGGAGCTGCTGCGGCCGGTGGAGCGTACAGCGCGCCGGGCGCAGGTGGCGGCGTACAACGCGTACGTGGAGGAGGCCGAGCGCCGCCGGTCCTGACGGGCGCGGCCCCGCGGGTGGTGGTGGCGTCCGGCCGCGCGCCGGAGCGGCGCGGCCCACGGCGGCGGGACCGGGCCGGGACAGGTACGCGGCGGCGGGCGGCTGACGGGCGCGGTGCTCGGTGGCGGCCCACGGTCGTACGCCCGGCACGTCGTACGGCCCCGCGGGCGACGGGTGCGTCGTCGGGCCGCGGGGCCGGGGGGTGCCGCGGAGCCTGTCGGGTGGGTCTGCACGGCGTCGCGGGGTCCGCCCGCACGGCTGCCGCGTTCCCGCCGGTCGACGGCACACCGCGCCGCCTCCCTGCCTCCGCCGTGCAGCCGCGACGCACCGGAGCCCGCTTCTCGACCCGCGCAGCTCCACCCGACAGTCCCTAGCGGGCGGCCGGGGTCACCCGTTCACGGCGTAGTTGCCGAACACCGGGTTGAGCAGGCCGATCACGTCGACGGTGTTGCCGGAGACGTTGACCGGCACGTGCACCGGGACCTGCACCAGGTTGCCGGAGCCGACGCCCGGCGACGTGACGGCCGCGCCGTGCGCGCCGGAGTCGGCGGACGCGACGCCGGCTCCGGCGACGGCCAGGCCGCCTGCCACGAGGGTGATGGCCGCGGCCTTCTTCAGGTTCTTCACTGGGAACTTCCTCCTTGCGGGACGCACCGCGGCGTCCGCCGCGGCACGTCCTGCAGAACGGATCGCCACGGGCGGGGATACGCCGTTCGGGCGACATCCACCCGACCGTATGAATCTCGGACCGCCGTGCGCCGGGCGCGCTCGGGCCGGGCGTACCCGCCCGGTGCACGCCGGTGCCCGCCCCCTGTGCGCGCCGCATCCCGCGCGCACCGGTCCCCGGGTCCGGCCGGTGCCCCGGCCCGCTCAGCCGCCGGCCCCGTTGCGTACCGCCCACAGCGCCGCCTGGGTGCGGTCGGCGAGATCCAGCTTCATGAGGATGTTGGACACGTGGGTCTTCACGGTCTTCTCGGAGAGCACCAGCGCGCGGGCGATCTCCCGGTTGGAGCGGCCGTCGGCGATCAGGCCGAGCACCTCGCGCTCCCGTTCGGTGAGGGTGTTGCCGCGGCCGGTGCCGGTGCCGTGGTGGTCCTGGGCGAGCAGCGCGCCGGCCACTTCCGGCTGGAGCAGCACGTGTCCGGCGTGCACCGAGCGGATCGCGTCGGCCAGGGCGACCGGATCGACGTCCTTGTAGACGTATCCGGCGGCGCCGGCCCGCAGCGCGGGCACCACGGTCCGCTGCTCGGTGAAGCTGGTCACGATCAGCACCCGGGCCGGGTTGCCGGCCTCATGCAGCAGCCGCAGCGCCTCGATGCCGTCGGTGCCGGGCATCTTGACGTCCATCAGGATGACGTCCGGCCGCAGCTCCTCGGCGCGGGCCACGCCCTCGTCGCCGTCGGCGGCCTCGCCGACGACCTCGATGTCGCCCTGCACCTCCAGGAAGGTGCGCAGCCCGCGGCGCACCACCTGGTGGTCGTCGACCAGCAGGACGCGGATCACCTGGTCAGCCACCGGGCACCTCCAACTCGACGACGGTGCCCGCGCCGGGCTCCGAGCGGACGGTCAGCCGGCCGCCGACGCCGTCGGCGCGGTCCCGCATGGAGACCAGGCCGAGGTGGCGGCCGGCCCGGCGGACGGCGGACGGGTCGAAGCCGCGGCCGTCGTCGAGGATCCGCAGCCGGGCCCCCTTGCCGCGGCCGTCGAGCGTGACGGCGACGGTCGCGGCGCGGGCGTGCCGCAGCGCGTTGTGCAGGGCCTCCTGGGCGACCCGTAGCAGGGCCTCCTCCTGGGCGGCGGGCAGCGCGCGGACGCCGGCCGCACGGAAGGTGACGTGCGCGGTGTGCGCCCGGTCCAGGACGCGGACCTCGGTACGCAGGGTGGCGATCAGGCCGTCCTCGTCCAGTCCTGCCGGGCGCAGCTCCACCACCACCGACCGCAGCTCGTCGGCGGCCTCGGCGGCGAGCGCGGCCACCTGCCTGAGCTCGTTCTTGGCGCGGGCCGGGTCGGTGTCGACCAGGGCGGCGGCGGCCTGGGCGGTGAGCCGCAGCGAGAACAGCTTCTGGGAGACCGCGTCGTGCAGCTCGTGGGCGATCCTGGCCCGCTCCCCCACCAGGGTCAGCTCCCGGCTGTGCTCGTAGAGCCGGGCGTTGGTGAGGGCGATGGCGGCGTGGTCGGCGAGGATGCGCAGCAGGTCCTCGTCGTCCTGGGTGAAGCCGCCGCGGGCGGTGCCGGGGCCGGCGGGGCAGGTCTTGTTGGCGAGGAAGACGGCGCCGAGGATCTCGTCCTCGTCCAGGATCGGCATGCCGATGAAGTCCTTCATCTCCGGGTGGGCGGCCGGCCAGCCGGCGAAGCTCTCGAAGGCGCGGACGTCGGTGAGGCGCTGCGGCGCGGCCTCGTGCAGCATCGCGGCCAGTACGCCGTGCTGGCGGGGCAGCGGGCCGATGGCCTTCCACTGCTCCTCGCCGACGCCGTCCACCACGAACTGGGCGAAGCCGCCGTGGTCGTCCGGCACGCCGAGGGCGGCGTACTCGGCGCCGAGCAGGTCGCGGGCCGAGGCGACGATGGTCTGGAGCACCTCGCGCACCTCCAGCCTGCGGTTCATCGCCAGCAGCGCGGCGCTGACCACCTCGATTCCGCCCCTGGGCGTGCGGCTGGACACACACCCACCGTACCGGCGCGGGTGACCGCCGGTACGCGGCCGGCGGACGGACCGTGCTCGTTCGTACGTCCTAGGCCGCGGGGCCGGTGGCGCCCGGTCCCGCGGCGGAGTTCGGAGGCGGGGGTCCGGCGCCACCGGACCCCCGCCGGACCCCCGCCGCACCGCCGCCGCACCGCCGCCGCACCGTCCGTAAAGGTCACATAAAGCGGCACCCCGATCACCACCGGCAATCGACCCGGCGGCGGGGTGTGACCTCACCTATAGGACGTGCGTCACATACTAGGCGGCTTAGTGGATTCGGTCCGCAGCAGGACAACGGAAAAACGGCGCACCGCGATACCGGTCGGCCGCGGCACTACGAATTCAATTCGTAGCGGGGTTCGTTGACCCCCGATTTAGGAGCCTCTAAGAATTCTGAGGTCCCGCAATCGGAAGAGGTAATCCCGCATGCAGCTCCCCACGATCCCGAAGTTCGGCCGACTGTCCAAGAAGCACAAGATCACGGCGGCCGGTGCCGCCGCCGCGGCGGCTGTTGTCCTGACGGTTACCGGTCTCCAGGTGACCGGTGGGTCCGCGTCGGCCGCCGGTGACCCGACCGGGTTCGCCGTCTCCGCCGGCGACCAGGTGAAGAGCCTGGACGCGAAGACCGGTCCGGCGTCCGAGCACACGGCCGCCGACCGGGCGGCCGCGCAGAAGAAGGCCGCCGCCGACCGGGCGGCCGCGAAGAAGGCGGCGGCCCAGGCGGCCGAGGCGAAGAAGCACGCCGCGGCCGCGAAGAAGGCGGCCGCGAAGAGGGCAACCGCCGAGGCCGCCGCGAAGAAGAAGGCGGCGGCCGACGCCGCGGCCAGGAAAAAGGCCGCCGCCGCGGCGGCCGAGCGGGCCCGGGAGCGCGCGGCCGCCAACCGGTCGGAGCAGCGCGCGGCCGTCAAGGCCGCGCCTGCGGCCAAGGCGCCGGTCAGGGCCGCCGTACCCGCGGCTCCCGCCCCGGTCACCTACACCGACGACCTGGACGGCTGGATCAAGCACTCGCTGGCCATCATGCACGAGAAGGGTATTCCGGGCAGCTACGACGGTATTTACCGGAACATCATCCGTGAGTCGAGCGGGAACCCGAACGCGATCAACCTGTGGGACTCCAACGCCGCCGCCGGTATTCCCTCCAAGGGCCTGCTTCAGGTGATCGACCCGACCTTCCAGACGTATCACGTCGACGGTACGTCGTGGAACATCTACGACCCGGTCGCCAACATCACCGCCGCGTGCAACTACGCGTTCCACGTGTACGGCTCGATGGACAACGTGAACTCCGCCTACTGACCTGACCGACAGTCTCCCCGGCTATTCGGGAACGTCCAAGCACGCGCAAGAAAAAGGGCGGTGGGACCGACAGGTCCCACCGCCCTTTCGCATGGCCCGCGTTGCGGTCCGGGCTACTTCCGCATGACTTCCGGCTCGTGCCGGCGCAGCAGCCGCGACACGATGAAGCCGAAGACGACGCCCAGCCCGATCAGCACCGCCATGTCCAGCGTCCAGGCGTGCGCGGTGTGCGCCCACAGCGGGTCGGGGTTGTCGGGGTCCCAGGGCATGACCACGTTGAGGTTCGCCGTGGAGCAGAGCGCGGCGGTCGCCCAGCGGGAGGGCATCAGCCAGGCGAACTGCTCGACGCCCGGCGAGCCGTAGAGCTGGAAGAGCACGCCGGTGAACACCACTTGGATGATGGCGAACATGACCAGCAGCGGCATGGTCTTCTCGGCGGTCTTCACCAGCGAGGAGATGATCAGGCCGAACATCATCGAGGTGAAGCCGAGTCCGATGACCGCCAGCGCCATCTCGATCGCGGGCTGGCCCGGCACGATGACGCCCTCGTCGGGCAGCCGGCGCGGGGTGAAGCCGATCCCGCAGATGACCACGCCCTGCAGCGAGGTGATCAGGCCGAGCACGATGACCTTGGACATCAGATACGCCGAGCGCGACAGGCCGGTGGCCCGCTCCCGCTCGTAGATGACCCGCTCCTTGATCAGCTCGCGGACCGAGTTGGCCGCTCCGGAGAAGCAGGCGCCGACCGCGAGGATCAGCATGACGGTGCCGACGTCCTTGTTGATCCCGTTGTCCTTGGCCGGGCCGGGGCCCATTCCGCTGGCGGCCGGGATGACGATGCTGACCAGGCCGAGCACCGCGGGCAGGATGAACATCAGCGCGATGAAGCCGCGGTCGGAGGCGATCACCGACAGGTAGCGGCGGATCAGGGTGGCCAGCTGCGCGAACCAGCCGGTGGGCTTGGGCGGCCTGGCGGCCTCGTGCGGGATGACCGGGGCGGCCTGCGGGTCGGCGACGTCGAGTTCGGCCGCGTACAGCTGGTAGTGCTGCGAGCCGTGCCAGCGGCCGGACCAGTCGTAGTCGCGGTAGTTCTCGAAGGCGGAGAAGACGTCGGCCCAGGTCTCGTAGCCGAAGAAGGTCAGCGCCTCGTCCGGCGGGCCGAAGTAGGCCACCGAGCCGCCCGGCGCCATCACCAGCAGCTTGTCGCACAGCCCGAGTTCGGCCACCGAGTGGGTGACCACCAGCACGGTGCGGCCGTCGTCGGCCAGGCCGCGGAGCAGCTTCATCACATCGCGGTCCATGCCCGGGTCGAGGCCGGAGGTGGGCTCGTCCAGGAAGATCAGCGACGGTTTGGTGAGCAGTTCCAGGGCGACCGAGACGCGCTTGCGCTGGCCGCCGGACAGCGAGGTGATGCGCTTGTCCGCGTGGACGTCGAGCTTGAGTTCGCCCAGCACCTCGTTGATCCGGGCCTCGCGCTCGGCGGCGGCGGTGTCACCGGGGAAGCGGAGCTTGGCCGCGTACCGCAGGGCCGTCTTGACCTGGAGTTCCTTGTGCAGGATGTCGTCCTGCGGGACCAGGCCGATGCGCTGGCGCAGTTCGGCGAACTGCTTGTAGAGGTCGCGGTTGTCGTACAGCACCGAGCCCTCGTCGGCGGGCCGGTAGCCGGTCAGCGCGCGCAGCAGGGTGGACTTGCCGGAGCCGGACGGGCCGATCACCCCGATCAGCGACTTCTCGGGCACCCCGAAGGAGACGTCCTTGAGGATCTTCTTGGTGGTCCTGCCGTGCGGCACGGTCACCGACAGCCGGCGGGCGGAGAAGGAGACCTCGCCGGTGTCGACGAACTCCTCGAGCCGGTCGCCGACCAGTCGGAAGGTGGAGTGGCCGACGCCGACGATGTCGTTGGGGCCGAGCAGGTGGCGCTGGACCGACTGGCCGTTGACGTAGGTGCCGTTGTGGCTGCCGAGGTCGACGATCTCGTAGCGGCCGTCCGGGTGCGCCCGGAACTCGGCGTGGTAGCGCGAGACCTGAAGGTCGGAGACGACCAGTTCGTTCTCCAGCGCGCGGCCGATCCGCATCACCCGGCCGAGGGCGAGCTGGTGGAACGTCGTCGGGTTGCGGACGTTGAAGCCGGTGCCGCCGCCGGCCGGCGCCTGCAGGTGCGGGTGGGCCTGCGGTGTCGGGGGCTGGGCCGGTCCGCCCCAACCGCCGTGCTGCTGCGGGACCTGGGCGGACGGCGCGTCCCAGCCGCCGGCCGCCGCGGGCTGCTGCCGCGCCGGGGCGGGTGGCTGCCGGTGGAGCTGCTGCGCGGGTCCGGCCGCCGCGCCCGCGACGGCTCCGGCGGCCGCCTGCGGTACGGCGGCCTGCGGCGCCGCCGCGCCGCGGAACTCCAGCCGCGGTCCGTCGGTGGCGTTGCCGAGGTGAACGGCCGAGCCCGGTCCCACCTCCGTCTGCTGGACGCGCTGCCCCTGCGCGAAGGTGCCGTTGGTGCTGCCGAGGTCCTCGATCAGCCAACTCCGCTCGCCGCGGCGGACGGTGGCGTGCCGCCAGGACACCCGCGCGTCGTCGAGGACCACGTCCGCCTGCGGGTCGCGCCCAAGGCTGTACGACCGGGACGCGTCGAGCGTCCAGGTTCTTCCGTTCAATGCGAGTACGAGTTCAGGCACCCCAAGCCCCATGTGTTGTCCCCCGAGAAATCCCCTGTGAAGGGGAGTGTAGGGACAGCGGACAGCGGGAGGAACTCCTGCACGCCCCGGTCTGGTAACAGAAAGCCGTCACTTGTACGGGTTCGGTCCCAGCGCGTTGACGACCCGCGCCGCGCGCCCCGAGAGTTGGGCACACTTGCGGGCGTTGGGGGACGAGGACCTCGGGGGTCTACGGATGAGTGCACGGAGTACGCCCTGGGCCGGAGTGCTGTTCAGCTCTCTGGCCGCGGTGAGTTGGGCGTTCGCGGCGATGGCGGGCGTGGCCGCGCTGGGGCTTCACCTGCTCGGCGCGGACGCGTCGGCCTCGCTGGGGCCGATGACGGCGGCGGTCGTCGCGATGGCGGTCGGCGGGAAGGTGCGGCCGACCGGTGACATCGGCGTGT
Organism: Streptomyces sp. ITFR-21; assembly: GCF_031844685.1. Lineage (NCBI taxonomy): Bacteria > Bacillati > Actinomycetota > Actinomycetes > Kitasatosporales > Streptomycetaceae > Actinacidiphila > Actinacidiphila sp. ITFR-21. Next base: position 1,101,798 of record NZ_CP134605.1, read on the forward strand.
TCGGGCTGACCGGGTCGCAGACGCAGGCCGCGATCGGCATCACGCCGCTCGGGGTGAGCCTGGTGGGGGCGCTGTTCCTGGTCTGGGTGTTCCTGCGGTCACTGCGCCGGGCGGGGCCGCTCGTCACGCCGGCCGAACTGGCCGCGCGGGTCGCGACGACGGCGGCGCTGTTTCTGGCGCTGGTCGGCGGGCTGGCGTGGGCCGGGCAGGACACGGTGGCCATCGACGCGGGCTCGGTCGGGCCGTCCAGCGGGACCGCCGGCGATCTGCTGGGCGGGCTGCCCGGGATCGGGGACATCGGCGGCGGTCTGACCGACGGGTTGCAGGACATCGTCAAGGCCGACACCTCGGTGAAGTTCCACGTGGAGACCGGGCGGTCGCTGCTCGGGGCGCTGGTGTGGGTGCTGGTGGTGCTGCTGATCGCGCTCCTGGCGTCCCGCCGGACACCGCTGCCGGCCGGGTGGCAGGCGCTGCACCGGGTGGTGCGGCCGGCCGTGTCGGCGATCACCGCGGTGCTGCTGACGGCGGTGCTCGCCGGGTTCGCGGCGGCGGTGTTCGCGGCGGCGACCGGGGATCAGCCGGGTCGGATCATGGGCGCGGCACTGCTGGGTACGCCCAACGGGGTGTGGCTCGCGGTGCCACTGGGGCTGTTCGTACCGTGGAAGGGGACGGCGTCCGGGCCGCTGGCCTCGCTGCTGCCCGACCCGGTGGGGCGCTTCGTGGCCGGGCACGGCGGGGCCACCATCACGCCGGGCGCGCTCGCCGACCTCGACGGCCGGGTGTGGCTGCTGCCGCTCGCCGCCGCGTTGATGATGCTGCTGGCCGGGGCGCTGACCGCGACCCGTACGCCGCCGGAGGCCACCCGGGGCCGCTTCGTGGCCGCGTGCGCGCTACGGCTCGGGGTCGCCACGGCGCTGGCGCTGCCGCTCCTGGTCGGGCTCACCGGCGTCACGGTGAACGCCAACCTGTCCGTGTTCGGCTTCGACGCGGTCGGGGCGGGCATCGACCTGCGGGGCAACGCCACGCTGGCCTTCCTGCTGGGCGCGCTCTGGGGCGCCGCGGCCGGCGCGGCGGGGGCGTTCCTGGCCCTGGCCACCGGTGCGGCCGGCCGCAGGCCGGCCGCCCTCGCGGTCCCGGGCCCCGCGCCGGTCCCCGCGGACACCCCGCCGAGTCCGGCCGGCCCGCCCGGCCCGGCTCCCCGGCCCGCTCCGCCCGCTCCGCCCGGCCCGGTGGCCGACGACGCCGGCCGTACGTATCCGGCCCTCGCCTACCGGCCCGGTCCCTACCAGCCGAGCACGCCCTACCGCCCGGACCAGGGGCCGAACCCCTACCAGGAGCCCCATCCGTACGCCGACCCCTCCCCCGCCAAGGACAAGGAGTGGCCGCCCCCGCCGCCGCGTCCGCCGTCCTGACCCGGCGCCCCCGGGCCGGGCTCCCGGCCTCCCGTGGCGGCCGGCTCCGCCCGGCGCGACGGCACCCGCCCCGCGCCCAGCGCGCGGGCGGGCCGCCTCGGCCCCGGCCGCCGCGCCGCTGGCGGGACGGCCCGGGACAAGGTGGCGGGGGCTGTCCGCAGGGCGGGACGGGTGGTTCGGGTGATCGGTTCGGCGGATACCGTGGACGCACCATGGATGACGCCTCGCAGAGCCCCGCAAGCGTGCCGCCCGCGGCCACGCCGACCCTGCTGGTCAAGATCTTCGGCAGGGACAGACCCGGCATCACCGCCGGGCTTTTCGACACGCTCGCCGGCTACGGCGTGGACGTGGTGGACATCGAGCAGGTCGTGACGCGGGGCCGGATGGTGCTGTGCGCCCTGGTGACCGCGCCGACCGCCCGGGGGGCGGAGGGTGAGCTGCGGGCCACCGTGCACACCTGGGCGGAGACCTCGCGGATGCAGGCCGAGATCATCTCGGGCACCGGCGACAACCGCCCGCGCGGTGAGGGCCGCAGCCATGTGACCGTGCTGGGCAGCCCGCTGACCGCCGAGGCCACGGCGGCCATAACCGCGCTGATCACCGGCGCCGGCGGCAACATCGACCGGATCTTCCGGCTGGCGAAGTACCCGGTGACCGCGGTGGAGTTCGCGGTGTCGGGCGCCGAGCCCGCCCGGCTGCGGTCCGCGCTGTCCCCGGAGGCGTCGGCCCGCGGTGTGGACGTCGCGGTGGTGCCGGCCGGGCTCCAGCGCCGGGCGCAGCGCCTGGTGGTGATGGACGTCGACTCCACACTGATCCAGGACGAGGTGATCGAGCTGTTCGCGGCGCACGCCGGGTGCGAGGCGGAGGTCGCCGAGGTGACGGCCGCGGCGATGCGCGGCGAGATGGACTTCGAGCAGTCGCTGCACGCCCGGGTGGCGCTGCTGGCCGGCCTGGACGTCTCGGTGGTGGACAAGGTCCGCGCCGAGGTGCGGCTGACGCCGGGCGCGCGCACCCTGGTCCGCACCCTCAAGCGTCTCGGCTACCAGGTGGGCATCGTCTCGGGCGGTTTCACCCAGGTCACCGAGGACCTCCAGGAGCGGCTGGGCCTGGACTTCGCCGCCGCCAACACCCTGGAGGTGGCCGACGGGCGGCTCACCGGCCGGGTGACCGGCCCGATCGTGGACCGGGCCGGCAAGGCGCGGCTGCTGCGTGCCTTCGCCGAGCAGGCCGGGGTGCCGCTGAGCCAGACGGTGGCGGTCGGCGACGGCGCCAACGACCTGGACATGCTGAACGCGGCCGGACTCGGCGTCGCCTTCAACGCCAAGCCCCTGGTCCGCCAGGCGGCGGACACCGCGGTGAACGTACCCTTCCTCGACACGGTGCTGTATTTGCTGGGCATCACCCGGGAGGAGATCGAGGCCGCCGACGAGACGGACGGACTCGTCACCGGCTGAGCGGCCGGCGCGCCGCGGCTACGCCTCGTGGGGTGTCCAGAAGCCCGTCAACGTGCCGACCCCGTGCTCCGCGGCCTTCCAGGAGCCGGGGACGGCGAGGACCGCGAAGGCTGCGGTGGGGAATCCGACCCGGTTCATCCGGGCCAGCGCGTCGCCTTCCGCGGCGCCGGCCAGCGCTTCGGCGAGGGCGTGGATGCCGGGGTTGTGGCCGACCAGCAGCAGCGAGCGGACCTCGTCGGGGGTCTCGGCGAGCAGCGCCAGCAGGTCGCCGAGGCTCGCCTCGTAGAGCCGCTCCTCGTACACCGTCCGGGGGCGGTGCGGCATCTCGTGGGCGGCGAGCTTCCACGTCTCGCGGGTGCGGGCGGCGGTGGAGCACAGGGCGAGTTCGGGGCTGATGCCGTCGTCGGTGAAGCGGCGGCCGACGGCCGGGGAGTCCAGTCGGCCGCGGTCGGCCAGCGGTCGCTCGTGGTCCGGGACCGAGGGCCAGTCGGCCTTGGCGTGCCGGAGCAGGACGAGGGTGCGGGGTGAATCGGCGCTCATGCCCTCAGCTTTCCAGAAATCCGGCGGTCAGGCGCGGGATGGGCGGCGGCGATCGCCCCCCCGGCGGGTCCGGCTACCGGTCCGTACGAGGGCGCGGCTCACAGCAGCCGGCTCAGCAGATCGCCGAGGTCGGCGGCGAGCCGGGCGAGGGTGTCGGCGGTGGGCGCCGCGGCCGAGGCGTCGGCCGGGCCCGCGCTGAGCAGGGCCAGCAGCGCGGCGAAGGCCACGGCGGGCAGCGCGACCGCCCACCACGGCAGCCGGGTCTGCACCCGGACGGTGTCGCGGGGGGTGTCGGGGGCGGTGGCGGCCGGGCCGCGCCGCCGGGTGGCGAGGTACGGGAACTGCGTGGTCACGGTGACCGCCTCCGTGGTTGGACCGTCGAACTGCCAGATCGCTGGGTGCAGTTCGACGCTACGGGGGCGGGGTGGGCGGACCCATCCGGCCGTCCACCCACTTCACCCTGACCCTGACCCCCTAGGGACGGTGGGGTTGTCCCCACCCTCCGCTCAGGGGTCCGGCCGGGGCCGGGCGGTCAGCCCATCCGGGCGGCGATGACGGCGACGACCGCGACGATGGCGGGCACCCCCATCATCAGGCCGAAGAGGATCAGCAGGCGCCGCTGGGGCTGCGGGGGGTTCGGTTCGAGGACGGGCATGCGGCCAGTCTGGCACCGGCGGCGGGGTCGGCCGCGGCGGGGTCGCCGTTCGCCCCCCGGCGTCCCGGTCGCGCCCGGCCACTGCACCGCGCGCGGTCCGCGGGACCACCAGAGCGGCCGCCGGCGCGACGGGCGGGCCGGGGCGATGGATTCGCCGTCCCGCACAGCCCCGCCATAGAATGATGGGATGAATCTCGGACCCGTGCCCCGCGCCGCCACTCTCTCCGACCAGGTCATCGTCCGGCTGCGCGCCGAGATCGCCTTAGGCGTGTGGCCGGTGGGCTCGCGCATCCCCACCGAACCCGAGCTGGTCGAACGGCTCGGGGTGGCCCGCAACACCGTCCGCGAGGCGGTCAGGGCGCTCGCCCACAACGGGCTGCTCGACATCCGGCAGGGCTCGGGCACCTACGTGGTGGCCACCAGCGAACTGGCCGCGGTGATGGGGCGGCGGTTCGCCGACGCGGACCCGCTGCACGTCGCGGAACTGCGCGGCTCGCTGGAGGCGACGGCGGCGGCGCTGGCCGCGGAGCGCCGCGGCGAGGCGGACCTCGCACACCTTGAGGAGCTGCTCGCCCGCCGGGAGGCGGCCTGGGGGTCGGGCGACGCGGACGCCTTCGCGGAAGCCGACGCCGCGCTCCACCTCGCGGTGGTCGCGACCTCGCACAACGAGGTGCTCACCGCCCTGTACGCCGACCTCGGGCAGGTGCTGCGCGACTTCCCGCGGGCCGACGCGGGCGCCCGGCTGCGCCCCGCGGACCACCTCGACCACGCCCGCCTGGTCGCCGCGATCCGCGACCGCGACGCCGACCGGGCCGCCGCCGAGGCCCGTGGCCACGCCTTCCCCTGCGGCTTCACCGAGGCCTGACGCCCTTGGCCGCCGGGACGCACCCGACGGCCGGGCGCCCCGCGTCCGCCGGGACACGGGGCGCCGGCACGGCACACGGCACGCCGCCTCGTCCGCGCTCGCGCGCGTACGGCGTGAGACCCGTACGGCGTGAGACCCGTACGGCGTGACCGCTCGGACGAACCAGGGCACTGGTACGGCCCCCGGGGCACGGGCCGGTCAGGCTCCGACGGCGTGCAGCCCGCCGTCCACGTGCACGATCTCGCCGGTGGTCTTCGGGAACCAGTCCGAGAGCAGGGCGACGACGCCGCGGCCGGCCGGCTCGGGATCGGACATGTCCCACTCCAGCGGCGAGCGGTGGTTCCAGACATCGGCGAGTTCGGCGAAGCCGGGGATGGACTTGGCGGCCATCGAACCGATCGGGCCGGCCGAGATGAGGTTGCAGCGCACGTTCTGCTTGCCCAGGTCGCGGGCGATGTAGCGGGACGTGGCCTCCAGCGCGGCCTTGGCCGGGCCCATCCAGTCGTACTGCGGCCAGGCGTACTGCGCGTCGAAGGTGAGGCCGACGACCGAGCCGCCGTTCTCCATGAGGGGCAGGCAGGCCATAGTGAGGGACTTCAGCGAGTACGCCGACACGTGCATCGCGGTCGCGACCGACTCGAAGGGCGTGTTGAGGAAGTTGCCGCCCAGCGCGTCCTGCGGGGCGAAGCCGATGGAGTGCACCACGCCGTCGAGGCCGCCCAGTTCCTCGCGCACCACGTTCTCCAGGCGGGCCAGGTGCCCGGTGTCGGTCACGTCCAGCTCGACCACCTTGACCGGCTTGGGCAGCTTCTTGGCGATCCGCTCGGTGAGGGTCGGCCGCGGGAAGGCGGTCAGGATGATCTCGGCACCCTGCTCCTGAGCCAGCTTGGCGGTGTGGAAGGCGATGGAGGACTCCATCAGCACACCCGTGATGAGGACGCGCTTGCCGTCGAGGATTCCGCTCATGGTGATCAGTGACCCATGCCCAATCCGCCGTCAACGGGGATGACGGCTCCAGTGATGTACGAGGCGTCGTCGGAGGCGAGGAAGCGGACGGCCGCCGCGATCTCCTCCGCCTGCGCGTAGCGGCCGAGCGGCACCTGGGCGACGATCTCGGCGCGCTGCTCGTCGCTGAGCGTCCGGGTCATGTCGGTGTCGACGAAGCCGGGGGCGACGACGTTGAAGGTGATGTTGCGGGAGCCGAGTTCACGGGCGAGGGAGCGGGCGAAGCCGACCAGGCCGGCCTTGGAGGCCGCGTAGTTGGCCTGGCCCGCCTGGCCGGTCAGGCCGATGACCGACGAGATCAGCACGACCCGGCCCTTGCGGGCGCGCAGCATGCCGCGGTTGGCGCGCTTGACGACGCGGAAGGTGCCGGTGAGGTTGGTGTCCAGGACCGTGGTGAAGTCCTCCTCGGTCATCCGGATCAGCAACTGGTCGCGGGTGATCCCGGCGTTGGCGACCAGGATTTCCACCGTGCCGTGGACGGCCTCGATCTCCTTGTACGCCTGCTCCACCTGCTCCGGGTCGGTGATGTCGCACCGCACCGCCAGGACGCCGAGGTCGGTGAGTTCGGCGGGGGGCAGGCCCGAACGGTAGGTGATGGCGACCTTGTCGTCGCCCGCCTCGGCGAACGCCCGCGCGATGGCGAGGCCGATGCCCCGGTTACCTCCGGTGACGAGAACCGAGCGGCTCAACGGATCACCCTTCCCACTAGACGGCCTGTCCAGTGAAAGGTATCGGTACCCGCTGCGTCCCGGGGGATCGGCCCCGACAGGCTGACTCGCGGTCCCCTGTAAGTTTCCTACAGGGGGCGGATCAGCTCCCCGCGCGTGTGCCGGCCCTGCGCCGGCTCCAGAACAGCAGCCCGAGAGCGCCGGAGGCCAGCACCGCGCTGCCGGACAGGGCGGCCTCCAACGTGGCGCCGCCGGCGGAGGAGTCCGCTACGTCGCTGGTCGCGATGGGCTCAGTGCCGCCGTGGCCGTGGTGGCTGACGGTGGACCGGGACTCCCCGGCGGCGATCTGCGCCTCGGTGGGCGCCTTGAACGCCGCCTTCGCCGCCGTGGCCGCGGCGGCGGCCGACTGGCCGAAGACGACATCGGAGCAGCCGTAGAAGGCCTCGGGGCTGTCGCTGCGCTGCCACACCTGGTAGATCAACTGCCGTCCGGTGCGGGCCGGCAGAGTCGCGTTGATCGTGTAGTAGCCGCTGGGCGCCGAGGCGACGGTGGCGTACGTGGCGATCGGCGTGCCGTCCAGGTCCGACCACTTGAGCGGCTTGGTCGCGTCGTAGCCCTGCTTGGTGATGTACAGCGTCATGGTGCCCTTGTGCGGCGCGGTGACGCGGAAGTCGACCGTGGTCGAACCGGCCGTCACGGGGGTGGCGGGCCAGTCGGTGCGGGCCCAGTCCAGGGCGCGGTACTTGTCGCGGTTGGCCGAGCAGAGGTGGCCGTCGGGGATGATCGTCCGGCTCTGCCCGTCGGCGTTGGCGATGTTGACCTCGTTCCAGTCGTACAGCGGCTGGGTGCCGCTGTCGGCGACGAGGTCCTTGCAGACCTGGGACTTGGGGTTCTCCGGGCCTTCGGCGTAGCAGCCGGAGACCCGGCTGACCGGGGAGCTGAGCGCGCCGTGCGCGGCGGCCAGGCCCGGGGTGAGGGTGACGGTCAGCAGGGCGGCGGCGACCGCGCCGGCCGCTGCGGTGGTGTGGCGTACGGACATGTGGGGGGCTCCTGTCGTGCCTGAGGTGGTGCACTGCGGACAAGAGAGGGCGGTTGTCATGAGCATACGGATTGGTCTGGACCAAACTCAAGGGTCGGGACCGGACCGAGGCGGGGGCGGGGCCGGGGCGGGTGGAAGCGGCGGCAAGGCCACCGGAAGCCCTGCGCGCGGAAGGCCGCGCGGCGGACCGCGGTCCGAGCGCCGGAGGGATGCGGCGGGTTGTCCACAGGGCTGCGAAATGTCCGCGCAGGGCCTGCTGGCTACGTGGTTCACTGCCGTTACCTGTCGAACGGTCGAAAGGGAACCCAACCGTGCCTCATGAGGTCGATCAGTCATTCCTGGCGCTGCCGCTGCGGTCGCTCGCGGACGCGGCGCTCGCGCGGGCCCGCGCGCTGGGCGCCGACCACGCGGACTTCCGCCTGGAGCGGATCCGCGACGCCTCGCTGCGGCTGCGGGACGCCCGGCCGACCGGCAGTTCGGACAGCACCACGCTCGGCTACGCGGTCCGGGTGGTGCACGGCGGCGCCTGGGGCTTCGCCTCCGGGGTGGACCTGACGATGGACGCGGCGGCGCGGGTGGCCGGCCAGGCGGTGGCGATGGCCAGGCTCTCCGCGAAGGTCATCGCGGCGGCCGGGTCGGCGGAGCGGGTCGAGCTGGCCGACGAGCCGGTGCACGCCGACCGGGTGTGGGTGTCGTCGTACGAGATCAACCCGTTCGACGTGCCGGACGCCGAGAAGAGCGCGCTGCTCGCCGACTGGAGCAGCCGGCTGCTGGCCGCCGAGGGCGTCTCGCACGCCGACGCCTCCCTGCTGGCGGTGCAGGAGAACAAGTTCTACGCCGACACCGCCGGTACCACCACCACCCAGCAGCGGGTGCGGATCCAACCCCAGCTCACCGCCGTCTCGGTGGACTCGGGCAGCGGCGGCTTCGACTCGATGCGGACACTGGCGCCGCCGGCCGGCCGCGGCTGGGAGTACCTGACCGGCACCGGCTGGGACTGGGACGCCGAACTCGCCGCGATCCCCGGCCTGCTGGCCGAGAAGATGCGCGCGCCCTCCGTCGAGGCGGGCCGGTACGACCTGGTGATCGACCCGTCGAACCTGTGGCTGACCATCCACGAGTCGGTCGGCCACGCCACCGAACTGGACCGCGCGCTGGGGTACGAGGCGGCGTACGCGGGCACCTCCTTCGCCACCTTCGACCAGCTCGGCACCCTGAAGTACGGCTCCCCGCTGATGAACGTGACCGGGGACCGCACCGCGGAACACGGCCTGGCCACCATCGGCTTCGACGACGAGGGCGTCGCCGGCCAGTCCTGGGACCTGGTCAGGGACGGCATCCTGGTCGGCTACCAACTGGACCGCCGGATCGCCCGGCTCACCGGCTTCGACCGCTCCAACGGCTGCGCCTTCGCCGACTCCCCCCGCCACGTCCCCGTCCAGCGCATGGCGAACGTGTCCCTGCGCCCCGCCCCGACCGGCCCCTCCACCGACGAGCTGATCAGCGGTGTGGAACACGGCGTCTACGTGGTCGGCGACCGCTCCTGGTCGATCGACATGCAGCGCTACAACTTCCAGTTCACCGCACAGCGGTTCTACCGGATCGAGCACGGCAGGCTCGCCGGCCAGGTCAGGGACATGGCCTACCAGGCCACCACCACCGACTTCTGGGGCTCCATGGAGGCGCTCGGCGGCCCGCAGACATACCGGCTGGGCGGCGCCTTCAACTGCGGCAAAGCGCAGCCGGGGCAGGTGGCGGCGGTCAGTCACGGGTGTCCGGCGGCGGTGTTCCGGGGCGTGAACGTCCTCAACACCGCGCAGGAAGCGGGGCGGCTGTGAGCGGAGGAGCCGGGGCCGGCGGCACGGGACGTCGGCCGGGCGGCGGGGGACGGGATCGGCGAGTGGAGACGGAAGCGATGGGGGACGAGGGATGAGTGTCACGACCAGGCCGCACGAGATCGTCGAGCGGGCGCTGTCGCTGTCCAAAGCGGACGGCTGCGTGGTGATCGCGGACGAGGGGTCGAGCGCCAATCTGCGCTGGGCGGGCAACGCGCTGACCACCAACGGTGTCACCCGGGGCCGTACGCTCACCGTCATCGCCACGGTGGACGGCGCGCAGGGCACGGCCACCGGGATGGTGTCGCGTTCCGCGGTGACCGCGGACGAGTTGGAGCCGCTGGTGCGGGCGGCGGAGGCGGCGGCCCGCGCGGCGGGACCGGCGGAGGACGCGCAGCCGCTGGTGTCAGGGGTGCCGCGGTCCGCGGGGTTCACCGAGGCGCCGGCCGAGACCTCCTCCGAGGTCTTCGCGGCCTTCGCGCCCGCGCTGGGCGAGGCGTTCGCCACCGCCCGGGCCAGCGGCCGGGAGCTGTACGGGTTCGCGCACCACCGGGTGACCTCGACGTATCTGGGCACGTCCAGCGGGCTGCGGCTGCGCCACGACCAGCCGACCGGCACGCTGGAGGTCAACGCGAAGTCCCCGGACCGTACGAAGTCGGCGTGGGTGGGCGCGTCCACCCGGGACTTCGCCGACGTCGACCCGCTGGCCATGGACGCGGAGCTGGACCGGCGGCTGGAGTGGGCGGCCCGGCGGGTGGAGCTGCCCGCGGGGCGGTACGAGACGCTGCTGCCGCCGACCGCGGTCGCGGATCTGCTGATCTACCAGCTGTGGTCGTCCGGTGCCCGGGACGCCGCGGAGGGCCGCACGGTGTTCAGCCGGCCCGGGGGCGGCACCCGGATCGGTGAGAAGCTGGCCGCGCTGCCGCTGACGCTGCGCAGCGACCCGGCGGAACCGGGCCTGGAGTCGGCGCCGTTCGTGATCACCTACGCCTCGGGCGACGACTCCTCGGTGTTCGACAACGGCCTGCCGCTGGGCCCGGTGGAGTGGGTGCGGGACGGCACCCTCAACCAGCTGGTCGCCACTCGGCACGGTTCCGGCCTGACCGGGGTGCCGGTGGCGCCGGCGGCGGACAACCTGATCCTGGACGGCGGCGGCGGGTCCTCGCTCGCCGAGATGGTCGCCGGGACCGGGCGGGGGCTGCTGCTGACGTGCCTGTGGTACATCCGCGAGGTCGACCCGGCCACGCTGCTGCTCACCGGCCTCACCCGGGACGGCGTCTACCTGGTGGAGAACGGCGAGGTGACCGGCGAGGTCAACAACTTCCGGTTCAACGAGTCACCGGTGGACCTGCTGGGCCGGGCGGTGGAGGCGGGCCGCACCGAGCGGACGCTGCCGCGCGAGTGGAGCGACTGGTTCACCCGGGCCGCGGCGCCGGCGCTGCGGATCCCGGACTTCAACATGAGTTCGGTCAGCCAGGGGGTCTGACGGAGGATGGACGACAAACGCGCGGTCAGGGTGTCGAGGTTCCTGTCCCTGGTGCTGCGGCACCGGCCGGAGTCGGTGGGTGTGGCGCTCGACGAGGGCGGCTGGGTGGACGTGGACGTGCTGATCGCCGCGTGCGCGGCTCGGGGCCGCGGCTTCTCGCGGGCCGAACTCGACCATGTGGTGGCGACCAACAGCAAGAAGAGGTTCGCCTACTCGGAGGACGGCCGGCGGATCAGGGCCAGCCAGGGGCACTCGGTGGCGGTGGAGCTCGGTCTGCCGGCCACCGCGCCGCCGGCCGTCCTCTACCACGGGACGGCGGCGGCCGCTCTGCCGCGGATCCTGCGGGAGGGGTTGCTGCCGATGGCGCGGCAGGACGTGCACCTGTCGGCGGACGCGGCGACGGCGGTGCGGGTGGGGTCGCGGCACGGCCGTCCGGTGGTGCTGGAGGTGGACGCCGCCGGGCTGGCGGCGGCCGGCCACGGGTTCCGGGTGAGCGCCAACGGCGTATGGCTGACCGACGCGGTGCCGGCCGACCGGATACGGCGGCCGCCGGGGTGATCCGGCGCGCTCGGTCCGGCGGGTCGCCGTGTCCGGCCGGGCCGCGCCCCGCCGCGCCCCACCGCACCGCGCGGGTGTTTCACGGCGTACCGTGGTGCGTGGCCGGGGCGGGCGCGTGACCGGCGCGGTCCGGGCGAGCGGGCGGGTGGTGGGACGGCATGCGGAAGCGGGGTGCGTCGGAGGTCTTCCGGATCTCCGGGGCGCGTACCGGGCTCACCGAGGACGTACGCGGCCGGCAGCGCCGTTACATCGTCTCGATGTCGATCCGTACCGTGTCGGTGATCCTGACCGTGGTGCTGTGGGATGTGGCGCGCCCGGTGGCGTGGGTGATGCTGGTGGTGGGTGCCGCGTTGCCCTACGTGGCGGTGGTGGTGGCCAACGCGGGGCGGGAGAACGCACCGGCGGCGCCGGCCGCGTACGTCCCCCAGCCGGTGCGTCCGGTGCTGGAGGCAACGAAAGCGGAACCCGCGGCGGACCGGCCCGCCGGGCCGGTGACGCCCGGGTCCGAGCCCGCAGAGGGGCCCGACGCGGCCTGATGCCGAACCGGCGGGTGGCCTGCGGCGCAGGGGGCCGGTATGGACCTGTGAAAGCGGACTTCGAAGCTCAAGGGAAGCTCAGATCAATCGTGCGGATACCTCTCCACGGCGGGCTGAGCACGTGACATACTGCGTACGCGCTCCGCATCCCCCGTCGGAGCGACGGACCGACGCCGGGCGGCTCCCCCCGTGGCTGCCCGGCGTCGCCTTGTTCGCCGGCGGGCCGCGCGGCCCTGTTTACTGGGCACTGTGAGCGACGAGAAGCCGATCTGCTCGGCCAAGGGCTGCCGGAGCGCGGCGGTCTGGGTGCTGGTGTGGAACAACCCGAAACTGCACACGCCGGACCGGCGCAAAACCTGGGTGGCGTGCGAGGAGCACCGCGAGCACCTGTCCGGCTTCCTGGGGATGCGCGGCTTCCTCAAGGACGTGGTGGCGCTGGCGGAGTGGGAGCGGTCCGCTGAGCCCCCCACCGCCGGGGATCCGGCGGCGGGGGGCTCAGCCGCCGATCGCTGACATCGGCCGGTCGGGTTGGCGGAACGCCGGGTCGTCCAGGCCCGAGCCCGCCTTCTTGCCCCACATGGCGGCCCTCCAGCGTTCGGCGATCTCCGTGTCGCGGGCGCCGGAGCGCAGTGCGGCGCGCAGGTCGGACTCCTCGCGGGCGAACAGGCAGTTGCGCACCTGGCCGTCGGCGGTCAGCCGGGTACGGTCGCAGGCGCGGCAGAAGGGGCGGGTGACCGAGGCGATCACCCCGACCCGGGCCGGGCCGCCGTCGACCAGCCAGCGTTCGGCGGGCGCGGAGGCGCGGGCCGTCGCGCCTTCCGGGGTGAGGTGGAAGCGGGTGCGCAGGCTGGTCAGGATCTCCTCGGCGGTGACCATGCCGGTCCGCTCCCAGCCGTGCTGGGCGTCCAGCGGCATCTGCTCGATGAAGCGCAGTTCGTAGCCGTGCTCGACGGCCCAGGCCAGCAGGTCGGGGGCCTCGTCGTCGTTGAGGCCGCGCATCAGCACGGTGTTGATCTTCACCGGGGCCAGGCCGGCCGCGGCGGCGGCCCGGAGTCCGGCGAGCACGTCGTGGTGGCGGTCGCGCCGGGTCAGGGTGCGGAAGACCTCGGGGCGCAGGGTGTCCAGCGAGACGTTGACCCGGTCCAGACCCGCCTCGCGCAGTGCGGCGGCGGTCCGGCCCAGCCCGATGCCGTTGCTGGTCAGCGAGAGCCTGGGCCGCGGCTCCAGGGCCGCGCAGGCCGCGACGATGCGGGCCAGGCCGGGGCGGAGCAGGGGTTCGCCGCCGGTGAAGCGCACATCGGTGACGCCGAGGTCGGTGACGGCTATCCGGACCATCCGGACGATCTCGTCGTCGGTGAGCAGGTCGGGCCGGTCGAGCCAGCGCAGACCCTCTTCCGGCATGCAGTACGTGCAGCGCAGGTTGCACCGGTCGGTCAGCGAGACCCGCAGGTCGGTCGCCACCCGCCCGTAGGTGTCCAAAAGCACGGTTCCGCCTCCTTCAGGCGCTCGCGCGCCGGCATTCCCTCCAGCCTATGGCCGCCGCCGGCGGGGACGGGGGCCGCGGGTAGCGCCGCGGCGTACCCGCCGGGTCCCGGGGCCGCCCGCCGGGCCGCACGCCGGCCGCCGGGCGCCGCCCACGACCTGCCATGACCTGCCACCACCACCCGCCACCCACCGCCCGCCACCACCCACCACCCACCACCACCCACCACCCGCCACCCGCCACCGCACCGGGCCGCAGGCCGCCGGCCGTCCGCCGGGCGACAGGCCGCACGCGGACCGTCGACCGTCGCACGCCGCACGTCCCATACCCGCCACTGTGGCCGAACCGTGTCGGCCGGTGGGGAATTCCGGGCGTTCTCCGAGGTTCGCCTGCTGCCGGGCCAGCCCGGACGCTAGTTTCGCTGGTCATGCACTCGTCCAAAGGCAACCCCGCCGCCGGACGAGGACACCGGACGAATGGAGACCCCCCCATGCCTCCGCTCCCCCGGCCGCGCCGCCGCGCACTCGCGGCCACCGCCGGCCTGGTACTGACCGCCGCCCTCGCCGTACTGCCGGGCACGGCCTCCGCGCACACCCCCACCGCGCCGGGCCCCCGCGTCGACGGGCCGCTGCTGTCGTACGTGGTGAACACCGGGACCCGCCCCGGCACGCTGAGATCAGTGGAACACGCGATCGGGCGGGCCGGCGGCCAGGTGGTGATCGCCTACGACCGGATCGGTGTGATCGTCGTGCACTCCGCCAACCCGGACTTCGCGGCCACCCTCCGGCACACGCCCGGCGTGCAGAGCGCCGGCGCCACCAGGACCGCCGCGATCGCCCCCGCCACCACCACCCAGCTGGGCACGCCGCAGAAGCTGACCGCCGCCCAGGTCGCCCAGGTTGGCGCGAAGGCCGCGCCCGGCCAGGAGCCGCTGGAGGCCGACCAGTGGGACCTGCGGGCCATCCGCGCCGACCGCGCGGCCGCGGTCGACCCGGGCAGCCGCAAGGTGACCGTCGGCATCATCGACACCGGTGTGGACGACACCCACGAGGACCTGGCGGCCAACTTCTCCGCCGCCCAGTCCGCGAACTGCGTGGGCGGCGTCGCCGACACCTCGCCGGGCGCCTGGCGGCCCTACGACCCGGCGGCCGACTACCACGGCACGCACGTCGCCGGTGAGATCGCCGCCGCCCGCAACGGCATCGGCGTCGCCGGGGTCGCGCCCAACGTGAAGATCGCCGCGATCAAGGTGAGCGAGCCCGGCACCGAGCTGTTCTACCCCGAAAGCGTCGTCTGCGCCTTCGTGTTCGCCGCCGACCACGGCATCGCGGTGACCAACAACAGCTACTACATCGACCCCTGGCTCTACAACTGCCTGAACGACCCCGACCAGCGGGCCATCGTGGACGCGGTCGAGCGCGCCGCCGACTACTCCGCCCGCAAGGGCGTGCTCAACGTCGCCGCCGCGGGCAACAGCGACGACGACCTCGCCTCGCACGCGCTGACCGACGACTCCAGTCCCGACGACGGCACCGCGGTGACCCGGACCGTCGACCCGCACACCTGCTGGGACCTGCCGACCCAGCTCCCCGGGGTCGTCACGGTCGCGGCGACCGGCGTGCAGAACCTCAAGTCGTACTACTCCAGTTACGGGCTGGGCGTAATCGACGTGGCCGCGCCCGGCGGCGACAGCCACCAGATCCCGGCCACCCCGTCCGGCAACGGCCGCATCCTGTCCACCCTGCCCGGCAACACGTACGGCTACCTGCAGGGCACGTCGATGGCCACCCCGCACGTGGTCGCGGTCGCCGCGCTCGTCAAGAGCCACCACCCGCACGCGACCCCGGCCCAGGTGCAGGCGCTGCTCAAGGCCGAGGCGGACAACCCGGGCTGCCCGACCGGGTTCTACGACCCGGACGGCAACGGCGTGCAGGACGCCACCTGCACCGGATCGCGGCGGTTCAACAGCTTCTACGGTGCCGGGATCGTGGACGCGCTGGACGCGGTCACCAAGTGACCGCTGCCAAGTGACCGCCACCGGATGACCGGCGCCGGATGACCCGGCGCCGGATGACCCGGCAGTCGTCGGCGTACCGCCTCCAGGGCCCCACCGGGCGCCGGGGGCGGTACGGCTCCCGGGGCCGGCGCGGGGGGCCGGTGGGCGCCCGCCCCGGGGTCGGGAGAAGGCGCGCGGAGCGGGCGCCGAGGAGCCGCGGGAGCGGTCCCGGCGGCTTCCCCGCCCCCTCGGCCGGCCGCCCACCGGTCCTTCCGGCAGGTCCCCGACCGGCAGTTGGCGGAGCCCGTGCCCGCGCTGTCGGTGGCGGCCCTTATCCTCGGTGACCATGCTGGACGAAACGACCGAGCCGCCCGCCGCCTTCGGCGGCGGGACCTCCCTGCCCGCCCCGTGGCCCGACGGATACCCCGAGGGCTACGCGGTGGTCGACGTGGAGACCACCGGACTCGGCAAGGACGACCGGATCGTCTCCGCGGCCGTCTACCGGCTGGACGCCCGCGGTGAGGTCGAGGACCACTGGTACTCGCCGGTCAACCCGCAGCGCGACCCGGGCCCGGTCTGGATCCACGGGCTGACCGGCGCGATGCTCGCCGACGCGCCGCTCTTCCCGGAGGTCGCCGGTGAGCTGGCCGGGCGGCTGGCCGGGCGGGTGCTGGTGGCGCACAACGCGGTTTTCGACTGGTCGATGCTGGCCAGGGAGTACGCGCGGGCCGGGTCGGCGGCGCCGGTCGAGCACCGGCTGTGCACGATCGTGCTGGCCAAGGCGCTGGGGCTGCCGCTGGCCAACCACAAGCTGGAGTCGCTGGCCGCGCACTACGGGGTGGTGCAGCGGCGCGCCCACCACGCGCTGGACGACGCCCGGGTGCTGGCCGAGGCGTTCCGGCCGAGCCTGCACCTGGCCGCCGCGGCCGGGCTGCCGCTGCCGCTGCACGCCTGCCGGCCGCTGACCGAGTGGGTGGACTCCGCCGCGACCGCCCCGGCGACCGCCGCCGCGCAGCTGCCCGAGCCGCGGTACGGCCGCGTGTACGGGTCGGGGTACCGCACCTGGCGCCCGGCCCGCAGGCGCCCGCCCTGCCCGTACCCCAACCCGGGCCCGCTGGCGCCGGGCGGCCCGCTGATCCAGGGCATGCGGGTCGCCTTCTCGGGGGACACCGGCATAGACCGGGAGCTGCTGGAGGACCGCGCCACCGACGCCGGCCTGCACGTCGCCACCTCGGTCAGCCGCCGTACCAGCCTGCTGGTCACCAACGACCCGGACGCGGCGACCGCCAAGTCGGCGAGGTCCCGGGAGTTCGGGACCCCGGTGATCGACGAGCGCCGGTTCGCCGAGCTCCTCAAGGCGGTCCAGCCCGCCCCCGGGGTCCACGGCTGACGTCCGTCCGGGTGATACCGCCGGCCCGGCCCGCGAGCTGTGTTGCCCTCCGGTGGGGCGGATCGCAGCCTGTGCGTCATGGCACGTTGTGAGGTCTGCGGAAACGACTACGTGATGAGCTTCGAGGTCCACACCCAGGGGGTGGTCCACGTGTTCGACAGCTTCGAGTGCGCCATCCACCGGCTGGCCCCGGTCTGCGAGCACTGCCGGGTCCGTATCGTCGGCCACGGCGTGGAGTCCGGCGGCCACTGGTACTGCGGCGGCCACTGCGCCCGAGCGGAGGGCTCCGCCGGCATCGTGGACAGGCTCGGGTCCTCGACCCCCGCGTGACGCCTACGGCAGGTGGCCCGGACACGGCAGGGCGGCCCCGCCACACCGGTAACGACCCGCGCCCCCGTCGAGGCCCATCGCGTGGTTCCCCGCGCCCCTGACGGGCTGCCGGCCGACCCACAGGCACCCCAACCACCAAAGCCGCGTCCATACCGCCGACGGCAACACACCAGGGGCGCGGGGAACCGCGCGCGCAACCCACCACCGGCCGAAGGGCCGGACACGACAGGAGCGCCGCAGCGGTGGCGGGGGCGTGCCGAGCCCCGGGGTCATCGCCGCTCGGCGCGAAGGTGCCGTCGGGATCGGGGGGAACGTGGCACTGGCGCTCCGATCATCCGGCGTGCACGCTGGGACGTCTGACCACCGGCCGGCCGGCGGGACCGGCCCCGACGAAGGCGGCGAGGCGGAACGTGCCAGGACCCATCGAGGACTACGCGATCATCGGCGATCTGCAGACCGCCGCCCTGGTGGGCCCGGACGGCTCCATCGACTGGCTGTGCCTGCCGCGCTTCGACTCCGCCGCCTGCTTCGCCGCGCTGCTCGGCGACCCGGACAACGGCCGCTGGCGGCTCGCGCCGCGCGGCGCCAAGCGGTGCGCCCGGCGCAGCTACCGCGGCGACACCCTGGTCCTCGACACGTTCTGGCAGACCCCGACCGGCACCGTGAAGGTCACCGACTTCATGCCGCAGCGCGACCACGCGCCCGACCTGATCCGGATCGTGGAGGGGGTGGCCGGCGAGGTCGTGATGCGCGGCGAGCTGGCGCTGCGCTTCGACTACGGCAGCGTGGTGCCGTGGGTGCGCCACACCGACGGCTACCGGGTGGCGGTCGCCGGACCGGACTCGGTGTGGCTGCGCGCCGAGCCCGCCGTGCTGATGTACGGCCGGAACATGCGCACGTACGCCGACTTCACGGTCGCCGCGGGCGAGAAGGTCGCGTTCATACTGACCTGGCACCCCTCGCACGAGAAGCTGCCGCGCCGGGCGGAGGACCCGTACCAGGCGCTCCGGCACTGCCTGGACGACTGGGACGCCTGGTCGGCGCGGTGCGTCTACGAGGGCCCCTGGCGGTCCGCGGTGCTGCGTTCGATGATCACCCTGAAGGCGCTGACCTACGCGCCCACCGGTGCGATCGCCGCCGCCGCGACGACCTCGCTGCCGGAGGAGATCGGCGGGGTGCGCAACTGGGACTACCGCTACTGCTGGCTGCGGGACGCCGCCCTCACGCTGAACGCGCTGATCTCCGGCGGCTTCCTGCAGGAGGCGCACGCATGGCGGGACTGGCTGCTGCGGGCGGTGGCCGGGGACCCGGCGGATCTGCAGATCATGTACGGCATCTCGGGCGAGCGGCGGCTGCCGGAGTACGAGGTGCCGTGGCTGGCGGGCTACGAGGGCTCCGCGCCGGTGCGGGTCGGCAACGCCGCCGCCGGCCAGCTCCAGCTCGACGTGTACGGCGAGGTGCTGGACTGCCTGCACCTGGCCCGGCAGCGCGGCCTGGACGACGTGGCGCACGCCTGGAGCCTGCAGCGGGCCCTGATGGACTTCCTGGAGTCCAAGTGGCGCGAGCCGGACGAGGGCCTGTGGGAGGTACGCGGCGGGCGGCGGCACTTCGTGCACTCCAAGGTGATGGCGTGGGTGGCCGCCGACCGGGCGGTGCGTACCGTCCAGGCGCATCCCCGGCTCAAGGGCGATGTGGACCGGTGGCGTTCGATGCGGGCGCAGGTGCACGCCGAGGTCTGCGAGAAGGGCTACGACCCGGTGCGCAACACCTTCACCCAGTCGTACGGCTCCGCCGAGCTGGACGCGGCGACGCTGCTGATCCCGCAGGTGGGTTTCCTGCCGCCGACCGACCGGCGGGTGCTGGGCACGGTGGCGGCGGTGCGCGAGGAGCTGGACCACGGCGGCTTCGTCCGCCGCTACTCCCCGCGGGCCGGGGCGGTGGACGGGCTGCCGGGCACCGAGGGCGCGTTCCTGGCCTGCTCGTTCTGGCTGGCGGACGCCCTGCATGTCACCGGCCGCGAGGACGAGGCGGTGGAACTGTTCGAGCGGCTGCTGGCGGTGCGCAACGACGTGGGGCTGCTGGCCGAGGAGTGGGACCCGGTGGCGGGCCGTCAGCTCGGCAACTTCCCGCAGGCGTTCAGCCATGTCGGGCTGGTGAACACCGCGCTCACCCTGTCCGGGTCCCGGGGCCGGATCGCGACCAGTTGACCGCCTTCGGGCGAGGCGGTGCGCCGGCGGCCGGCGGACCGGGACCGCGCCCGCGCCGCGTCCGGGCGGCGGGCGGCGGGCGGCGGCGGAAAGGCCGCGGGCGGCGGCGGAAGGCCGGTGGCGGAGAGGCGCCCGAAGGGCTCAGCTGACCCGCCGGGCGCGGTGCCGGACCGCCCGCAGCCGCGCCTCGGCGGGGAGTTCGTCCAGCCCGGCCGAGGCGCGGGCGTGGGCCAGCACCTCCCCGTCCAGGCCGGCGACGACGTCCTGCGGGGTGGCGTGCGGGGCCAGGCCGAGGACGAGCCGGGCGCTGGGGGTGCCGCGCCGCGCGACGAGCGTCGCGCCGGCCCACTCCACGCCGTCGTACGCCTCCGACTCGGCGGTCAGCACGCTCTCCAGCGCCCGGCCTCGGATCTGCGCGCCCTGGCCGTCGCCGCTGTCGACGGCCAGCTGCCGCAGCCGCTTGGTGCGGGCCTGGGCCAGCAGCCACCACAGGGCGACCAGGAAGACCACGCCGAGGGCCGCGATGACCACCGGCCACCACCAGTCGTGCGAGCGGTAGCGGGTCCGGTCGTGGGCCGTGAGCAGGACGTCCTTGGGGCCGGTGAACGGCCACGCGGAGGGCAGCGTGAAGTCCCAGTGGCGTTGCAGGTCCAGGCCGCCGATCAGGACGGCCAGGCCCAGTGCCAGCAGCACCAGGCCGGTGACGGCGAGCAGGACCCGGTTGACCGTGGTGCGCATCGGCCTTCTCCTCACGCCTTCTTCTCGGCGCGCTGGACGCGCAGCCGCAGGTGGGGTGGTCTGGCCAGGCCGAGCTGCCGGACCGCCTGCTCCAGGGCCGCGGACAGGTCCGCCCGTACGTCGTCCAGTTCGCGGAAGTGCGAGGTGGCGCGGGCCCTGATCCGGCGGCGGCCGACGGCCACCTGGGCCCAGCGGACGCCGGAGACCTCCATCGCCCGGTCGCGCAGGACGAGTTCGGCCGCGTGCCGGTCGAGGCCGGCCCGCACGCCGGACGGGCCGCGCCGGGCCATCGGCAGCACCCCGCGCTCACCGGGGGTGAGCGCGAGCGCCAGCAGCCACAGGCCGACCACCGCGCACACCGCGGCTCCGACGATGATCCAGACGTTGTCCAGGTGCCGGGTGGCGAGTTGGTCGGCGAGGGTGTGCCGCCAGCTCATGGCCTTGCGGTCGGCGCGGACCGACGCCACGTCGTAGAGGAACAGTCCGGACAGCGCGAGGACCGCGGCGGCGGTGATCGCGGCGGGGATCCGGCGGCCGGACCAGAAGCGCTTGACGCGGGCCGCGTCGCGCTCGCCGGCGGCGGCCGGGTAGCGGAGGCTGCCGGCGGGTCCGGCCGGCCGGTCCGGGCCGACCGCGGTGCCCGGCGCCCGGCCCGGCCCGCTGTCCGGGCCGGGCTCCGGAGCCGCAGTGGTGTCGCTCACCGCACCCTCCCCTCCTCATTGCGGCGGGCGGTCGCCGAGTGCAGCCGCTCGATCTCGACGGCCACCTCGGGGACCGCCATACCGGTCATCGCCTCGACCCGGCCGGTGACGTGGCGGCGGACCGACGCGCTCACCGAGCCCAGGTCGGCGGGGTAGCCGAGTTCGAGGGTGAGCCGCAGCCGGGCGGTGTTGCGGCGGACCGACACCGTGGCGTGCGGTGCGGCCTCAGGCGGCACCAGTTCCGCGCCGGGCGCGGTGGCGAGCACCTCGGTGGCCGCGTGGGCGGCGATCCTGGCGATCACCCGGTCCGCGATCCGCAGCGACCCGCGGTCCGCCGGCGGCAGCTGCGCGGGAACGGCCGGTGCCGCCATCAGCGCCGCCGCTCGCGGTCACGGTCCCGGGACCGGAAGAACTCTCCCGGTTCGAGGTCGCCGTCGATGAACTTCCCCACCACGAAGCCGACCGCGCCCAGCGCCGCCACCAGCAGGAAGGCCCCGAACCCGCCGAAGTATCCGGCGAAGCCGAGTGCCATTCCGACGACCAGGCCGATCACCGCCATGTTCATCCCGAGCTCTCCGTCCCCTTGTTCCTGCCCGGCCGCACGTGCCGTGCGGCGCCGTCGATGCCGTTCGCGTTACTGGACCCGTGTCTCACGGTCGTCCTCGTCGTCCTCGTCGGGCAGTTTCACGTCGCCGACGGCGACGTTGACCTCGACCACTTCCAGGCCGGTCATCCGCTCCACCGCGGCGATCACGTTCTCCCGCACCGCGCGGGCGACCTCCACGATGGAGACGCCGTACTCGACCACGATGTCGAGGTCCAGCGCGGTCTGCACCTCGCCGACCTCGGCCTTGACCCCGCGGCTCACCGAGGTCCGGCCGCCCGGCACCCGGTCGCGGACCGCGCCGAAGGTACGGGACAGGCCGGTGCCCATGGCGTGCACCCCCACCACGTCCCGGGCGGCGAGCCCGGCGATCTTCTCCACCACGCCGTCGGCGATGGTGGTCCGGCCGCGGGTGGCGGGGTCGCCGAGGGCCTTGCGGCCGGCGGCTCCGACCGCGCTTTTCTCCAGTGTCCGTCCCTCGGCCGGATATGACGATCCGTCCGTCTCCGGCCTGCCGTGCTGTGCGTCCGTCATCGCGAGTCGTCCCTCCGTCTGCGCTGCTCCGTGTCCCACACTAGGTGGACGTGCCCCGAAGTGCGCTCGGGATGCGGCCGAAGGGTACCGCCGGCCCCCAGAAGGGTGGTCGGCCACGGAAGGGTGGCACCTGGTGACCATGGACCGACTGACCCGGACCGTACGGGAGCAGACCGCTCTGGGACGGCTGCTTCCCCTGGGCGGGCCGGGGGACACGGCGTGGATCACCGAGAGCGCCGCTGTGCTGGTGCTGCGGCGGGCGGCCGACGGGCTGCCCGGGGTGCGGCTACGGGAGGCCGGGGTGCACCTTGTCGACTGGGAGGTGGCCGATGTCCCGGCGGCGGCCCCGGTGGGCGCGCTGCCGCATCGGCCGGTACGGGTGGAGGCGGCCTTCGAGGCGGCGGCGGACGAGCCGCTGCCGCTGACCGCCCAGCGGCTGCGGGACACCCTGTGGGACGCGGCGACGGCCGGTCTCGGGCTGGCCGTGACGGCGGTGGACCTGCGGATCACCGGGCTGCTGCCGGACGGGCCGGCGGCGCCGGCGGCGGCCGAGGTGCTCGAAGGGGTCGTCGTGCCGGACCCGGAGGAGGGCCCGGTGTCCGCGCGGTCCGGCCCGGCGGCGGCGGTCGGCGCCGCGGCACTGGCCGTTCCCGGCGTCCAGCGCCTCAGCAGACGGCCGACGGGCCTCGGTCCGGGGGTCAGGGTCCGCGACGTCCCCGCGGACGCTCCGACGGCCCGTCACGTGCAGGTGCGGATCGCCGTCGCGCCCGGCTACGTGGCGCTGGCCGTCGCGCGGGCGGTGGCCGCGGCCGTCACCGCGGCCGCCGGTCCCGGGGCGCCGGGAGCGGTGGCCGCGGCGGTGGTGGTGACGGCGGCGGGCTGACCGCCGCGGGCCGCACGGGGCCGTCGGCTACTCCCCCAGCCCCGCCAGGTCGCGCAGCCGGCGGCCCTGGGCCGCGCGCTCGGCCGCGTACTGCTGGGGCTCGGTGCGGGTCAGGGCGCCGCGCAGCAGGCTCTTGGTCTCGTTGACGGCGTCGCGGGGGGCGGCCAGCAGCGCGGCGGTCAGGTCGGCGACGGCGGCGCCGAGTTCGGCGGCGGGGACGACGAGGTTGGCCAGGCCGGTCCGGCCGGCCTCCTCGGCGTGCACGAAGCGGCCGGTGGCGCACAGCTCAAGGGCGCGGGCGTAGCCGAGGAGTTCCACCAGCGGCTTGGTGCCGGTAAGGTCGGGGACCAGGCCGAGGCTGGGTTCGCGCATCGCGAACTGCGCGTCGTCCGCGCAGATCCGCAGGTCGCAGGCGAGGGCCAGTTGGAAGCCGGCGCCGATGGCATGACCCTGGACAGCGGCGACCGTGATGATGTCGGTGCGCCGCCACCAGGTGAACGCCTCCTGGTACTCGGTGATGACCGCGTCGAGCTCCGCCTCCGAGCCCCGGGCGAGGTCCAGGAACGAGGGCTCGCCGTCGAAGCCCTCGGGCGTGAACGCCTGTCGGTCGAGCCCCGCGGAGAAGGAGATCCCTTCCCCGCGCAGCACCACGATCCGCACCTGGCCGGGCACCAGCCGTCCCGCCTCGGTCAGCGCCCGCCACAGGGCGGGCGACTGCGCGTTGCGCTTGGCCGGATTGCACAAGGTCACGTAAGCGACGGAGTCGTCGACGGTGAGCCGCACCCCGTCGCGTTCGAGCAGGGTGTTGTCTTCGGGCATCGGGAACCTCCGAGCGGACCACGGACATGATTACCGAAGAGTAACCACCGGGGTCCGGCGGACGCGCCCGGCCCCTCCCGGGATCAGGCCGCGGTGGCCTTCTTGCCCCGTGTCGCCCCGCCGCGTCCGCGCAGGGTCACGCCGGACTCGCTGAGCATCCGGTGCACGAATCCATAGGACCGGCCTGTTTCCTCGGCCAGCGCCCGGATGCTCGCACCGGAGTCGTACTTCTTCTTCAGGTCTGCCGCGAGCTTCTCGCGCGCGGCGCCGGTCACCCGGCTGCCCTTCTTCAGAGTCTCGGCCACCCGTGCCTCCTCTAGGGAAGTGCGCTATGGAACTCTCATGATCACCCCTAAGGGCGTTCCTGGCCACCCATTCGACAAGGTCCATCACCCGACATTCGCCCGGTGAATGCCGTGATAGCGCCCGTGGAAGGCGGCCGGCGACCAATTCGTGCCGGGCAAATTCCGGCCGAAGATGGGGCTGTGGGGAATACGGGCAGGTCAGCCGTGGTTCGTAAGGAGTTTGCCGACGTCACACCACTGATCACCGCGCGGCCCGGCCGCCGCCGGGCGTCCAGGACGCCGGTACCAGCCGGGCTCATGCAGATGACGGATCAACGATGGGCCGAATGATCGAACCGGCGTGATCCCCGGGGCGCCGACGCCCCGGGGACCGTCCGGGCGCTCGGGCGCTCAGGCGAGCGCGACCAGGTCGACGTAGTCCTGGCCCCACAGGTCCTCCACGCCGTCCGGCAGCAGGATGATCCGCTCCGGCTGGAGCGCCTCCACCGCGCCCTCGTCGTGCGTCACCAGGACCACCGCGCCGGTGAAGGTGTGCAGCGCGCCGAGGATCTCCTCGCGGCTGGCCGGGTCGAGGTTGTTGGTCGGCTCGTCCAGCAGCAGCACGTTGGCGCTGGAGGACACCAGCGCGGCCAGCGCCAGCCGGGTCTTCTCGCCGCCGGACAGCACACCCGCCGGCTTGTCGACGTCGTCGCCGGAGAACAGGAACGAGCCCAGGATCCTGCGGATCTCGACCAGGTCGGTGTCGGGCGCGGCGGACCGCATGTTCTCCAGCACCGTCCGCTCCGGGTCCAGCGTCTCGTGCTCCTGCGCGTAGTAGCCGAGCTTGAGGCCGTGGCCGGGGGTGACCTCGCCGGTGTCGGCCTTCTCCACCCCGGCCAGCAGCCGCAGCAGCGTGGTCTTGCCGGCGCCGTTGAGCCCCAGGATGACCACGCGGGAGCCGCGGTCGATGGCCAGGTCGACGTCGGTGAAGATCTCCAGCGAGCCGTAGGACTTCGACAGGCCGCTCGCCACCAGCGGGGTCTTGCCGCAGGGCGCGGGGTCCGGGAAGCGCAGCTTGGCGACCTTGTCCGACTGCCGGACCGCCTCCAGGCCCGACAGCAGCTTCTCCGCGCGGCGCGCCATGTTCTGCGCGGCGACCGTCTTCGTGGCCTTGGCGCGCATCTTGTCGGCCTGGGAATTCAGCGCGGCGGCCTTCTTCTCGGCATTCGCCCGCTCCCGCCTGCGGCGCTTCTCGTCGGCTTCCCGCTGCTGCTGGTAAAGCTTCCAGCCCATGTTGTAGACGTCGATCTGGGAGCGGTTGGCGTCGAGGTAGAAGACCTTGTTGACGACCGTCTCGATGAGGTTCACGTCGTGGGAGATGACGATGAAACCGCCGCGGTACGTCTTCAGGTAGTCGCGCAGCCAGGCGATGGAGTCCGCGTCCAGGTGGTTGGTCGGCTCGTCGAGCAGCAGCGTGTCGGCGTCGGAGAACAGGATGCGGGCCAGCTCCACCCGGCGCCGCTGGCCGCCGGACAGGGTGTGCAGCTGCTGGCCGAGCACCCGGTCGGGCAGGCCCAGCGCGGCGGCGATGGTGGCCGCCTCCGCCTCGGCGGCGTACCCGCCCTTGGTGAGGAATTCCGTTTCCAGCCGCGAGTATTTCTTCATCGCGTTTTCCTGGGTGGCGCCTTTTCCGTTGGCCATCCGCTCCTCGTTCTCCCGCATCTTGCGCAGGACGGTGTCGAGGCCGCGGGCGGACAGGATCCGGTCGCTGGCGACGGTCTCCAGGTCGCCGGTGCGCGGGTCCTGCGGAAGGTAGCCGACCTCACCACTGCGGGTGACGGTGCCGGCGGCGGGCTGGCCCTCGCCGGCCAGCACCTTGGTGAGGGTGGTCTTGCCGGCTCCGTTGCGGCCGACCAGGCCGATGCGGTCGCCCTTGGCGACGCGGAAGGAGGCGGACTCGATGAGGACGCGGGCGCCGGCGCGCAGTTCGACGGCGGAGGCAGTGATCACGGAAGAGCTCCTGGACGGGACGGGACGACGGTCAGGGGGCGTCGAGGTCGCACGCCGCGGCTAATCGAGGAGGAAAACTGCCATGCGGCCAGTCTACTGGGGTGTGGCAAGCACGTTCCGCACACCCGGTCGACGGCGCCCTGACGCCCGGTCCGACGCGGAGCGACGGCCGTCTCAGGCCTCCCCGGTGTGCACCTGGAACGCCGCCCGGCGCATCGCCTTGGCCACCGCGGGGTCGGGGTGGGCCGCCGCGAGGGCGACCAGGACCTGCACGGTGCGCGGGTGGCCGGCGTTGCGGACCTCCTCCAGCAGGCCGGGGACCGAGCCCTGCACGGCCGTCTCCAGATGGCTCACCAGCAGGTGGTCCTCACCGTGGTCGGCGACGGCGGCGGCGGTGTCCACCCACAGCCAGGTGGCCTCCTCGCGGGTGAGCAGCCCGGTGGCGTCGTCGGGGTCGCTGCCGTCGAGTTCGGCGAGCCACAGCACCGCGTACGGCCGCAGCACCGGCTCGTCCACCACGGCGCGCACCACGGCCTCGGCCGGGTCGCCGACCACACGCAGCGCCTCGAAGGCCAGGCCGCGCAGCAGGGCGTCGTCGCCGCGGGCGGTGTCCAGCAGTTCGGCGACGGCCGGACCGACCGGGCGGGCCGCCAGCCAGGCGCGGTACTCGGCGCGGGCCGGTCCGGGGGACAGGCCCGCGCAGGCGCGCAGCATCGTCTCGGCGGACTGCTCCATGTGGCCGGCCGGCCCTTGGGCGGCCACGCAGATCTGCTCCAGCTTGACCCAGACCGCCCAGCTGCCCAGCTCGGTCAGTGCCACCTCGTCCGGGCGGCGCGGGTCGCGCGGGCGCAGCGCCCCGACCAGGCCGACGGCGTCCAGCGTCCACTCCAGCAGCGCGGGCAGCGGGTCGTGCGCGCCGTCGGTGGGCGGTTCGTGCCGCTCGGAGCGCAGTTCGGCGACGCGCTGGCGCAGCAGGTCCAGCAGGGTGTCGATCGGCACCGGCCCGTTGGACAGGTGCAGGAAGGACAGCAGCTGCGGCGCGGCCTCGATGACTTCGGCGACCAGCGAGGGGTCGGGGCCCGGCTGCGCCCCGGCGGGGCCGGGCAGGAAGGGGTGGGCCAGCGACCAGGCGTCGAAGAGCGCGACCCAGCCCCGGAGCACCGCCGTGTCGTCGTTGTCCCACGCGCGCAGCCGCCAGCCGGGGCGGGCGGCGCCGCCGTGCAGTTCGATCAGGCCGGCCAGCCGGGCGCGGTCCCACGCGGCACGGATCTGGCCCGGTGTCAGGTCGAGTGCCCGCGCCCCCTCCTTGAGGGTCTCGTCGTCGAGTATCCCGGTCGGGCCCGCGGTGCCGGGACCGGTGCCGGCCCAGCGGGCGAGCCGGACGGCGTCGGCGAGCTCCGCTCGGGCGAGCCGGGCGAGGTCGGGGACCGAGGGCGTGCCCTCGGGCGGGCGCGGAGGTCTGGGCCTGCGCGTCGTGGCGGTCCGGCGGGCGGCGGTGAGCGGCCGGCGGGGGACGATGCGGAGCGGAGTGTCTCGCGGGCTACGGGACGTCACTGGAGCAGTCTCGCCGCTCAGGGCCCGGAATCCCAAACGGGACCGCTCCGTCCCGCAAAGGTCGCTCACATGAGCGGGGTCAGGAAGCGGCGCAGGGTCTCCTCGTAACCGTCGGGGTCGACGTTCCACATGGCGGCGTGCGGGGCGCCGGGGACGGTGTGCAGAGTGACGAGTTCGGGGCGCCGCGCGGCGAGCCACCGGGTGGCGTCCCAGGAGGCGAAGGTGTCGTCGGGCCCGTGGACGAGGAGGGTGGGCACGGTCAGCCGGTCGGGGTCGGCGGCCTCGTCGACCCGGGCCGCGCGCAGTCCGGCGCGGCCCTCGGCGGCGCGCACCGCGAGCGGGGTGAGCACGGCGGGCAGCCGGTGCCGGGCGACCGCGGCCCGTAGCGTCGCGCGCAGGTCGAGCACCGGGGAGTCCAGTACGAGTCCGGCCACCCGGTCGCGTGCGGCCGACTGCTGGAGGGCGCGCAGCGCCATGGTGGCGCCGGTCGACCAGCCGTAGAGGACGATCCGGGCGGCGCCGTGGGCGGCCGCGTGGCGGATCGCCGCGTCCAGGTCGGCCCACTCGGTGTCGCCGAGGTGGCCGAGCCGGTCCGGGGAGGCGGGGGCGCCGGGGTCGTTGCGGTAGGAGGGGACGAGTACGGGGAAGCCGAGGCGGTGCAGGGTGGGCAGCAGGTTCAGGGTGTCCTCGCGGGTGGCGCCGACGCCGTGCACGGCGATCACCCAGGTGTCACGGGCGGCGGGCACGAACCAAGCGGGCAGCGGGCCGAGTTCGCCCGCCACGGCGAGTTCCTCGTACTCCAGTGCCAGCGCGCTGCCCGGATCACCGGTATAGACCTGTGGCGTCACCCGGACGAAGGAGTCGACACCGAGCGCGCCCTTGTCCACCCGCAGCAGCCGGCGGGTGACGGTACGGCTGTCCCCGTCCACCACCCGGCCGACGGTGGCGTGCACGCCGACGCCGGCCAGACCGTACACACCGGGCCGGGCGGACTCCTCGGTGCGGCCGAGCACGACCTGGTCGCGGGTCAGCCCGCGGACCCGGACCAGACCGCCGGGCGCGGGCCCGGCGACCGAGGGCTTGAGGGCGAAGGCGGAACCGTACCGGCCCGCCGCCAGCGCGGCGGTACCGGCACCCACCAGGGCGGTGGCGGCCACGGCGACCGCGATTCGTAGGCGCATCCGTCCCAGTGTGGGCGGTCGGCGGCGGCCCTGCCAGGGGGCGGCGGCAGTCGGGTGACGCGGCCGGATCCGGGGCAGGAGGCCCTGATGGACCGTGTCCGGCGCGGCGGCGCCGGCCGGCCGGGGCAGCGGTCCGGGCAGGGCGCGGATGCGGAGTCGGGGGCCGGGCCGGGGCGGGCGGCGGCGCCGGGGGCACTCGCCGCGGATGCCGGGCGGCTCGACGCCCGTACCGGGGCCTCAGGGCCGGCCGTAGCCCTTGAGCTTCTCCGTGGCCCGGGACATGTCGCGCTGGGAGAGAGTGCGGGGGGAGCCGGTGTCGGTGGCGGACCGGGCCATCAGCCACACCCGGCACATCCACTCCAGCTGCGCGGTGTGGTCGTACGCCTGGTCGAGCGAGTCGCCGTACACCAGCGTGCCGTGGTTGCGCATCAGGCAGCCGGTGCGGTCGCGCAGCGCCCTGAGCACCGCGCGGGCGAGCTCCTCGGTGCCGTAGAGCTCGTAGCGGGCGACATGGATCTGGCCGCCCATCGCACCGGCCGCGTAGTGGATGTTGGGCAGCTTGTCCACCAGCGCGGACACGGCGGTGGCGTAGGGCGCGTGGGTGTGCACGATCGCGCGGGCCGGTGTCTCCCGGTAGACGGCCAGGTGCGTCGGGAGTTCGCTGCTGGGCCGCAGCCCACCGCGCACCTGGTGCCCGTCGAGGTCCACGGCGACCGCGTCGTCGGGGCCGAGGCGGTGGTACGGGACGCCGGTCGGGGTGATCAGCACCAGGTCGCCCACCCGGGCCGACACATTGCCCGAGGTGCCGACGACCAGGCCGTCCGCGACGCTCCGGCGGGCCGTCTCCACCACGTCCGACCAGGCTTGCTCCACCGCGTCCCGCACTGTCGGCCCCCTTGGGTCGTGGCTGTGTCCGCTGCCGCAGAGGCATTATGCGCGGTGGAACGCCGCCACCGGCCATCGCACGCCGCCCCTGGCCGCCCGGCGCCGCCGCCCGGCCCCCTCGCCACCGCCCCGCCCTCCGGTCCGCCGCCGCGGGCGGCCGTCCCGGCAGGCGGCACGATCGCCCCGGTACGTACCCGGGCACTGGGCGGCGCCCGGCGCGGACCGGGGTGTGGACCACACCACATTGCGTCCACGCAGGTCAAGGGCTGTTGACGGGTCCTGACAGGCGTGGTGAACTGCCGGAAGCCATACGGCGGCAGGAGAGGAAGTCCGGTGCGAATCCGGCGCGGTCCCGCCACTGTCACCGGGGAGTGCACTCCCAACCCCGCGTCACGGCCGACTCGTCGGCTGGAAGACCGGGAGTGCGTTGATCCGGGAGCCAGGAGACTCTCACCGCCGGTCACGTCGAACCAGGGCGCGGACCCTGAGTGAGGACTTCTGCCATGCCCGGCACGCGCGTACACCTTCCCGACCGGCCCCTCCGTCCTGTCGCCCCGGATGTGACGGCGGCCTGAACCGATGCGTACCGACCGCGTGTTCGCGTACGGCGCCACGCTCGGTTTCCTCGCCGACCTCGTCGCCGGCGACCCGCGCCGCGGCCATCCGGTCGCCGGGTTCGGGCGGCTGGCGGGAGCACTGGAGCGCCGGATGTGGCGCGACGACCGGGGCAGCGGCGCGGTGTACGCGGCGCTGTGCGCCGGGGGCGCGGTGACCGCCGCCGTGCTCGCCGGGCGCGCGGTGCGGCCGTCCGCGGCGCTGTCGGCCGGGCTGGCAGCGGCGGCCACCTGGTCGGCGCTCGGCGGCACGTCGCTGGCGCGGGAGGCGCGGGCGGTCGGCGCGGCGCTGGAGGCGGGCGATCTGGCCGCCGCGCGGGCCCGGCTGCCGCACCTGTGCGGGCGCGACCCGCAGGCGCTGGACGCGGCCGGGATCGCGCGGGCGGTGGTGGAGTCGGTCGCGGAGAACACCTCGGACGCGGTGGTGGGCGCGCTGGTGTGGGGCGCCCTCGGCGGGGTTCCCGGCGTGGTCGGCTTCCGCGCGGCCAACACCCTGGACGCCATGGTCGGCCACAGGTCCCCCCGCTTCCTGCGCTTCGGCTGGGCCGCCGCCCGGCTCGACGACGTCCTCGGCTACCCCGGCGCCCGCCTCACCGCCTGCCTGGCGGTGCTGGCCAGCGGCCACCCCCGCTCGGCCGCGCGCACCTGGCGCCGCGACGCGGCGGCCCACCCCAGCCCCAACGCGGGCCCCGTGGAAGCGGCCTTCGCCGGCGCGCTGCGGCTGCGCCTGGGCGGCACCCTGTCCTACGCGGGCCGTACCGAGCACCGCCCGCTGCTCGGCGCGCAGTACCCGCCGCCGTCGGCCGCCGACATCCCCCGCGCGATCCGGCTGTCCCGGCGGGTCGGCGCGCTCGCGCTCGCGGTCTCGGTCGCCGCCTCGGCGGCCGGCGTCCGGTCGCCGAGGCGGCGCGGCGCGGGGCGGCCGGGCGCGGTGGCCGCGGGCGGGACGAGAGCGGGCGCGGTGGCCGCGGGCGGGACGGGGGCGGCGGCGGCAGCCGGCAGGGCGGCCGCGGGTCCGCGGCCCGCCGGGCGGCGGGCGGCGCGGTGAAGGGGCTGCTGGTCGCCGGGACGACGAGCGACGCGGGCAAGAGCGTGCTGACCGCGGGGCTGTGCCGGTTCCTGGTGCGCCGCGGGGTGCGGGTCGCCCCGTTCAAGGGGCAGAACATGTCGCTGAACTCCTTCGTGACCAGGGACGGCGCCGAGATCGGCCGGGCGCAGGCGATGCAGGCGCGGGCGGCCCTGGTGGAGCCGACGGCGCTGATGAACCCGGTGCTGCTGAAGCCGGGCAGCGACCGGAGCAGCCAGGTGATCGTGCTGGGCAAGGCGGTCGGCGAGCTGAGCGCCCGCGGCTACCACGGCGGCCGGCAGCGGGAGTTGCTGGACACCGTGATGGGCTGCCTGGAAGAGCTGGGGGCGCGCTACGACGCGGTGATCTGCGAGGGCGCCGGCAGTCCGGCCGAGATCAACCTGCGCCGCACCGACATCGTGAACATGGCCGTGGCCCGCCGGGCGGCCCTGCCGACCCTGGTCGTCGGCGACATCGACCGCGGCGGCGTCTTCGCCTCCTTCTTCGGCACCACCGCCCTGCTCTCCGCCGAGGACCAGGCGCTGATCTGCGGTTACGTCGTGAACAAGTTCCGCGGCGACCCGGCCCTGCTGCAACCGGGGCTGGACATGCTGCGCGGCCTCACCGGCCGCCCGACGCTCGGTGTGCTGCCGTACACCCACGGCCTCGGCATCGACGAGGAGGACGGGCTGCGGGTTTCGCCGCGCGGCGCGGTCCGCGGGACGGCGGTCGGCGCGCCGTACGGCGCCGAGGTACTGCGGGTCGCGGTCGCCGCCGTCCCGCTGCTGTCCAACTTCACCGACGCGGACGCGCTCGCCGCCGAACCGGGCGTCGTCGTCCGGTTCGTGGACCGCCCGGACGAACTGGCGGACGCCGACCTGGTGGTGCTGCCCGGCACCCGCGGCACGGTCCGCGCGCTGGAGTGGCTGCGCGACCGCGGGCTGGCGGACGCCGTCGCGGAGCGGGCCGCGCGGGGCCGCCCGGTGCTGGGGATCTGCGGCGGCTTCCAGATGCTCGCCGAGAGCATCGAGGACGACGTGGAGTCGGGAGCCGGTACGGTCCCGGGCCTCGGGCTGCTGCCGGTCCGGGTGCGGTTCGCCGCCGGCAAGACGCTGGCCCGCCCGGAGGGGACCGGGTACGGCGAGCCGGTGGCGGGCTACGAGATCCACCACGGCGTGGCCGAACTGCTGGGCGGCGGCGAGGAGTTCCCGGGTGGCTGCCGGGCCGGCGCGGTCTGGGGCACCCACTGGCACGGCGCGCTGGAGAGCGACGGCTTCCGCCGGGCGTTCCTGCGGGAGGTGGCAGCGGCGGCCGGGCGCCGGTTCGTGCCCGCGCCGGACACCGTGTTCGAGGCGTTGCGGGAGGCGCAGTTGGACCGGCTCGGCGATCTGGTCGAGGAGCACATGGACACCGCCGCACTGCTGCGGCTCATCGAGGACGGCGCGCCCGCCGGCCTCCCCTTCATCGCACCGGGGGCACCGTGACCACCGTTTTGCTGCTGTCCACCGCCGACACCGACCTGCTGGCCGCCCGCGCGGCCGGCGCCGCCGACACCGGGGCCGGCATCGCCTACCGGATCGGCAACCCGTCCCGGGTGGACCCGGACACCGCGCTGCCCGCGCTGCTGGAGGGCGCCGACCTGGCCGTCGTACGGCTGCTCGGCGGGCGCCGCGCCTGGGAGCGCGGCCTCGACGTGCTCGCCGCGTCGGGGGTGCCGACGGTGCTGCTGGGCGGCGAGTCGGTGCCGGACGCGGAGCTGATGGCGCTGTCGACGGTCCCGGCCGGGGTCGTCGCGCAGGCGCTGCGCTACCTGGTCGAGGGCGGCCCCGGCAACCTCGCCGAACTCGCCCGGTTCCTGTCCGACACCGTGCTGATGAGCGGCGAGGGCTTCGAACCGCCGCACCCCATGCCGGAGTTCGGTGTCCACGGCGTCCCCGGCCGGGACGCCGGCCGGCCGACGGTCGCGGTGCTCTTCTACCGGGCGCACCAGCTGTCGGGGAACACCGGCTTCGTGGACACGCTGTGCGGGGCGATCGAGGCGAAGGGCGCCAACGCGCTCGCGGTGTACTGCGGTTCGCTGCGCGGCGCGGACGCCGGACTGTACGAGCTGCTGGGCCGGGCCGACGCGATCGTGACGACGGTACTGGCCGCGGGCGGCACCGTGGCGTCGCGGGCGAGCGCGGGCGGCGACGACGAGGCGTGGGACATCGGCGCGCTCGCCGACCTGGACGTGCCCGTCGTGCAGGGGCTGTGCCTGACCTCCTCGCGGGCGGCCTGGCAGCAGTCGGACGCCGCGCTGTCCCCGATGGACGCGGCGATGCAGGTGGCGATCCCGGAGTTCGACGGGCGGCTGATCAGCGTGCCGTTCTCCTTCAAGGAGACCGGTGAGGGCGATGTGCCGGTGTACGTGGCCGACCCGGAACGGGCCGCGCGGGTGGCGGGCATCGCGGTGCGGCACGCCGCGCTGAAGCACAAGCCGAACGCGGACAAGAAGCTGGCGCTGGTCTTCACCGCGTACCCGACCAAGCACTCCCGGGTCGGCAACGCGGTCGGCCTCGACACCCCCGCCTCGGCGGTGGGGCTGCTGCACGCGCTGCGCGAGGCGGGCTACGCCACCGGTGAGTTCCCGGGCGACGGCGACGAGCTGATCCACCGGCTGATCGCGGCCGGCGGCCACGACGTGGAGTGGCTCACCGAGGAGCAGCTGGCCAGCGCCCCGGCGCGGGTGCCGCTGGCGGACTACCGGCGCTGGTTCGGCACGCTGGACGAGAGGCTGCGAACCGGGATGCTGGAGCACTGGGGCGAGCCGCCCGGTTCGCTCTACGTGGACGGCGACGACATCGTGCTGGCGTCGCTGCGGTTCGGCAACGTGGTGGTCATGATCCAGCCGCCGCGCGGCTTCGGCGAGAACCCGATCGCGATCTACCACAACCCCGACATGCCGCCCTCGCACCACTACCTGGCCGCGTACCGCTGGCTGGAGCACACCTTCGGCGCGGACGCGATCGTCCACCTCGGCAAGCACGGCACCATGGAGTGGCTGCCGGGCAAGGGCCTCGGCCTGTCCGCGGGCTGCGCGCCGGACGCCGTCCTCGGCGAACTGCCGCTGGTCTACCCGTTCATCGTCAACGACCCCGGCGAGGGCACCCAGGCCAAGCGCCGCGGCCACGCCACCGTCGTGGACCACCTGGTGCCGCCGATGGCCCGCGCCGACTCCTACGGCGACCTGGCCAAACTCGAACAGCTCCTCGACGAGTACGCCCTGGTGAACGACCTCGACCCGGCGAAGGCGCCGGCGATCCGCAGCCGGATCTGGACGCTGGTGCGGGCCGCCGAGCTCCACCACGACCTGCACGTGGAGGACCAGCCCGGGGAGGACGACTTCAACGACTTCGTGCTGCACGTCGACGGCTGGCTGTGCGAGATCAAGGACGTCCAGATCAGGGACGGCCTGCACATCCTCGGCGACGGGCCGGTCGGCGGGCCGCGGGTCAACCTGGTGCTGGCGGTGCTGCGTTCGGCCCAGGTGTGGGGCGGTGTCGGGGCCGCGCTGCCCGGCCTGCGGGCCGCGCTCGCCGAGCACTTCGGGCTGGTGGAGAAGGAGTTGCTGGCCGAGCCGGGCGCGCCGGCCGCCGTCCCGGCCGCGCTGGCCGGCCTCGCGGACGGCCCGGCCCGTACCGCCTCCGACGCCGTGGACCTGCTGGAGCGGCTCGCCCGGCGGCTCGCCGAGGCGATGGAGGCCCGCGGCTGGGCGCCCGGCACGGCCGCGGAGGTGGTGTACGACGCCCTCGGCGGCCGGGACGTGCCGGACGCGGTACGGGTGCTGGAGTTCGCCGCGGCCGAACTCGTACCGCGCCTGGCCCGTACCACCGACGAGATCGCGCACATCCTGCGGGCGCTGCGCGGCGGCTACGTCCCCGCCGGGCCCTCCGGCTCCCCCACCCGCGGCCTGGTCAACGTGCTGCCCACCGGCCGCAACTTCTACTCCGTCGACCCCAAGGCCGTTCCCTCCCGGCTCGCCTGGGACGTGGGGACCGCGCTGGCGGACTCGCTGCTGGCCCGGCACCTGGCCGACACCGGCGCGTACCCGAAGTCCGTCGGCCTGACCGTGTGGGGCACGTCCTGCATGCGCACCCAGGGCGACGACATCGCGGAGATCCTCGCCCTGCTGGGCTGCCGCCCGGTGTGGGACGACGCGTCCCGGCGCGTCACCGGCTTCGAGGTGGTCCCGGCGCGGGAGCTCGGCCGGCCGCGGATCGACGTCACCGTGCGGATCTCCGGCTTCTTCCGGGACGCCTTCCCGCATGTGGTCGCCCTGGTGGACGACGCGGTACGGGCGGTCGCCGAACTCGACGAACCCGCCGACACCAACTACGTACGCGCCCACGCCGACGAGGACACCGCCGCCCACGGCGACCGCCGCCGCGCCACCGCCCGCGTCTTCGGCTCCAAGCCGGGCGCGTACGGGGCGGGCCTGCTGCCGCTGATCGACGCCCGCAACTGGCGCTCCGACGCGGACCTCGCCGAGGTCTACGCGGTCTGGGGCGGCTACGCCTACGGCCGCGGCCTGGACGGGCGGGCGGCGCGCGGCGACATGGAGGCGGCGTTCCGGCGGATCCAGGTGGCGGCGAAGAACGTGGACACCCGCGAGCACGACATCGCCGACGCCGACGACTACTTCCAGTACCACGGCGGCATGGTGGCGATGGTCCGGCACCTCACCGGGACCTCGCCGGAGGCGTACGTCGGCGACAGCGCCCTGACCGACCAGGTCAGGACGCGCACCCTCGGGGAGGAGACGCACCGGGTCTTCCGGGCGCGGGTGGTCAACCCGCGCTGGATGGCGGCGATGCGGCGGCACGGCTACAAGGGCGCCTTCGAGATGGCGGCGACCGTCGACTACCTCTTCGGCTACGACGCCACCGCGGGGGTGGTGGACGACTGGATGTACGAGAGACTCGCCTCCGAGTACGTCTTCGACGCGGCCAACCAGGAGTTTATGAAGCGGTCCAACCCGTGGGCGCTGCGGGGGATCTCCGAGCGGCTGCTGGAGGCGGCGGACCGCGGGCTGTGGGCGGCGCCGGACCCGAAGACGCTGGACCGGCTGCGCGCGACCTATCTCGCCCTCGAGGGTGACCTGGAGGGCGACGCATGAGGCCGGCCGCCGTCGCCGGCGGGTCCCGCGCCGCCGGCCGCGGGACCCCGGCCGGGGTCCCCCGCCCCGGCCGCCGGGCGGAACGTCCGTCCGCCAACCGTCCGTTCACCGGTCGTGGGCCCTGGCGCCGCACGGCGGAAGGCGAGGCCCGACCGTGACTACCGCGTACCCGTTCAGCGCCCTGGTGGGCCAGGAGGAGCTGCGGCTGGCGCTGCTGCTGAACGCCGTGAGCCCCGCGGTGGGCGGCGTGCTGGTCCGCGGCGAGAAGGGCACCGCCAAGTCCACCGCCGTCAGGGCGCTCACCTCGCTGCTGCCGGAGGTGGCCGTCCTGCCGGGGTGCCGGTTCAGCTGCGACCCGGCGGCGCCGGACCCCGACTGCCCGGACGGCCCGCACGACCCGTCGGCGCGGGGCTCGCGGCGGCCGGCGCGGATGGTCGAGCTGCCCGTGGGCGCCTCCGAGGACCGGCTTGTGGGCGCGCTGGACATCGAGAGGGCACTCGCCGAGGGCGTGAAGGCCTTCGAGCCGGGGCTGTTGGCGGCGGCACACCGCGGCATCCTCTACGTGGACGAGGTGAACCTCCTCCACGACCATCTCGTCGACTCCATCCTGGACGCGGCCGCGATGGGCGCCAGTCACGTCGAGCGGGAAGGCGTCTCCGTCCGGCACGCCGCCCGCTTCCTGCTGGTCGGCACGATGAACCCCGAAGAGGGCGAGCTGCGCCCGCAGTTGCTGGACCGGTTCGGGCTGACCGTGGAGGTGGCCGCGTCCAGGGACATCGACGAGCGGGTGGCGGTGGTACGCCGCAGGCTGGCCTACGACGCCGACCCGGCCGGTTTCGCGGTGCGTTGGGCGGACGGGGAGGAGGCGCTGCGGGAACGGATCGCGGCCGCCCGGCGGCTGCTGCCGGACGTGCGGCTCGGCGACGGCGCGCT
Source organism: Streptomyces sp. ITFR-21 (assembly GCF_031844685.1). NCBI lineage: Bacteria > Bacillati > Actinomycetota > Actinomycetes > Kitasatosporales > Streptomycetaceae > Actinacidiphila > Actinacidiphila sp. ITFR-21. The sequence goes on from NZ_CP134605.1 coordinate 1,139,218, forward strand.
GCGCCAGATCGCCGCGACCTGCGCCGCGTTCGAGGTGGACGGGATGCGGGCCGACATCGTGATGGCCCGTGCCGCCACCGCACTGGCCGCGTGGGCGGGGCGGACGGTCGTGCTGGCCGAGGACGTCCGGCAGGCCGCGCTGCTGGCACTGCCGCACCGGCGCCGCCGCAACCCCTTCGACGCGCCGGGCCTGGACGAGGACAAGCTGGACGAGACGCTGGAGCGGGAGCGCGGCGCGGGCGGCGGCGACGGGCCGGACCCCGACGGCCCCGACGATCCGGATGATCCGGATGATCCGGACGGCCCGGACGGCCCGGACGGCGGTGGCCGGCCCCCGCAGGACGGCCCGCGCGCCGACGGCGGGCCGGACGGGGCGCGGCCGCCGTCACCGGCGGACGGACCCGGCGCGACAGCGGACCCGGGAGCGGCCGCGGAGCCGGCGGCAGAGGCGGCCGGCAGCGCACCGGCCGCCGGAGCCGGCCCGGACCGCGAGCCGGACGGCGGCCCGCCGCTCGGCGCCGGCGGCGGACCGCGGCCGGCCGCCGCGGCCGGGGAGCCGTACCGGACGACGCCGCTGACCGTGCCCGGCCTGGGCGAGGGCGCGGCGGGCCGCCGGTCGCGGGCCCGCAGCGCGCACGGCAGGACCACCGGGGCGCGACGCCCGCGGGGGGCCCTCGGCAGGCTGCACCTGGCGGCGACGGTACAGGCTGCGGCCCCGCACCAGCGGGCACGCGGGCGCCGGGGCCCCGGCCTGGTGCTGCGGCGGGACGACCTGCGGCAGGCCGTGCGGGAGGGCCGCGAGGGCAACCTGGTGCTGTTCGTGGTGGACGCGTCCGGGTCGATGGCGGCGCGGCAGCGGATGGGCGCGGTGAAGGGCGCGGTGCTGTCGCTGCTGCTGGACGCCTACCAGCGGCGCGACAAGGTCGGGTTGATCACCTTCCGCGGCGGCACGGCGGAGTTGGCGCTGCCGCCGACCTCGTCGGTGGACACCGGCGCGGCGCGGCTGGCGAAGCTGCCGACCGGCGGCCGGACGCCGCTGGCCGCGGGCCTGTTGAAGGCGCACGAGGTGCTGCGGATCGAGCGGCTGCGGGACGCCTCACGGCGCCCGCTGCTGGTCGTGGTGACCGACGGCCGGGCCACCGGCGGACCCGAGCCGGTGGCTCTCGCGGCCCGCGCGGCACGGCTGCTGGCCGCCACCGGAACCGCCGCGGTGGTCGTGGACTGCGAGTCCGGTCCCGTCCGGCTGGGCCTGGCGGCCTCGCTGGCCGCGGAGTTGGGCGGGATCGCGGTCACGTTGAGCGAGCTCCGGGCGGACGCGGTGTCCGCTCTGGTCAAGGACGCGCGGAGGGTGGCCTGATGCCGCAGGGACAGCCGGACTCGGTGCCGGACGACGGTCTGACGACCCGGCAGCGCCGCAACCGGCCGCTGACGATCGTCCACACGGGTGCGGGCAAGGGCAAGTCGACGGCCGCGTTCGGCCTGGCGCTGCGCGCCTGGAACCAGGGCTGGCCGGTCGGGGTGTTCCAGTTCGTCAAGTCGGCGAAGTGGAGGGTGGGCGAGGAGCGGGCGCTGCGGGTGCTGGGCGCCTCCGGCGAGGGCGGCACGGTGGCCTGGCACAAGATGGGTGAGGGCTGGTCCTGGGTGCAGCGGACGCCCGAGCAGGAGGTGGACAGCGAGCAGGCCGCCCGCGAGGGCTGGGAGCAGGTCAAGCGGGATCTGGCCGCCGAGACCTACCGGCTGTACGTGCTGGACGAGTTCGCGTATCCGATGCACTGGGGATGGGTGGACACCGCCGAGGTCGTCGCGGTGCTGCGGGACCGGCCCGGCACCCAGCACGTGGTGGTCACCGGCCGCAACGCGCCCGCCGAACTGCTCGGGGCGGCGGACCTGGTCACCGAGATGGCCAAGGTCAAGCACCCCATGGACGCCGGGCAGAAGGGGCAGCGGGGGATCGAATGGTGAGCGCGGCATGGTGAGTTCCGTCCCGCGGCTGGTCATCGCCGCACCCGCCTCCGGCAGCGGCAAGACCACCGTCGCCACCGGCCTGATGGCGGCCTTCGCGGACCGCGGCCTGGCCGTCTCCCCGCACAAGGTCGGCCCGGACTACATCGACCCCGGCTACCACGCGCTGGCCACCGGCCGTCCCGGCCGCAACCTCGACCCCTACCTCTGCGGCCCGGAGGCGATCGCCCCGCTGTTCCTGCACGGTGCGGCGGGCTGCGCACTGGCCGTCGTGGAAGGGGTGATGGGGCTCTTCGACGGCGCGTCGGGGCACGGCGAGCTGGCCTCCACCGCGCAGGTCGCCAAGCTGCTGCGCGCCCCCGTCGTGCTCGTCGTGGACGCCTCCGCCCAGGCCCGCTCGGTGGCCGCCCTCGTCCACGGCTTCGCCTCCTGGGACCCCGGGGTCCGGCTGGCGGGCGTCGTGCTCAACAAGGTCGGCTCCGCCCGGCACGAGGACGTCCTGCGGTCCGCGCTGGAGGAGACCGGCGTCCCCGTCCTCGGCGCCCTGCACCGCGACGCCGGGCTGCACGTGCCCTCCCGGCACCTCGGCCTGGTCCCGGCGGCCGAACGGTCCGCCGGGGCCCTGGAGTGGGTCCGCGCCGCGGCGGCGCGGGTCGGCGCGGCCTGCGACCTCGACGCGCTGTGGGCCCTGGCCCGCTCGGCCCCGCCGCTGGACGAGCGGCCGTGGGACCCCGTTGCCGCACAGGGGGCGGCGGTTTCCGCGGCGTCCTCCGCGCACGCGCCGGCCGGCCGTACGCCTCCCGCCGGCGCCCCCGCCCGCCCGTTCCCCGCGGCGGCGCAGTCCCCGGCCGCGCGCAACGCCCGCCCCCGGCGGGCCGGGCGCCGCGCCCCCGTGGTCGCCGTCGCGGCCGGCCCGGCGTTCAGCTTCGGCTACCCCGAGCAGGCCGAACTCCTCGCCGCCGCCGGAGCGGAGCTCGCCGTGTTCGACCCGCTCGCCGACGAGGTCCTCCCGGCGGGCACCGCGGGCGTGGTGCTGGGCGGCGGCTTCCCCGAGGCGTACGCCGCCGAACTGTCCGCCAACGCCCGGCTGCGCAAGGAGGTCGCCGCCTTCGCGGGCCCGGTCGCCGCCGAGTGCGCGGGCCTGCTCTACCTGGCCCGGGAGCTGGACGGCGTCCCGATGTGCGGGGTGCTGGACGCCACCGCCGCCATGACCGACCGCCTCACCCTCGGCTACCGCGAGGCCGTCGCGCTGGGCGACAGCGTGCTGGCGGCGGCCGGCACCCGGCTGCGCGGCCACGAGTTCCACCGCACGACGGTGACGCCGGCCGCCGGCCCGCGCCCCGCGTGGGGTCTCACCCGTCCCGGACGCCGTGCCGAGGGCTTCGCGGAGAAGAACGTGCATGCCTCGTATCTGCATGTGCACTGGGCCGCCGAGCCGTCCCTGGCCCGGCGCTTCGTCGAGAGGTGTGCCGGATGGCCATGCGACTGACCGGGGTCGGCGTCGGGCCCGGCGACCCGGAGCTGGTGACGGTGAAGGGTGTCAACGCGCTGCGGGCCGCGGGCGCCGTCGTGGTGCCCGTCATGGACACCGGCGAGCTCGGCCGCGCCGAGGCGACCGTACGCCACTACGTGCCCGAATCCCGGATCGTGCGGGTGGTGTTCGCGCTGAACGAGCGCACCGACCGGGCCCGCCGGGCCGCCGCGTGGGACGCGGCGGGTGCGCGGGTCGCCGAACTGCTGCGCGCGCACGGCACGGTGGCGTTCGCCACGATCGGGGACCCCAACGTGTACTCGACGTTCACCTATCTCGCCGCGACGGTGGGCGGGCTCCTGGGCGGCGGCGGGCAGCTGGCGGTGGCGACGGTGCCGGGCATCACCGCGATGCAGGATTTGGCGGCCCGCAGCGGCGCCGTACTGGCGGAGGGCACCGAGCCGTTGACGCTGGTGCCGGTCACCGCGGGGGCCGACGTGCTCAAGGACGCGCTGGAGGGTCCCGGCACGGTCGTGGCGTACAAGTTCGGCCGGCTGGCGGCGCAGGTCGCGGCGGCGCTGCGGGCGACCGGGCGGATCGAGGGGGCGGTGTGGGGCAGTTCGCTGGGGCTGCCGGCGGAGTCGATCCGTCCGGCGGCCGAGCTGCCGGACGGGCCGCTGCCGTATCTGTCGACGCTGATCGCGCCCGCCCGGCGGGACGGCGGCCGGGGAGGGAAGCTGTGAGCGGCAGGGTGACGGTGGTGGGCGCGGGGCCGGGCGCGGCGGACCTGCTGACGTTCCGGGCGGCGCGGGCCATCGCGGACGCGGACGTGGTGATCTGGGCGGCGAGCCTGGTGCAGGCCGAGGTGCTCCGGCACGCCCGGCGGGACGCGGAGGTGCTGGACTCGGCGGTGATGTCGCTGGAGGACGTGGTCGCGGTCTACCGGCGGGCCCGGGACGAGGACCTGCGGGTGGCCAGGATCCACTCCGGCGATCCCGCGCTGTGGGGCGGTACCCAGGAGCAGGTCGACCGGTGCGCGGCGCTCGGCATCGAGGTGGAGATCGTGCCCGGGGTGTCGTCGTTCTCCGCGGCGGCGGCGCTGGCCGGGCGGGAGCTGACGATCCCGGAGGTCGCCCAGTCGGTGGTCCTGACCCGGCTGGGCGGCGGGAAGACGCCGATGCCGCCCGGCGAGGAGGTGCGGGAGTTCGCCCGGCACGGGACGACGATGGCGGTGTTCCTGTCCGCGGCCCGGTCCGGGCAGCTGGCCGCGGAGCTGCTGGAGGGCGGCTACCCGGCGGACACCCCGGCGCTGATCGCCCATCAGGTGACGTGGCCGGAGGAGCTGCTGCTGCGCTGCACGGTCGGCACGCTCGAAGAGACCGTCAAGGCGCACAAGCTGTGGAAGCACACGCTGTTCCTGGTGGGCCCGGCGCTGTCGGCGTCCGGGACCCGCTCGCACCTGTACCACCCGGGCCACTTCCACGGTTTCCGGCGGGCCGACCCGGCCGCGCGCCGCGAGCTGCGCGGTCCTCGTGGCTGAGCGGGTGATCAGGGTCGTCGGGACGGGGACCGGCGGGCCCCGGCCACCGGTGCGGGTCGGTGACGCCCGGCTGGTGGTGGGCGCGGCCCGGCACCTGGCGGGCGTGGACCTGCCCTCGCGGGTGGGGCGGTTGGTGCTCGGGCCGCTGGCGCCGGCGCTGGACGGGATCGAACGGCACCTGGCGGCGGACGGCGGCCCGGTGCTGGTGCTGGCCTCCGGCGACCCGGGGTTCTTCGGGATCGTCCGGGCGCTGGGCGCGCGGTTCGGCCCGGCGGCGCTGGACGTGCGGCCGTCGTCGCCCTCGGTCGCGGTCGCCTTCGCCCGGCTGGGTCTGAGCTGGGACGACGCGGTGGTGGTGAGCGCGCACGGGCGGGAGCTGCGGACCGCGGTGAACGTGTGCCGCGCGCACCGCAAGGTGGCGGTGCTGACCGGGCCGGGCGCGGGGCCGGCCGAGCTGGGCGCCGCGCTGGAGCGCGGCGGGGTCGCCCGCGAGCTGGTGGTGGCCGTCGCGCTCGGCACGGACGAGGAGGCGGTGGTCCGGCTCCCGCCGGCGGAGGCGGCCGTACGCGACTGGCCCGCGGCGGTGTCGGTGGTGCTGTGCCTGGGCGAGCGGCGGGAGCTGATCGCCGGCCGGGCCCGTACCGTGGCCGGCCCGCGACCCGCGCCCGCCGGGTGGGCGCTGCCCGAGGAGGCGTTCGAGCACCGCGACTCGATGGTCACCAAGGCGGAGGTACGGGCGCTGGTGCTGGCCCGGCTCGGACCGCGCACCGGCGAGTTGGTGTGGGACGTGGGCGCCGGGTCCGGCTCGGTGGGCGTGGAGTGCGCGCGGTTCGGGGCGGCGGTGGTCGCGGTCGAGCGGGATCCGGCGGGGGCGGCCCGGGTACGGGCGAACGCGGCGGCGCACGGGGTGGACGTCGAGGTGGTGTGCGGTACGGCGCCCGAGGCGCTCGGCCGGCTGCCGGAGCCCGACGCGGTCTTCGTCGGCGGCGGCGGGCGGGAGCTGGCCGCGGTGGTGGCGGCCGGCGCACGGCGGGCGCGGCGCTGCGTCGTGGTGACCCTGGCGGCGGTGGACCGGGTGGCCGAGGTCCGGGCGGCGCTGGGCGCCGCCGGGCTGGTGCCGGACGGGGTGCTCCTGCAGTCCTCCCGGCTGGCGCCGCTGCCCGGCGGTGTGGTCCGGCTCGCGGCCGGCAATCCGGTGTTCGTGCTGTGGGGCACGCGTCCCACGGCGGTGGAAGGAGCGGTCGGATGATCGGACTCATCGCGGCGACGGCGGCGGGGCGGCGCGGCAGCGAGCGGCTGGCCGCGGCGTGGCCCGGCCGTACCCGGATCTACGAGGGGGCGGTCGGCGAGGTGCTTCCGCGGGCGTTCGGCGAGTGCGACCGGCTCGTCCTCTTCCTGGCGACCGGCGCGGCCGTCCGGCTGCTCGCGCCGCTGCTGACCACGAAGCGGGCCGACCCCGCGGTGGTCACCGTCGACGAGGCCCACCGGCACGCCGTGGCCCTCCTGGGCGGCCACGCCCGCGGCGCCAACGCGCTGGCCGTGGCGCTCACCCCGCTGCTCGGTACGTCCCCGGTCATCACCACGGCGACGGACTCCGCCGGCACCCCGGCCCTGGACACCCTCCCCTACCCCGCCGAGGGCGCCCTCGCCGCCGTGACCCGGGCGATGCTCGACTCCCGCCCCCCGGTCCACCTCCGCGCGGACGCGACCTGGCCGCTGCCGCCCCTGCCGCTGCCCTCCGAGCCCGATGCCGCCCCGCCCGCCCCGCCCGCCCCGGCGGCGGACAGCGGCGCACGGGAAGCGCCGCAGCCGGGAGACGGTTTTCCCGGGCCCGGCGCGACACCGCCGGTCGCCACCGTCCCGCCTCCCCGCACCGCGGTGGACCGCAACGGGCCGGGGGAGGGATTCGCCGCCACGACGGCGGGAGGTGCCGCCACCCGCACCGCCGGTTTCCGGGCCACCGGCCCCGCGACCCCACCGGAGACCCTCCGCGGAACACCCCCTGACGCCAGCGCCCCACGCCGTACCGGCGCCCCGGACCAGGACGGAGCCGGGCACCGGATCGCCGCCGCGACGGCGGGACGCGGAACCGCGCGGGACGGCCGCGCCGGGACCGACCGCGCCGGGGACCCGCCGGCGGAGGGAACTGGCGGGGCCGCCCCGGCGGCGTACCTGGTGTGGGTGACGGACCGGGTCGTGGACGAGGTCGGGCCGACCGTCTATGTGCGGCCGCCGTCGCTGGTGGTGGGGGTAGGGGCGAGCCGGGGGGTCGGGGAGGCGGAGGTGAGGGCGCTGATCGAGGGGAGCCTGGCGGGGGCGGGCCTCGCGCTCAAGAGCGTGGCCGCGCTGGCGACCGTGGCGGCGAAGGCGCGGGAGGAGGGGATCGTGCGGGCCGCCGCCGGGCTGGAGGTGCCGCTGCTGGTGTACGAGGCCGCCGCGCTGGCCGCGGTGACCGTGCCGCATCCGTCGGCCGCGCCGCTCGCCGCGGTGGGCACCCCGTCCGTGGCGGAGGCCGCGGCGCTGCTCGGCGCGCCCGGCGGCGAACTGGTAGTGGAGAAGCGGAAGTCGGCGATGGCGACGGTGGCCGTGGCCCGCAGGAGGCCGCGCGGCCGGCTGGCCGTGGTCGGTCTCGGACCCGGCGCCCGCGACCTGCTGACGCCGCGCGCGGCCGCCGAGCTGCGCAGGGCCTCCGTAATCGTGGGCCTGGACCAGTACGTCGAGCAGGTCAGGGACCTGCTGCCGCCCGGCGCCCGGGTGCTGGAGTCGGGCCTCGGCGCCGAGGAGGAGCGGGCCCGTACCGCCGTCGCGGCGGCCCGCGCGGGCCACGCGGTCGCGCTGATCGGCAGCGGCGACGCCGGTGTGTACGCGATGGCCTCCCCCGCGCTGGCCGAGGCGGGTGACGACATCGACGTGGTCGGCGTCCCCGGTGTGACCGCCGCGCTGGCCGCCGCCGCGCTGCTGGGCGCCCCGCTCGGCCACGACCACGTCTCGATCAGCCTGTCCGACCTGCACACGCCGTGGGAGGTGATCGAGCGCCGGGTGCTGGCCGCCGCCGTGTCCGACCTGGTGGTGACGTTCTACAACCCGCGCAGCCGCGGCCGCGCCTGGCAGCTTCCCAAGGCGCTGTCGGTGCTGGCCGGGCACCGTGCCCCGGCCACCCCGGTCGGTGTCGTGCGCGCCGCGTCCCGCCCGGACGAGCGGGCCGAGGTCACCACGCTGGCCGAACTCGACGTGACGGCGGTCGACATGGTCACCGTCGTCACCGTCGGCAACACCGCCACCCGCAACGTCGCGGGCCGGATGGTCACGCCCCGCGGCTACCGCTGGCAGTCCTGACGTGCGAACCCCGAGGAGCCGCGCCGTGACCCGTACGGTCCACCCCATCGAGCAGGAGTCGTACCGCATCCTGCGCTCCCGCCTGGACACCTCCGCGCTGCCGCCGCTGCGCCGCGCGGTCGTCGAGCGGGTGATCCACGCCAGCGCCGACCTGGGGTACGCGACCGATCTGGTCGCGGACGAGGCGGAGTTGCGCGAGGCGCACACCGCGCTGCACGAGGGCGCCCCGATCATCGCGGACGCGGAGATGGTGGCCGCGGGCATCACCGCCCGCCGCGCGGTCTGCCGGCTGGCGGACGCGCCGGCCTGCCCGGGGCTGACCCGCAGCGCGCACGCGATCCGGCTGGCGTACGCCGAGATCGGCCCCGGCGCGGTGTGGGTGATCGGCAACGCGCCGACCGCGCTGGAGGAGTTGATCGCGCTGGACGCGGCCCCGGCGCTGGTGGTCGGGCTGCCGGTCGGCTTCGTGGGCGCCGCCGAGAGCAAGGCGCGGCTGCGTGCCTCCGGGCTGCCCGCGGTGAGCAACATCTCGGAGAAGGGCGGCTCCGCGGTCGCCGCCGCGGCCCTCAACGCCCTGCTCTACACCCCGTATCCGCTGCCCGAGGAGAACGCCCAGTGACTGCCCCCGCCCTGCTCCTCGTCGGCCACGGCACCCGGGACGACGCCGGCGCCGACGCGTTCCGCTCGTTCGTCGCCCGGCTCGGGGCGGCGCACCCCGGTCTGCCGGTGGGCGGCGGCTTCATCGAGCTGTCGCCGCCGCCGCTGGCGGACGCGGTACGGGACATGGTGGCCGCCGGCGTACGGGAGTTCGCCGCGGTGCCGCTGGTCCTGGTGTCCGCGGGGCACGCCAAGGGCGACATCCCGGCGGCGCTGGCCCGTGAGCGGCGGCGGCACCAGGGCACCTCGTACGCGTACGGGCGTCCGCTGGGCCCGCATCCGGACCTGCTGGCGGTGCTGGAACGCCGGGTGGACGAGGCGCTCGGGGGCGCGGACCGGGCCGGGACGACCGTGCTGCTGGTGGGCCGCGGGTCAACCGATCCGGACGCGAACGCCGAAGTCCTCAAGACCGCGCGGCTGTTGTGGGAGGGGCGCGGCTACACGGGGGTGGAGACCGCGTTCGTCTCACTGGCCGAGCCGTCGGTGACCGCCGGTTTGGACCGCTGCCTGCGGCTGGGCGCGGAACGGGTGGTGGTCCTGCCGTACTTCCTGTTCCCGGGGGTGCTGCCGGACCGGGTACGGGAGCAGGCGCGGGCGTGGGCGGCGGCGTACCCGGGCGTGGACGTGCGGCACGCGGAGGTGATCGGGCCGGAGCCGGAACTGGCCCGGCTGGTCATGGAGCGCTACCGGGAGGCCCTCCAGGGCGATCTGCGGATGAACTGCGACTCCTGCGTCTACCGGATCGGGCTGCCCGGCTTCGAGGACCGGGTGGGCCGCCCGCAGCAGCCGCACCACCACCCCGACGACCCCTCCCACCCGCACGGCCACCCGCATGCCCACACCGGCTGACCCGGCCGCGCACGGCGGTTACGACCTGCTGTACCACGGCGACGCCGAGGTCGGCGACGGCCTGGTCGACCTGGCCGTCAACGTCCGTACGGGGACGCCGCCGCCGTGGCTGGCCGCCCGGATCGCCGCGTCGCTGACCGGTCTCGCCGACTACCCCGACGGCCGGGCGGCCCGGCACGCGGTCGCCGTCCGGCACGGCAGGCCCGACCGGGAGGTGCTGCTGACGGCGGGCGCCGCCGAGGCGTTCGTGCTGCTCGCCCGCGCCCTGGTACCGCGGCGGGCGGTCGTCGTGCACCCGCAGTTCACCGAGCCGGAGGCGGCGCTGCGGGCGGCCGGGCACGCCGTGGACCGGGTGCTGCTGAGCGCGGCCGACGGCTTCCGGCTGGATCCCGCCGCGGTGCCGCCGGACGCGGACCTGGTCGTGGTCGGCAACCCCACCAACCCGACGTCGGTACTGCATCCGGCGGCGGGCCTGCGGGCGTTGGCGCGGCCCGGCCGGACCCTGGTGGTGGACGAGGCGTTCATGGACGCGGTGCCCGGCGAGCGGGAGTCGCTGGCCGGGCGGCGGGACGTGCCGGGGCTGGTGGTGCTGCGCAGCCTGACCAAGACCTGGGGGCTGGCGGGTCTGCGGATCGGATACGTGCTGGGCGAGCCGGAGGCGGTCGCCGCGTTGGCGGCGGCGCAGCCGCTGTGGGCGGTGTCGACGCCCGCGCTGGCCGCCGCCGCGGCCTGTATGGAGCCGGGGGCGCTGGCCGAGGCGGCGCGGGCGGCCCGTGCGGTCGCCGCCGACCGGGCGTACCTGCTGGACCGGCTGCGGGCCGTCCCGGAGCTCGCGGTCGCGGGCGACCCGCCCGCCGCGCCCTTCGTGCTGCTGCGGCTGCCGGACGCGGCCGGGGTACGGCTGCGGCTGCGCGCCTCTGGCTACGCGGTGCGCCGCGCGGACACCTTTCCCGGCCTCGGCCCGGACTGGCTGCGGATCGCGGTCCGCGACCGCCCCGCCACCGACGGATTCCTGCGCGCCCTGGCCGCCGCCACGACCGGACGCCCGGGGCCCTGAGGCCGGGCGCCCCGCCGGCGCCTGCTGCCCGCCGCCGGTGAGCCGGGGGCGCGGACCGAGGCGGCGTTCGTACGTCAGCGGGACCGCCGCGGTCCGGAGCGCCGCCCCCGGCCGACGTCGGCCCGCGCACGGTCGGCCCGTCCGCGGTTCCGGCCGCGGTTCCGGCCGCGGTTCCGGCCGCGCGGCACAGGCGCCGGGGGCGTCCGGCCTGGCGCGGCGCGGCGCCGGTGGGCGCCCACGGACCGGCCCCGACGGCTCCATGGCGGCCGCGGAGCCGGCGGCGGCCCGCCGACGATGCCCGCGGGCCGATCCGGACAGCGACGCCGGGGCGGGAGCCAGGTGTCTCCGGACACCGGAGGACACCCGCGTGCGCGCCGGATCGCGCGGCGGGTCCGGTGGGCGGCGGGAAACACGGGACGCTCGGGCCGCCGGGTGTCCCGCCGGGGTGGTGTCCCGGTCAGTGCGACAGGATCGCGCCCCGCAGGACGATCCGGCGGGGCGCCGCCAGCACGCGGACGTCCGCCCGCGGGTCCTCGTCGTAGACCACGAAGTCGGCGGGCGCGCCCTCCGCCAGCGCCTCCCGGCCGAGCCAGGCGCGGGCGCCCCAGGTCGCGGCGGACAGCGCGGCGAGCACCGGCAGTCCGGCCTTGACCAGTTCGGCCACCTCCGCCGCGATCAGGCCGTGCGGCAGGCCGCCGCCCGCGTCCGTACCGGCGTAGACGGGGATCCCCGCGTCGTAGGCGTCGCGTACGGTGTCGTACCGGCGCCCGTGCAGCCGCAGGATGTGGTCCGACCAGCGCGGGAACCTGGCCCGTCCGCCGTCCGCGAGCCGCGGGAAGGTCGCGATGTTGACCAGCGTCGGCACGATGGCGACGCCGTGCCCGGCGAAGAGCGGAATAGTGTCGGCGGTCAGGCCGGTGGCGTGCTCGACGCAGTCGACGCCGGCCGCGACCAGGTCGGCGAGCGTCTCCTCGGCGAAGCAGTGCGCGGTGACCCGGGCGCCTTCCTCGTGGGCGGCGGCGATCGCCTCGGCGAGCGCGTCCGCGGGCCAGCAGGCGGCCAGGTCGCCGGTCTCCCGGTCGATCCAGTCGCCGACGAGCTTCACCCAGCCGTCGCCGCGCCGGGCCTCGCGGCGGACGTAGGCGGCCAGGTCGCCCGGTTCGATCTCGTGAGCGTAGCCGCGGATGTAGCGGCGGGGGCGGGCGATGTGCCGGCCGGCGCGGATGATCCGGGGCAGGTCGTCGCGGTCGTCGATCCACCGGGTGTCGCTGGGCGAGCCGGCGTCCCGCAGCAGCAGGGCGCCCACCGCCCGGTCGGTGCGGGCCTGCCGCTCGGAGACGTCCCGATCCACCGCGCCGTGCCGGTCCAGCCCGACGTGGCAGTGCGCGTCGACAAGCCCCGGCAGCACCCACCCGGTCACGGTCCCAGCGGCCTCGGCGGCCGGCCGCCGGTAGCTGATCCGGCCGCCGACCACCCACAGTTCGTCGCGTACGTCCCGCGGCCCGGTCAGGATCCGGCCCCTGATGTGCAGAATTTCGTGATCGGCCATGCACGGCACTGTACGAGGCCCGAGCCCGACCGGAACCGTACGGTCCCGCCGTCCGGCGGAGCACCGCGCCACGTCCCCGCCGCCCCGTCGACTCCGCCACGCCCGCCGGGGTTTTCGAGCCGGGGAAAGCGCGCTGACCACCGTGCCCTGGTGGTGGCCGGGCTGCCGCCCCGTCGACTCCGCGGCGGCCGACGCGGTAGCGGCCGGGGCGAGGCGCCGCGTACCGCCGGGGGCCGGGCCCGGCGCGGTCCCGCCGCCTCAGCCACGGTCGCCCGCGCTCTGAGCGCGGTGCCCGCCGCGCCACGACATGCCCCTCCGCTCCCGGGCCTTGCCGCCGGCGGCTCGGCCGCGGCCGGGACACGGCGAACGGCGAGGGTGCCGCTACCGCCGCAGCCCGAGTCCGCGGCGCGGTCCGGCGCGCCCCCGGCGCGACCTCCGCCGTACCCGCCGGGGGGTCCCCCGCCGGGGAAAGCGTGGACCGACCGCCGCGGCGGCGGTCCGCCCGCCGACCGCTCGCGGCCGGGTCGCGTGGCGGGTCGGGCGCCGTCGGCGCGGCTGGGGCCGCCCGGCCACCGTTCCCGGCGGGACCTACTGGCGGACGCCGTCGACCCGGCGGGGGAGGCCCAAGGGGTTGGCGTCGCGCAGTTCGAGGGGGAGGAGGGCGGGCGGGGTGTCCTGGTAGGCGACCGGGCGGAGCCAGCGGTCGACGGCGGTGGCGCCGACGGAGGTGGCGGTCGAGGTGGTGGCCGGGTAGGGGCCGCCGTGGTGCTGGGCGGGCGCGACAGCCACGCCGGTGGGCCAGCCGTCGACCAGGACCCGGCCGGCTAGGGCGGTGAGCCGGGCGAGCAGGACCGCCGCGGGGCCGTCCTCCTGCGCGGCCTCCGCCGCGCCTAGGTGGGCGGTGGCGGTGAGGTTGCCGGGCAGCCGGTCGAGGACGGCGGCCAGTTCCTCCTGGCCGGTGTACCGGACGACCACCGTCAGCGGCCCGAAGCACTCGTCGAGCAGCAGGTCGTACGCGCCCTCGGCGGCCAGGTCGCACGCCTGGGCCACGACGTACCCGGGCCGTACCGCGAGCCCGTCGGCGTCGCCGGGGCCGACCGGTGCGGTGACGGCGGGCAGCGCGGCGCGGGCGGCGGCGCCGTTGAGGAAGTTGTCGCGCATCCGGGAGTCGAGCAGCACGCCGGGGGCCGCGTCCCGGGTTGCGCCGGTCAGCGCTGCGACCAGCCGGTCGCCGGCCGCGCCGGAGGGGACGAGGACGAGGCCCGGCTTGGTGCAGAACTGGCCGCTGCCGAGGGTGAAGGAGCCGGCCAGCCCGGTCCCGATGCGCTCCGCGCGTTCGGCGGCGGCGGCCTCGGTGACGACGACCGGGTTGAGACTGCCCAGCTCTCCGTAGAAGGGGATCGGGCGGGGGCGGGCGGTGGCCGCGTCAAACAGCGCCCGGCCGCCGGGGATGGAGCCGGTGAAGCCGGCCGCGGCGACCAGCGGGTGCCGGACGAGTTCGACGCCGGCCGTGAACCCGTGCAGCAGGACGACGGTGTCGGCGGGCAGACCGGTCCGGACGGCCGCCCGCCGCAGCAGTTCCGCGGTGAGCGCGGAGGTCGCCGGGTGGTCGGGGTGCGCCTTGACCACCACCGGGCAGCCGGCGGCCAGCGCGCTGGCGGTGTCGCCGCCGGGCACCGAGAAGGCCAGCGGGAAGTTGCTGGCGGCGTAGACCGCGACGACGCCCAGCGGGATCTTGTAGCGGCGCAGGTCGGGGCGCGGGACGGGCCGGGCGGCCGGGTCGGCGTGGTCGATGATCACCTCCAGGTAGCCGCCCTCGTCCACCACCCCGGCGAAGGCCCGCAGCTGGAAGGCGGTACGGGCCAGCTCACCGGTCAGCCGCGGCACCCCCAGCGCGGTCTCCGCGTCGGCGGCGGCGATCACCGCTTCGGCCGACTCCTCCAGCGCCCCGGCGGCGGCGCGCAGCAGCCGGGAGCGTACGCTGCGGTCGGCGAGTGCGGGGAGGGCGGTGGCTGCGGCGCGGACGGCGGCGTCGACCTCCTCGGGCGTGGCCTCGGTGCCGACCTCCTCCCGCCGCTTCCCGGTTCGGGGGTCGACGCTCCAGACTGGTACTGCCACCGGAAGAACCTCCACATTGTCCGCACTGTTCACGATGGTCGTTCTCTATACTGAACAACGTCTTCAGATGTGAATCTACGTCCGGGAGCCTACGTCCGCGCCTCCCGGCCGAACAAGAGGGGTCGCACGCGATGGCTGCTGGCGAGGGAGCCGGTTCCCAGGTCAAGTCCGCGGTTCGCACGGTGGAACTGCTGGAGTTCTTCGCGGGCCGCCCGGGTATGCACAGCCTGGCGGCGGTCCAGGAGTCGGTCGGCTACCCCAAGTCCAGCCTCTACATGCTGCTGCGCACCCTGGTCGAGCTGGGCTGGATCGAGACCGACGCCACCGGCACCCGGTACGGCATAGGCGTGCGCGCGCTGCTGGTCGGCACCTCGTACATCGACGGCGACGAGGTGGTGGCCGCCGCCCGGCCCACCCTGGACCGGCTCTCCGACGACACCAGCGAGACCATCCACCTGGCCCGGCTGGACGGCACCAGCG
Source organism: Streptomyces sp. ITFR-21 (assembly GCF_031844685.1). Lineage (NCBI taxonomy): Bacteria > Bacillati > Actinomycetota > Actinomycetes > Kitasatosporales > Streptomycetaceae > Actinacidiphila > Actinacidiphila sp. ITFR-21. The sequence goes on from NZ_CP134605.1 coordinate 1,154,237, forward strand.
TGGTCTACCTGGCCACCCGGCAGTCGCAGCACTACCTGCGCCCGTTCACCCGGGTCGGCCGCCGGCTGCCGGCGCACTCCACCTCGCTGGGCAAGGCGCTGCTGGCCACGTACACCGACGAGCAGGTGCGCAAGCTGCTGCCGGCCACGCTGGAACCGCTCACCGACCACACCCACACCGACCGCGAGAAGCTGATCGGGGAGCTGGCGCAGATCCGCGAGCAGGGGTACGCGGTGGACCGCGAGGAGAACACCCTGGGGCTGCGCTGCTTCGGGATCGCGATCCCGTACCGCACGCCGGCGCGGGACGCGGTCAGCTGCTCGGTGCCGGTGGCCCGGCTGACCCCCGGTCACGAGCAGATGATCAAGGACACCCTGTTCGACGCCCGGGACCGGCTGCTGATGGCGACCCGCCGCCTGTAGCAAGTCCGCCGGCCGGTGCCGGCGTGCGGTGCCGGCACCGTGCGGGGGCGCCGCTCGGGGTCGGTGCCGCGTGCGGCCACCGTTTAAGGTCGGTGCCATGACCAGCCATGACACTCCGCAGCCGGAGCAGCCGAACGACCCCGACCTCCGCGCCCGCCGCGCCTCCTCCTTCGGCGCGGTGGCCGCCGCGTACGCCGAGCACCGGCCGGACTACCCGGAGGCGGCGGTGCGCTGGGCGCTGGAGCCGGCGCTCCAGACCCCGGACGAGGTGCTCGACGTACTCGACCTCGGCGCGGGCACCGGCAAGCTCACCGCCTCCCTGGTGGCGCTGGGGCACGAGGTGACGGCGGTGGAGCCGGACGACGGGATGCGCGCCGAACTGGTCCGCGCGCTTCCCGAGGTGACCGCGCTGGCCGGCAGCGCCGAGGACATCCCGCTGCCGGACGCCTCGGTGGACGCGGTGGTGGTGGGGCAGGCGTTCCACTGGTTCGACCAGGAGCGGGCGCTGCCGGAGATCGCCCGGGTGCTGCGGCCGGGCGGCGCGCTGGCGGCGCTGTGGAACACCGACGACACCCGGGTCGGCTGGATCGCCGAGCTCGGCCGGATCGTCGGCAGCCCATTGCCGGTCGTCGACTGGTCGCCACAGCGCACCATCAGGGCCCATCCCGACTATGTCCTGCTGGAGGACGCCGACTTCCCGCACCGGCAGCGGCGCACCGCCGACTCGCTGATCGCCACCGTGGCGACGCACTCGCACATCCTGGTGCTGGAGCCCGCCGAGCGGGCCGAACTACTGGCCAAGGCGCGGGAGTTGCTCGACGCGCAGCCGGAGACCTCGGCGGGCGGGTTCGATCTGCGGCTGGTCACCCGGGTGGTCCGCTGCGAGCGCGCCGCCGACTGACACCGCCGCGCGGCACCGTTCGGCGGCGTGCGCCGGCGGCTCTTGCCACCGGCAAGAGCCCCGTTCGGGCGGGCGCGGCGGCGCCGAATCCGCCGCCTCCGACCTCTGCCCAGCGCCTTTCCCCGCTGCTACGCTCTCGCCGCGCCGTGGCGGGGACGTCCGGGCAGGAAGAGGTGACCGTGGGCACAGCCGTCGATGTCGATGCCGCCGCGTTCCACGAGTTCTTCGAGCGGCACTACGCCGAACTCGCCCGCCTCGCCGCTCTGCTGACCGGCGAGGCGGACGCGGCGGACGATCTCGCGGCGGACGCGCTGGTGGTGCTGTGGCGGCACTGGGACCGGGTGCGCGCCGCCGAGCACCCGGTCGCCTACGCCCGCGGCGTGGTGGCGAACCTCGCCAGGTCCAGGATCCGCAGCGCGGTACGGGAGCGGCGGCGGATCGCGCTGTTCTGGTCGCAGCGCACCGAGCGCGTCGAGGACCCGGACGTGCCGGCCGTGCTGGACCTGCGGGAGGCGCTCCAGCGGCTGCCGTTCGGCAAGCGCGCCTGCGTGGTGCTGCGGCTCGCCTTCGACCTGTCGGAGAAGGACACCGCGGAGGCGCTGGGCATCTCGGTCGGTACCGTGAAGAGCCAGACCTCGCGCGGGGTCGCGGAGTTGGAGCGGCTGCTGGCCCCGGCCGGACCGGATACGGTTCCGGCGACGGGTCGGCCGCGGGCGGCGGGTCCGGACGCGGCTCGGATCCTGGGCGCGCCCGCTCCCCCGGGACGTGCCCGTACACGTACGGGACGGGGAGTGTGATGGCCGAACTGCCGGAGCGGCTGCGGGCGGCGGCCGACGCCCACCGGCCGGACCGGGAACGGATGCTGGCCCGGGTGGAGCGCGCCGTCGGCCCGCCGGGGCGGTCGCCCGGCGCCCGGCTCGGCGAACGGCGGCCCGCGCCCTGGATGCGGATCGCGGCGGTGACGGCGGCGGTCGCCGGGGCGTTCGGGATCGGCGGCCTGGTGATCGGGGCGGCATCCGAGGGCGGCGGCCCCGGGCAGACCGTGGTGACCTCCGGCGGCACTCCCCCGCGCCCGTCCGACGCGGGCGGCGCCCCGGGCCGCGACGCCGCCCGGGGCGAGGCCGCCCGCCGCGACGTCAGGACCGCGCGGCACGGCGAGGGCGCCGACACCGGCACCGGCGCGGGCGCGGATTCGGGCGCCGGGGCCGCTCCGGGCAGGCCGGGCGGCGGCCGGGCGCGGACCGCGCGCACCCCCCGCTCCCCGGCCGCGCCCCCGCCGACGACCCCGGCCGCGCCGCCGGCCACGGCCGGGACGACGGCCACGGCCGGGACGACGGCCGGGAGCCCGTCGGCGCCCGCCGCGACCGCGCCGGTCGCCCCGCTGTTCGCGCCGGTCACCGGGGACCCCGCGGTGACCGCGAGCGCCTCGGCGGGCCCGGCCGGCACCTCGGCGTGGTCGCAGAACGACATCGGCCTGACCGTCCGACGGCCGCTGACCGTGCTCGTCGTCGAACTGCGGGTGGCCAGGACCGCGGGGGTCACCGCCACCGGTTCGTCCACCTCGGTGCCGGGCCGGATCTTCACGTCGGTCCGGGAGGAGGGCGACCGCCTGGTCTACCGGTGGGTGCTCGCCCCGGGCCGGACGCTGGCGCCGGGCACCTACACGTTCACCGGGCGGTTCGCCCACGCGACGGGCGGCCGGCACGGCGGCGGTGACGTGTATCTGGCGGCGGGCGTCGGGGAGGACGGCCCGTTCGCGCTCGACGGCCGTTTCTGAAGCCGCGGTCCGGGCGGCGGCCGGCCGGCCCGTACGAGGACCAGGACCCGCGGCGGCCACCTCACCGGCCCCGGTGCGGAGCCAGGACCCGGTGGGCGGCCGGCCGGAAATATTTCCCGTCACCACGGCAACCTCTCGCGTCCCGGTGGCGACTTGGGTGTGCAGGACTCTCCGGGCCTTGCGGCCGCCCCGGGCCCGAACGGCCGTCGAAGCTCCGGGGCGCGGCGGTACCCCCATGATCGCCGCGCCCCGGGAACCCCCCTCCGCCGCCTCGCCGTTGCGCGGCTCAGCCGGTCCGGGCCAGCGCCGCCAGCCCGTCACGGACCGCGGCGAGATCGGCGTCGGAGGCCAGCCCCGCGTGGTACAGCCGCAGTTCGGTGGCGCCCAGCGCGGCGGCGTGTGCCCCGTCCGCGGCGAGCGCGGCCGGGCTGCCGCCCATGCCGGCGACGACCGTGAGGTTGGCGGCCAGCACCGTGCGCGGACCCCGGTGCGGGACGAGCGGGCCGAGCACCGCCTCACGCGCCCGCGGCCCGCCGGTGCAGGGCAGCACCAGGCCGTCGGTGTGCCGCAGGATGTGGGCCGGGTCGACGCCGGCGTTGGCGCCGCAGTGGTACGGGACCGGGTCGGCGTGCATCAGCACCTGGAAGCCGGGCGGGGCGACGGCGCGGACCGCGGCGACGGTCTGCTCCTGGAGCGAACGGGCGGTACGCAGCCGCCAGTCCAGGGTGAGCGCGGCGAACTCCGCGCCCAGCAGGGCGGCGATGCCGTCCGGGCCCGCCGCCCGTGCCGCCTCGGGCCGGCCGGCCCAGACCGGGTCCAGGGCGCGCCGGACGGCGGCGGCCAGGTCGCCGGGGTCGGCGCCGCGGGCCGCGTAGCCGTCCCGGCAGTGCGGGCAGAAGCACAGCGACATCAGGTACTGGGCCGCGTCGCCGAGCGGGACGCCGGCGGTCTTGTCGTGGGCGTGCAGGTGGGCTAGGCCGTACCAGCCGAGGGACTCCAGTTCGGTGCCGGCCGCCCCGGGGCGTACCGCCGCCTCGGCGGCGAGGTCGACCAGGTAGCGGCGGACCTCGGGCCCGGCCACGCAGGGCGCCCACGGGTAGCGGTCGCCGTAGGCGTTGACCACCGAGGTGTGCGGATGCTCGGCGCCCAGCCGGGAGTTGTGGGCCAGCACCACCCAGGTGTGCACCTCCAGCCCGGCGGCCCGCAGCGCGTCGGCGGCGGCGCCGTGCGCGTCCTCGGCCGCGGCCCAGCTCCCGGCCGGATGGGGGCGCAACGCCCGGTCCCGCCAGCGCTGTTCGCCGGGCGGGTAGAGGACGGCGGCGTACTCGGCGGTGACGACGCGGTGGCGGGGGTGGCGCGGGGTGAGGGCCCGGGTGGAGTGGTAGGCGGCGGCGAGGGTGACCTGCCGGACGCCGAGGCCGGCGACGCGGCCGGCGGCCTCCGGGTCGCCCACGACATCCCACGGGTAGAGGAACACGGAGGTCTTCACGGGGAGCGGTTCGCCTTCTGTCGCGAATCAGTTGGCGCCGGGGCCGGTGCCCAGCAGCGCCAGGCCCCGCTCGATGAGCCCGCCCAGTTCCTCCAGGTGCGCGGGCGACGGCTCCGACAGCGGCGGGCGTACCTCGCCGACGGCCAGGCCGCGCAGCCGTACCCCGGCCTTGACCAGCGAGACCGCGTAGCCGCGGCGCCGGTTGCGCAGCTCGGCCAGCGGCCGGTAGAAGCCGTCGAGCAGCCTGTTGGCGGTGGTGTCGTCGCCGGTGGTGAGCGCGTGATGGAAGGCGAGGGCGATCTCGGGCGAGAAGGCGAAGACCGCCGAGGAGTAGAGCAGGACCCCGATGCCGCGGTAGGCCAGGCCGGTGAGTTCGGCGGTGGGCAGGCCGTTGAAGTAGAGGAACGCGCGTCCGGGCAGGTCGGTGCGGACCGCGCTGATGATGCGCTGCATCAGGTCGAGGTCGCCGACGCCGTCCTTGAGGCCGATGATGTTGGGCACCTTGGCGAGTTCGACGACGGTCTCGGGGGTGAAGACGGCGTTGTCCCGCTGGTAGACGATGACGTCGAGGCAGGTGCCGGCGGCGAGCGCCGTGTAGTGCCGCCGCAGGCCGTCCTGGTCGGCGACGACGAGATAGGGCGGCATGGCGAGCAGTCCGTCGGCGCCCGCCGCCTCGGCGAGCCGGGCGTAGCGCAGGGCGAGCGCGGTGCCGTAGCCGGCTCCGGCGACCACCGGCACCCGGCCGGCCGTTTCCTCGACGGCGGCGGCGACGCAGGCGCCGAACTCCTCGGGGGTGAGCGCGTGGAACTCACCCGTGCCGCAGCAGGCGAAGACCGCGGCCGCCCCGGCGTCGACCCCGGCGCGGACGTGGGCGCGGAAGGCGTCGAGGTCGAGGCCGCCGTCGGGGCCGAAGGCCGTCACGGGGAAGAACAGCAGGCCGTCGAGGCGGTCGGCGAGTGCGGGTGAGGGTGCGGTCATCGGGTCCCCAGTGAGTACGTGTGCGCTCATGTGATTCACGTCCATATTCATGAACGCTGCCACGCTAGGCGAGGCGCCCCGCGGTGGTCAAGCCGACGAGCGGGCCGGTAGGACCGTGACGAGCCTGCCACGCGAGCCCGTGGTACCCGATATGCGTCCACCTACATGAACTTGATTCATGCCTATACTCGCCCGTGTCGTCCGCCCGCGAAAGGCGCCGGCCGGCCGCGCCCCGCGGACCCGGCCGGCGCCGGTGAGACCGAGGAGACCCCGCATGCCCGCCCCCCGTACCGTCCTGCTCACCGGCGCCGCCGGCGGCGTGGGCACCCTGATGCGCGACCTGCTGCCGCCCTACGGCTACGACCTGCGGTTGTTCGACGCCCGGCCGGTCCCCGCCGGCCCCGGCGCCCAGGGGGCGGTCACCGCCGACCTCGCCGACCGGGACGCGCTGCGCGCGGCGGTCCACGGGGTGGACGCGATCCTGCACCTGGCCGGGATCTCCGGGGAATCGACCTTCGAGCGGATCCTGCGCGCCAACATCGAGGGCACCTACCACCTCTACGAGGCCGCCCGTGAGGAGGGGGTGCGCCGGATCGTCTTCGCCTCCAGCAACCACGCGGTGGGCTTCACCCCGCGCCCGCTCGGCGGCGACCCGCTGATCCCGGTGGACACCCCGCGCCGCCCGGACACGTACTACGGCCTGTCCAAGTGCTTCGGCGAGGACCTCGCCCAGCTCTACGCCGACCGGTACGGCATCGACACCGTCTCGGTCCGGATCGGCGCCTGCTTCCCGCGGCCGAGGACGGTGCGGATGCTGTCGGTGTGGCTCAGCCCGGCCGACGGCGCCCGGCTCTTCCACGCCGCGCTCACCGCCGACGTCACCGGGCACACCGTCGTCTACGGAAGCTCGGCCAACACCCGGCTGTGGTGGGACCTCGGTCCCGCCCGGGCGCTGGGCTACCGGCCGCGGGACGACTCCGAGCCGTTCGCCGCGGCCCTCGTGGCCGAGCAGGGCGAACTGGACCCGGCCGACCCGGCGCACGCCAATCTGGGCGGGGCGTTCTGCACCGACCCGCCCGTCCGCCGGCCCTGAGCCGGAGGCTGCCGGGCCGCCGTCTCAGCGGCCCGGCAGCCGTACCACCGAGACGAAGAAGTCGTCGATCTGCCGGACCGCCCTGATGAACTGGCCGAGGTCGACCGGCTTGGTGACGTACGCGTTGGCGTGCAGCTTGTAGCTGCGCACGATGTCCTCCTCGGCGGAGGAGGTGGTGAGCACCACCACCGGGATGGTGGCCAGCTCCGGGTCGCCCTTGATCCGCTCCAGCACCTGGCGGCCGTCGTACTTGGGCAGGTTGAGGTCCAGCAGGATCAGGTCGGGCCGCACCGCGCCGATGTGGGCGCCGCGGCGGTAGAGGAAGTCGAGCGCCTCCTCGCCGTCGCGCACCACGTACAGGGAGTTGCGGATCTTGTTGTCCTCGAACGCCGCCCTGGTCATCAGCTCGTCGCCGGCGTCGTCCTCGACCAGCAGGACCTCGATCGGCTCCACGTCGTCGGTCATTCGGGCTGCGCTCCCTCGGTGCTCGGGGCCGGGTCCGCGGGGGCCGGGCCCGGCAGGGTGAACCGGATCCCGGTACCGCCGGTGTAGGAGGTGTCGACCATGATTCTGCCACCGTGGTGCTCGATGATCTTCCGGCACATGGCCAGGCCGCTCCCGGTCCCCTCGTACCCGTCGCGGCTGTGCAGCCGCCGGAAGACCACGAAGACCTTCTCGTTGAACTCGGCCGGGATGCCGACGCCGTTGTCGGTCACGGTGAAGGCGTACCAGCCGTCCGGCCCGGTACCGCTCCGCACCGTGATGACCGGCGGGCGGTCGGCGGAGCGGAACTTGACCGCGTTGCCGACCAGGTTCTGCCACACCATGGTGAGCAGCGTCGGGTCGCCGGTCGTCGAGGGCAGCTCGGCCGGCCCGGTCGGGGTGACGATCCGGCCCTCGAAGTCACCGCCCGCGGCCCGCAGCGCGTCGTCCCGCAGCCGGTCCGGCGGCCGTCCGACGATCTGCCGCAGCAGCAGGGCCAGGACCAGGGCGGCCGCCAGGAAGCAGGCCGGCATCGCCAGGAACACCATGTCCCGTTCGCCCTCGATGTGCCGCAACTGCTGCTGGCTGCGCACCCGGTCGGCCAGCAGGTGCGAGTCCTCGGCCGCGTACAACTCGCGGATGCGGTCAAGTGCCTTCTTGCCGCCGTCCAGCAGCGCGGCGTCGGAGGCGCGGGGCAGCCCCCGGGCGGGCGTGCCGGACGAGCGGACCCGCGTAGTCCGGGCGCCACCGGGCCGCGGCGTCCTGGAGCGCGGTGAGGTCGGCGGCGGCGCGTTCGGCGACCAGCATCTGCTCCAGCAGCCCGGTGCGGTCGGCGATACCGGTGCCGGCCAGGACGACCACCGGCGCGCCCGGGGCGTCCCGCAGCAGCCGGGTGACCGCGTCGACCCCGAAGGCGTCGGGCAGGTGCAGGTCGAGCAGTACGCCGTCGGGCGCGGGCCCCCCGGTGAGCAGCGCCACCGCCTCCGCGAGGTTGCGGGCGCGCAGCAGCCGGGGGGCGGCGGGGCCGTCGCCGAGGTACTCCTCGGCCAGCAGCGCGTCGCCGTCGTCGTCCTCGACCAGCAGCACCGACTCCGGGCGGCCGTCGCGGCCGGGTACGGCTCTGGCGTCGCCTCCCGCGGGGTCGCGCGACCGCGGCACCCGGATCCGCGCGGCACCCGTCGGCGACCCGGCCTGAGCAGGGGCGCCGAGCCCGCCGCGCGCCGGGCTTGTGTGTGCCAACTCCCTCACCCTCCAGCATGCGGCCGCCCACCGGCAGATGACGTGGGGCCGAGCGTACGTGACGCGTCCTTCCCCGCACCCGCGGCAACCCCGTCGCACCGGCGGTCCGGGCGCGCCGCCGCTCCGCGGGCGCCTCCCGTCGCACCGCACGCCTCTTCGTATGCCTCCTGGACGGGCCGGTATCCCTGCCGGCCTGGTAATGGAACCGCAAAGCGGAGTCGGTCGTTACCGGGGCATGAACGCTATGACGCCTGGCTCGAATGTGCCGCTCGCCGTACCCCGGGTGACTGTGGAAGTCACCGCCGGCGTGCGGCTGGATGTGTCAGGACTGCTGCTGGGTGCCGACGGGAAGGTCCGCTCGGACGACGACTTCGTCTTCTACAACCAGCCGCAGGGCGCCGGGGTGGCCTACCGCCCGGGCGGCGGCTCGGCGCCGGACGCCATCGTGGTGGACACCGCGGCGGTTCCCGCCGGGGTGGACAAGGTGGTGGTCACCGCGAGTCTGGACGGCGGCGGCGCCTTCGCCGGCGTCACCCCGACGGCGGTCGTGCGCGGTGACGACGGCGCCGAGATCGCCTCCTTCGCCCCGGCCGGCCTCGGCCCGGAGACGGCGCTGGTCATCGTCGAGGTCTACCGGCGGGGCGGCGGGTGGAAGGTCCGCGCGATCGGCCAGGGGTACGCCGACGGGCTGGCGGGCATCGCCACCGATTTCGGGGTGCACGTGGACGAGCCGGCCGCCCGCCCGGTCGCCCCGCCCGCCGCCGCCGTACCGCCGGCCTACGCCAAGCCGCCGACCGGTCCCGCCGCCACCCACCTGCCGCCGCCGCCCACCGCCCCGCCCGCCGCGCCGGCGGCGCCCCCCGCCGCCCCCGGGCGGATCAACCTGGACAAGGGCCGGGTCAACCTCCGCAAGAACGAGACGGTCTCGCTGGTCAAGGGCGGCAAGCCGCTGCTGTCCTCGGTCCGGATGGGCCTCGGCTGGGAGCCGGCCTCCGGCGGCCGGAACATCGACCTGGACGCGTCCGTGATCGCCTACGGTCCGCGGCGCAACCCCATCGCCACCTGCTACTTCGGCAAGCTGACGGTGCTGAACGGGGCGATCCGGCACCACGGGGACAACCTGACCGGCCAGGGCGACGGCGACGACGAGGCGATCACCGTGCACCTGGGCGGGCTGCCGCCGGAGGTCACCGGACTGGTCTTCACCGTCAACTCCTTCTCCGGCCAGAAGTTCAACAAGGTCAAGAGCGCCTACTGCCGGCTGCTGGACGACACCACCGGCGAGGAACTGGTCCGCTTCGACCTCACCAACGGCGAGGCGCGCACCGGGGTGCTGATGGCCAAGATGGTCAGGCAGTTCTCGGGCGAGTGGGAGATGACCGCGCTCGGCACGTTCGTGGACGCGCGGACCGCGCGGGCGCTGGAGAAGCCGGGCGCGGGCGCGCTCTGACCGCACGGGCGGGCGGTACGGACAGGCGGACGGGCGCGGGCCGTACGGGCGCGGGCGCGCTCCGACCGCGGAGGTGACCGCGCGCGGCGGCACGGGCGCGGTTCCACCGCCGGTCCCGCCGCCGCCCGTGCGGCGGTCCGCGCCCGCCGCCCGCGGGCCGGGCGGCCCGTGGGGACCCGTGGGTGGACCGATCGCCGAAAATGTCATGGTCACCTAAAATTTACCGCTGCATGTCTATGCGCATAGACCCGTGGCCGGGACGCTGAGAGGGCACCGCTCACCGCCACCGTCCTCTAGCCACGGGAGCGTTCAGCCATGCCCAAAGCCCGTCTCCTGCGCGGCATATGCGCCACCGTCGGATCCGTACTGCTGGCGGCGACCGCGCTGCTGGCCGGCAGCGGCACCGCCCAGGCCGCACTGCCCACCCCGATCGCCGCCTCCACCGCCCGCAGTTACCTTTCCGCGATGACGGCGACCGCCGAGACGCACTCCTCCACCTACGACCGCGACCTGTTCCCGACCTGGATCACCATCTCCGGCACCTGCAACACCCGCGAGTACGTGATCAAGCGCGACGGCGCGAGCGTGGTCACCGACAGCTCCTGCAAGGCGACGTCGGGCAGCTGGACCAGCGCCTACGACGGCGCGACCACCACCAACCCGTCGACCTTCGACATCGACCACCTGGTACCGCTCGCCGAGGCCTGGGCGTCCGGCGCCTGGTCCTGGACCACCCCGCAGCGCCAGTCGTTCGCCAACGACACCACCCGGCCGCAGCTGATCGCGGTGTCCGCGTCCTCCAACCGCTCCAAGGGCGACGACGACCCGGCCGAATGGCTGCCGCGCGCCTCGTACCAGTGCACCTACGCACGCGCCTGGGTGCAGGTGAAGCACTACTACGGGCTGAGCGTGGACAGCGCGGAGAAGTCGGCGCTGACCTCGATACTCAACGCCTGCTGACCACCCGCCGCCCGCCGAAACGTTACGGCCGCCCCGGTGACCTCACCCCCGGGGCGGCCGTAACACGTGCCGGCCCCGCGACCTCAGCGGTCCGCGTCCCCGGGGCACGCGGGGTGTTCCCCCCACGGGCCGGGGGCGGCCCGCCGCACGGCGGGGGTGACGCCGCGCCGGCCGCCGCAGCCGCCGCCGTCCCGCTCCGGACCGGGGCCGCAGCCAGGGCTGGGGCAGCGCCGGGGCCGGGTTGCGCCTTCAGCGCCAGGGTGCGGCGCGAGGGGCCGTAGACCCAGACGGCGCCGTCCTGCCCCGCCGGACTCCGGTCGCGGGCACGGGACGGCCCGGGGTACGCGCCGCCGGCGGCCCACCGCAAGCCGGCCGGCCGGTGGGCGCGGGCGGCCTCGCCGTCCTCGCGCTGCTCGCGGACGGGGACCTGCCCGGCATCGCGGTCCGGCCCGTCGATCCGGTCCACGCCGTACACAATCCCGGTCCGGACCGCGCGGGACAGGTCGGCCACGAAGCGGCCGATCGGCACGGACCGCTCCCTCCGGGGCGCAGGGTCGCGCGGCGGCGCCGGCCGCGAAAGGGAGCTCGACACCCGAGGCGTCGGCCCGCCGCGGGGACTTAGCCCCGCGGCGCGGACACGGCGGGGATGTGGCGCGGGACCTCCCGGATGTATCGCGGCCACGTCCGTGGCCCGGCACCGACTCCCGGTGAACGGTGGCCGTGCGGCAGGCGAGCGGGCGGCAGGCGAGCGGGCGCCGACCGGACCCCGGACCACCGTCGCCCGCCCGCGCTTCCGTCAACTCCCGGCGCCCCTCGGCCGCGCCGGCGGCAGCGCTCGGCCCCCCGTACCGCGCCGCCGGTCAGCCCGCCGTGCCCTCCCGGGAGCGTGCCTTGAAGGCCGCCTTGCGGGCGTCCTTGGCGATCTTGCGGTCCGGGTGGAGACGGCCCATCGCCTCCAGGACGTCGGCGGTGGCGGGGTGGTCGACGCGCCAGGCCGCGTCGAAGAAGCCGTCGTGCCGGGCCACCAGGTCGCGGATCAGGTCGCCGAGCAGCTCCGCGTCCTCATCGGTGGCCAGTTGCGCGGCCAGCGTGTCGATGGTGAGCCAGAACACCATGTCGGCGCCGGGCGCCGGGATGTCGGCGGCGCCGCGCTCGGTCAGCCAGACCCTGGCCAGGCCGCCGAGCCGGGGGTCGTCCAGTACCTCCCGCAGCGCGGGCTCCGCCTCGGCGCCGAGCAGCGCCAGCGTCTGCTGGCAGATCAGCCGCCGGCCGGGCGCGCTCGCGTCGTCACCGCGGCCGGCCGCAAGCAACTCGGTCGCCGCCTCGACGGGTTTGCGGTCGGTCAGCCACAACTCGGCCTCGGCGCGCGCCGCGTGGTCGGGGTAGTCGATGAGCGCGGCCAGCAGGTCGGCGGCGGGCCCGTCGGCCAGGTCCCCGATCACGGGTGCCTGCGCCCCGGCCTCGATCAGCCGCTCCCGCAGCCCGTAGACGCCGAGCGGGGTGAGCCGGACCAGCCCGTAGCGCGAGATCTCCTCCGGGTCCAGGCCGTCGGGGCCCACCTCGGACAGCTCCGGCTCGCCGTCCTCGGCGATCAGCGCCCCGTCCACCGGCCGGTACTCCAGCAGCCCGGCCGGCCCGAGCAGCCGGAACTGCTCGTCGAGCCGCATCATCACCGCGGTGACCTCTTCGAGCACGGCGTCGCTGGGCTGCTCCATCTCGTCCGGTACGACCAGCGAGGCGGCCAGCACGGGCAGCGGTACGGCGCCCGGCTCCGGCTCCGCGGCGTCCATCGCCATCAGCACGTAGAGGTTGGCGAGGGCGGTGTCCAGGAACTCCGCCTCCTCTTCCGGGTCCCAGTCCATCTCGTCCAGCACCGACCGGTCGCCGTCGTCCAGGACGTCCTGAAGGCCCTCGTAGTCCGGCTCGGAGGCGTCGGCGAGCGCGTACTCCGCGGCGGCCAGCCAGAGTTCCAGCAGGTCCTGCGGGTCGCCCGCGGCCACCGCCGCGTACGCCTGCGCGCGGACCGCCCGCCCGGCCGGCTCCCCCGCCGACGCCGCCTCCTGCGCGTCCTCCTCGATCTCCAGCGCGAGCAGCCCGGTGTCCACCGCCACGCCCCACGCCTGGGCGGCCTCGCCGAGTCCCTCCTCCGCGTCGATCCCCAGCTCGGTCGCCGCCGCGGCGAGGTCCGCCTCCAGCAGCTCCCCCATGGCGTCGACCGGCCGCCCGTCCCCGGCCCACCGCACCAGCCGCAGCGCGTGCTCCAGCAGCGGTACGGCCCGCGCCAGCCGGGCCAGTTCGGCCGCGGGCAGCAGCCGCACCGGCGGCAGGACGAGAGGACTTGCGGACATTGGACGGTCTCCCAATTCGGCGTGGAACGAGCGTGGGGCGAGGGGGGCGACGGGGACGGGAAAGCGGCGAAGCGCGTGGCATCAGCGTATTGCCTGCGCCGCCCTGCTCGGCGCCGCGACAAACCGTGCCCGCCGGCCCGCCGGGACCCGCGGGCACGGCCGGTGGGCGGTCGGGCAGGCGGGCGTCGGCGGAGGCCCCGGGGGGTGGCCGGCCGCGGACCGGCGGGGTGGCCGGCCGGCGGCCGGCGAGGTGCCCGGCCGGCGCCGGCGGGGGTGTCAGTTGTGGCTGTGCAGAACGGAGTTGAGGCCGCCCCAGGAACCGGTCCGCTGGAGGACCTCCACCTTGCCGGTGGTGGAGTTGCGGCGGAAGAGGAGGTTGTCGGCGCCGGACAGCTCGACGGCCTTGACGATCGTGCCGTCGGGGAGGGTGACGCGGGTGCCCGCGGTGACGTAGAGGCCGGCCTCGACCACGCAGTCGTCGCCGAGCGCGATGCCCAGGCCGGACTCGGCGCCCAGCAGGCAGCGTTCGCCGACCGCGACGCGCTGGGTGCCGCCGCCGGACAGGGTGCCCATGATGGAGGCGCCGCCGCCCACGTCGGAGCCGTCGCCGATGACGACGCCCTGCGAGATGCGGCCCTCGATCATCGAGGTGCCCAGGGTGCCGGCGTTGTAGTTGCAGAAGCCCTCGTGCATCACGGTGGTGCCGGCGGCGAGGTGGGCACCGAGCCGGACCCGGTCGGCGGCGGCGATCCGGACGCCCGCGGGGGTGACGTAGTCGGTCATCCGGGGGAACTTGTCGATGCCGTTCACCGCCAGGTGCAGGCCCTCGGCGCGGGCCGCCAGCCGGGTCGCTTCGAGGTGCGGCACCGGGACCGGGCCGAGGGAGGTCCAGGCGACGTTGGCCAGCAGGCCGAAAATGCCGTCGAGGTTCTGCTCGTTGGGGCGGACCAGCCGGTGGCTCAGCAGGTGCAGGCGCAGGTAGATGTCGTGGGCGTCCAGCGGCTTGTCGTCGGTCGAGCCGATGGCGGTACGGACCGCGATGACCTCGACCCCGCGGCGCGGGTCGGGACCCAGGGCCTTCGGGGCTGCGGCGCCCAGGGCGTCCGCGGCCTGCTCCGCGGTCAGCCGCACGGTGCCCGCGGGGCCCGGCTCCGAGGTGAGTTCCGGGGCGGGGTACCAGGTGTCGAGTACGGTGCCGTCGTCGGCGAGGGTGGCGAGGCCGATGCCGATGGCGCCGGGGCGGGAGTCAGTCATGGACCCGACGCTAACGGTTGCTCCGGCGTGATCGTTAACCGGCTCACCACGCGGTCGGCGGGGCGGCTTGGGTCCGGCCCGCCCGCGCCCCTCGGCCGGGCCCCGCCCGGACTCCGCGCCCGGCCCGCAGGCCCGGCCGCCGCGCCCTGGCCCCGCGCCAGGGCCCCGCAGTCCCGGCTGCCATACCCTGACCCCGCGCCAGGCCCCCGCGCCAGGACCCGCCCTGCAAGCCCGCCTCCGGCAGGTCCGCCCGCGCCCGCGTACCCACCGGGCGGCGGTCCCGGCCGTCCGGCCGAGGGGCGCGGGCGGGCCCGCCCGCGCCCGCGTGCCCAAAAGGCCCGCCCACCCGCGCCGACCGCCCGCGCCGACCGCCCTGGTCACCCGCTCCGGGGCACCCGCTCCGGGGCACCCTCTCCGGTCACCGCCCCGTCCGCCCGGCGCGGCGAGGCCGCCATACGCGGGCACTCAGTGGCGTGCCCGCGGTGCCGGCTCCTGCCAGGCCGCCGCTTCGGCCGGGCCCGCGCCCAGGACCGCGCAGCGCAGCCAGTGCTCGCCCGGGGGCAGGGTGGCGGTCAGCAGCGGCAGGGCGGTGCGGCGGAAGAGGACGCTGGTGCCCGGGAGGAGGTCCAGGACGCGGCCGGGCCGGGGGGCGGCGGCGGGGCCGGGGCCGGAGCCGGGGAGGTCGCGCAGGCCGCTGAGGTCGCCCGCCGCGGAGACCGCGAGGGCGGCGCCCGGCGACTCCTCCCGGCGGGTCGGGGCACCGTCCCGGTCGGCGGCGAAGCCGGCCTCGGCGGTGTGCAGGGCGCGGCCGGTGCGGATGCGGTGGGTGCGCAGGTGCCAGGGCGGCGCCGCGGTGAGCCAGGTGGTGATCTCGACGTCGGGCCAGGGCCGCCACACACTCCGTACCGTGCCGTCCGCCGCGGCCGTCTCCGGGTCGGCGGGCTCCTCACGGACCCGGAAGTGCGCCGTGTCCTCGCCGACCGCCAGCATCGAGTCGTACGCCCCCTGCTCCAGGCCGCTCTCCCCGGCCGGCAGGCTGAAGCCGAAGCGGGTGGAGTACGCGAACTTGGCGTACTTCGCCGCTCCCCCGCGCACCCACGTGTTGTGCTGCCGCCCGCTGAGCAGCGTCACGTCGCCGCCGGACCGCATCAGCACCGCCCCGGCCGCCGGCTGGGCGAGCACGGCGGGCAGGTCGGGCGCGGCGGCCGGCTCCTCGGCGGTCCAGAAGGGATGGGCCGGCGGCAGCGCCAGCGGCAGGAACGCCTTGAGCGCCCAGTACGGCGACGCCGGCCCGTTGTACTGCTCCGCGACGGCGGGCTGCGGGTAGCCGTAGCCGACGCTCAGCAGCCCGCCGGGCGAGGTCTGCCCGGTACGCGCCCGCCACCAGCGCAGATGGCGCAGCAGCAGCCCCTTGACCTCGCCGTACGGCACCGCGTCCACGCCCGCGTAGGGCAGCGCGCCCCAGAAGGCGCCCTGGGCGAACCGGTAGGTGAGGCTGCGGCCGAAGGGCACGGCGGAGCCGTCGGCGGCGAACCAGTGCCGGAAGCCCACCGCGAACTCCGCGGCGCGCTGCCGGAACCGCTCGGCGCGGGCCGGGTCCGCGGCGCCGGCCAGCGCCGCGTAGATCAGGCCGTAGAAGTGCATGGCCCAGGGGATGTAGTAGTCGCGCTGCTCGGTGGCGCCGTCGCCGTACCAGCCGTCGGCGAGCGCGTAGGTCTCCAGCCGGTCCAGGCGGGCGTGCCGGGCGTCGCGGTCGTGGCCGTAGCCCACCCGGTCCAGGCCGAGGCTGACCATCACGGGGAAGAAGTTCCAGTTGTTGGCCGGGGTACGGGCGTCGACGAAGCCCGCGAGCCAGCGGCCGACGCGGTCCCGTTCCTTGCCGTCGAGCCGGTCCCAGAGGTGTTCGGGGGCCAGGCAGAGGGCGAAGCCGAACGCGGCGGACTCGACGGTCCGCTGGTCGATACCGTCCGGGGTGCCCCAGAACTCGGGGTGCCCGGGGTCGGTGCCGGCCGCGAGGCCGCGGGCCCACACGTCCCAGTGCGCGAAGTGCCCGCCGCCGGCGGCCAGGGGCGCCAGGCCCCACAGCGGGCGGGCGTAGCCCTCCAGGTCCGCGGCGGTGTCGTCGTGGTGGGCGGTGTTCACCCCGAGCCGGATCCGCGCGCCGCCGGGGCTCGCGTACGGCACCAGCGGATCGGTCAGTTCGCGTACGTACGCCTGGAGCGCGTCCCGCGCCACCGGTCCGGCCGGGTCCGCGCCGGGGCCGCCGCCACTGCCGTCCGTACCCCTGGCCATGGGTGGCCGCCTTCCGCTGTCCGACCGGTACGGCGATCACTCTCGCAACACCGCTCGGACAGCGTCAACGCCGCGGGGCGCCGCCGCGGATCACCGGCAGGCGTCGGGCTCTGTGCAGGAGGATGACATCGACACGGTAGCCGCGGGCCGCCGCCCTCGGGGACGGCCGGCGCGGCGGCTCCCTGAAGACGCGGCGGGAGTGGCCGCGGCCGGCTCACACCATCTGCAGGGCGGTCGATTTGGCGCGCGCGGCCAGTGCGGGGCCGATCAGCAGTGCCCAGCCGGCGCCCGCGACGCCGACCGCGGTGACCGTCCACCACAGGGTCGCGGGACCGCTCACCGCGTACAGCGTGGGTCCGACCGCCAGACCGAGGAAGCGGGCCATGCCCCGCGCCCACGTGAGGGCCGCCTGGTAGCGGGCCCTGGCGTCCGCGGGGGCGAGGTCGGCGACCACGGCGGTGGCCAGACCGCCGGAGGACACCTCTCCCACGCTCCACACCACCACGGTGAGCACGTAGCCGGTGGTGGTGTGCGCGACCCCGGTCAGGCCGATGCCGACCGCGATCAGCGTGGCCGAGACCGCCCACACCCGCATCCGGTCGAAGCGCAGCACCCAGGCGTTGGCGAACGGCTGCATGGTGACGACCACCAGCGCGTTGACGACCGCGGCCAGGCCGTAGGTGCTGGCCGGCAGACCGTGGTCGCGGATGGCCATCGGCACGGTGGTCTCGTACTGCCCGTACACGAACTCGTACGTCAGCGCGACGCCCACGAAGGCCAGCAGCAGCCGGTCGCGCAGCACCACGCCGTAGCCGCCGGACGCCCGGGGGCCGTCGTGCGCCGGCCGGGCCCGGTCGTGGGGCAGCGCCACCCAGGCGACGGCGGCGAAGCCCAGGCAGGTCACCGCGTCCACCAGGAACAGCAGCCAGAAGCCCCGGTCGACGAGGAAGCCGCCGAGCGCGCCGGCGCCCGCCGCACCGAGGTTGATCGCCCAGTGGTAGAGGCCGAAGGCCGCCTGACGCCGCTCCGGGCTCGCCGAGTCCACGATGACCGCGGTGACGCCGGGGGTGTGGAAGTTGGCCGCGGCGCCGAGCAGCGCCGCCCCGAGCGCCAGCGTGACGAACCCCGGGGCCAGGTACAGCAGCGCCTGGCTGAGCGCGGTCGCGACCATGCCGCCGAGGATCGCCGGCCGGCGCCCCACCCGGTCCGCGAACCAGCCGCCGAGGATCGGGCCGGCCAGTCCGCCCGCGCCGAGCGCGCCGAGCACGTACGGCGTCCGGCCCTCGCTGATGCCGCGCGAGCCGAGGTAGAACACCAGGAAGGGCACCACCATGGTGCCGACGCGGTTGATCACCGTGCCGCTGAAGACGACCCAGAACGGGCCCGGCAGGCCGCCGAAGTACCGGCCCACGGCGGCCCGCAGCCGTCCGCCGCGCGGCGCGGCGGGCAGTTGGGCCGGTTCGGGCAGCTCCGGGGGTTGCAGTGCGGGTGCGGTCATGGGGGAATGGTGTGGCCGCAGGGCCGGTTGACGGCATTGATTAAGGCACAGCTGAATCCGGGAGCCGACGTGGCGGGATCCTTGCGCTTCTCCTTCTCGGCGAGCGACGTGGCGCGGACCAGGTTCGCGGTCTCCCCGCTGTGGGAGGTGGTGGCCAGCGTCCGCGCGTACCGCACCGCCGCGCCGCGTTCCGTCCACCGCCACTGGCAGGCCGAGGTCGCGCCCCGGCTGGCCGCCGCCGGCCTCGACCGCGGGCTGCTCTTCGACCTGGTGCCGCCCACGGGGTGCACCCCCGACTTCATCACCCCGGCGCCCCGCTCGGACGGCGGCGGCTTCGCGGCGGAACTGCGCGCGGTCGCGGCCACCCCGGTGGCCCAGATCCGCCGCGAGCTGGGCGCGTTCGGGCTGCGCACCGGCCGGCTCGAAGCGATGTACGAGGACCCGGCGGCGGGCCTGGGCCGGCTGCTCGCGGAGACCGCCGCCTACTGGGAGGTGGCGATCGAGCCGTACTGGCCGAAGATGGAGGCGGTGCTGTCCGCCGACGTCTTCCACCAGGCCCGGCGGCTGGCCGCGGCCGGCGCGGAGGCGGTGCTCGGCGATCTGCACCCCAGTGTGCGGTGGACCGGGGGCACGCTCACCTTCACCGAGAAGACGTGCTTCCCGCACATCGAACTGGGCGGCCGGGGCCTGGTGCTGGTGCCGTCGATCTTCGCCTGGTCGACGGTCGCCACCACCGCGGCGACGCCCTTCACCAAGCAGTTGTTCTACCCCAGCCGCGGGTGGGGCTCGGTCTGGGACCGCGACCGCCCGCTGGTTCCGGAGGTGGTGGCCGCGGTGCTCGGCCGTACCCGGGCGCTGCTGCTGGCCGAGCTGAGCAGTCCCGCCTCCACCAGCGAACTCGCCGGGCGCACGGGGCTGTCCGCGGGCGGCGTCAGCCAGCACCTCACCGCGTTGCGGGACGCCGGGATCGTCTCCGCCCACCGCGCGGGCCGCTCGGTGCTGTACATGCGGACGCCGGTCGCGGAGTCGCTGCTGGCGGCGAGTCTCTGACCGGCGTCCGGCGGGAGTCAGGCGGCAGGGGTCCGGCGGCGGGCGAGGGGCGGACGGGCCGGCGGTGTCCGGCCGGTGAGGGGCGGGACACGGTCCGGCGGTGTCCGCCCGCCCGGCTAACCGCGGTCGTGGCACCGCACGGTGTTGGTCAGCGTCACCCCGTGGGTGGTGAACTCGATGCCGACCCGGTCCCGGTCGGCCAGCGCGAAGCCGTCGTGGAAACTGCCGCGGTCCGCCCCGAGGTAGACGTAGTGCACCCGGCCGGGCAGCAGCAGCGCCTGGTAGGAGAAGAGTTCGGCGATCATGTCCCGCAGGCCGTAGTGGAGCGCCTTGACGCCGGTGGTGAACGTGCCCTGCCAGGCCGGCGCGTGGTCCCGTTCGATGGTGGTTTGGCCGTGGACCTCCTGGGGCGGGGCGTCCAGGAAGAGCCATGGGGACAGGGCCGCGTCGCAGAGTTTGGCGTACGACAGGTGCCCGGCGTGCCGCTTGAAGCGGCCGATGTCGGTGAGGTCGTTGCCGAGGCCGTAGCCGATGTACCGGGGGACGCGTTCGTCGTCGACGACGTAGACGAGGACGACCTCCGCCTCCTCGCACAGGGCGAGGGGCTCCGGCGCGGTGCGCAGCGGCTCGCCGGAGACCTTCAGGACGTCGCCGAGTCCCTTGAGGAACCAGTTGGGCTGGGACTGGGTGGTCTCGTCGACCTTGACGTTGTGGGTGGCCATGAAGCCGCTGACCATGGCGTCCCCGAGCGCGTCGGGGAGCAGCGGCGGACGGAGGTCCACCTCCCGGGCCGGCACGGTCACCGGGTCCAGGCCCGCGGTCAGCGCGTCGGTCGGCAGGGCGCCGCCCGGCAGCAGGCCGTCGCCGGCGGCGGCGAGCAGCCGGGCCCGCAGGCCGTCGCCGCCCAGCGGGTACAGCGTGAGGTCGGTGTCGCCGGGCGTGCCGAGGCCGAAGTACCGTTCGCCCCGGTGGACACACTCGTAGAGGGCCGTCATCGCAGGGTTTCCTCCAGGTGGGTGGGATGCCAGTCGCCGTGGGTCCAGGACCGGACGGCCCAGCGTTCCGCGGTGTCGTTCAGCCGCATCCCGAAGCCCGGACCCTCGTGGGGTACGACGGTGTTGGTCGTACGGTCCACGGCCGGGCGCGGTGAGACGATCATCTCGGCGAAGAAGCGGTCGGACTGGCCGGCCTCGACGGTCAGGGCGTCGGGGTTGTGGAAGGCCAGCGTGCGGCCGGCGTTGATCAGCGGACCGGTCTCGGCGACCTGTACGCCGATCTGGAACGCCAGGCCGGCGGCGCGCAGCCGGTCGATCAGCCGGGCGGAGCGCAGCAGTCCGCCGTTCTTGGCGACCCGTACGTTCACCGCGTCGCACGCCTGTGCGGCGATGGCCGCCTCGGCGTCCTGGCCGGTGCACACCGACTCGTCCAGCATCACCCGGATGCCCGAGCGGCGGCGCAGGTCGCGCAGCGCGTCCCAGGACCGCGGCGGCAGCGGCTCCTCGACCTGGTCCACCCCGCAGGCGCGCAGCCGGCGGGCGTAGGGCACGGCCGTCTCGGGGGTCCAGCTCATGTTGGCGTCGACCATGACCGGCACCTGCGACCCGAGCCGCTGGCGGATCACCGTGACCGTGCGCACGTCCCGCTCGATGTCGCCGGACGCCTTGACCTTCACGAAGTGGAAGGGGCCGCGGGTGTCCACGAACTCCTCGGCGCCGATGCTGAGGTCGAGCACCTGGGAAACGGGCAGCACCGGCCGGCCGGGGTCACCCGGGAGGAACCGGCTGGCGGGCATCGACAGGCGGTGCCCGAGCAGGTCGAGGACGGCCGTCTCCAGCAGGCAGACCAGGTTGCCGCCGGCGGACGGCCACCGGTCGGTGCCGAAGACGGCGTCGAAGCCGGTGGCGCGCAGCAGGTCGAGCAGTTCGTCGGGCGGGGTGGCCCGCAGCAGGTCGAAGACCTGGTTCAGCGAAGTCCGGCGCAGCGCCTCGGTGACGCTGCCGGCGGTCTCGCCGGTGACGTACCGCCGCGGCGCGCACTCGCCGATGCCCGTCACGCCGTCGAGCGTGAGGCTGAGGACGAGGCTGTCGCTGGTCGAGCGGCGGGCCGCCGGATGGTCGAAGCCGATCCGCATCGGCTGTTCCACGTGGTAGAGCCGCGCCTCAGACATCGCGGTCCAGCCCCTGCAACAGCGTGTAGGTGGAGGTCCAGTCGACCAGGCTCCGGCTGACCGGGGTGTAGAAGAGGTAGTGCCGGTCGGTGGGGAATTTGATGATCATGCCCTGGCCGGAGACCAGGTCGTTGAAGACCCGGTGGGTCGCGTCGAGGTCGACGATGGGGTCGGTCAGGCCGGAGACGAACGCGGTCGGCACGGCCGGCAGCGGGCGCCGGTCGGGGTCCAGGTAGAGCCGTTCCAGGGCGAGCAGCGTGCCGCGGGAGCGGCGGGTGATCCGGCGTGCGGCGAGGTCGTCGCTGTCGATGAACCGCCGGTACCCGGGGTCGTCGGTGAAGTCCTCGGTCACCAGGCCGGCGTCCCACAGCTCCTCGCTCCGGTCGGCGGCCAGCGCCTCCAGTTCGGCCTCGTCGTAGCGCGCGTGCAGCCGGCCCAGCCAGGTCGAGCAGAAGACGGCGGCGTCGTAGCGGACGGTGAAGTCCGGGTGGTGCATGAGCGCCGCCAGGAAGGAGCCGCCCAGGCAGTGCCCGAACAGGGTCAGCGGCAGGGCGTCGCCGATCAGCTCCCGGACGTGGGTGAGGGCCGTGACGTAGTCGGCGACAACGGTGTCCACGCCGGGCACGGTGTTGCGGGCGCCGCCGCTGATGCCGCTGCCGCGCCGGTCGAGCACGAACAGCGCGATGTCGTTGTCGGCGAACTGCGGGCCGACGTCCCACAGCCAGCCCGCGTGGCTCTGCAGCCCGTGGAAGTAGAACACCGCGCCCTTGGCCGGCTGACGCGGGCGCCAGACGTGCAAAGCCAGGTCGACGCCACCGCCGTCGAGGGTGATGATCTCGCGGCGCACGTTCTGCGGGGGCCTGCGGGTCTCGATCATCGCCCCGCCTCCGCGCCGCTGAGCAGGTCGCCGACGAAGGCGGTGTCCTTCTCGAACGGCTTGTACTTGTACTGGGTGGTGTTGCCCGCCTGCCGGCGGCGCTCGGTGTAGGCCACGATCGCGTCGCGCGGCACGGTGTGCAGCCGCAGCGGGCCCAGCCGGCCGCTGCCGCGCTTGGCGGCGTACTCGATGTTGACGGCCCGCAGCTCGCGGTCCACCGCCTCGGCCAGCCGGCGCTCCACCTCCTCGCCGGGCTCGGGGACTTCGGTGACCACCACGTAGTGGGGCGGCTCGCCCCACTGCGGTCCGCACAGGTAGAGCCCGCCGCCGAGGCCGGCCGCGGTCATGGCCCGCTCGACGGCCTGGCTGACCTGCTCCTCGGTGATCTTCTCGCCGGTGAAGGAGTGGAAGACACCGTCGCGGCGCACGAAGTGCACCCACGGCACGCCGTCCACGATCCGGTCCACCCGGTAGATGTCGCCGCTCCACAGCCGGTAGAGGCCGTTGCCCTGCGTCATGACCAGGTGGTAGTCGCGGCCCGCCGCCACCTCGTCGAACAGTAAGGTGTCGATCCGCTCCCCCGCGTCCAGCCGCTTGCCCAGGTCGACCTCCGCCGGTACGAACTCGAAGAACGCCTGGTTGACGGCGAGCGGCTGGCTGTCCAGGGAGTCGTCCACCGGGATGGTGGTCACCCCTTCGGTGCCGCAGCTCATGAACGGCATCGCGGCGACGCCCGGCAGTACGGCGTCCAGCTTACCCTGGTAGAGCCCGGCGGAGGAGGAGAGCCAGCAGCTGTAGAGGCTGAGCGCGGGCCAGACGTCCACCAGGCTGAAGTCGCCCTTGTCCAGCACCGACTGGAGGTGGCGGGCCGCCGCCGGGTCCGGCTCCCCGTACGGCTTGCCCTCCAGGGCACCGGTGTTCAGGTCGCGGACCAGGTCCGGACCGTGCTCGGCGATCAGGTCGCGCAGCGAGATCAGGGTGCTGGGGTTGATCGCCGAGATGAAGTGCAGCGGCTGACCGACGAGGTGGCGGATGCGGTGGTACATCCGGCCGGCGTGCGAGGAGGGCGCCTCGGTGCCGAACCAGGGGGCGGCCGACCACGGCGGGTTCCAGTCGCGGCTGTTGATCCGCGGATGGCGGTTGCTGATCGCCTGGTACTGGACGCCGAACAGGTGGTCGTCCACCAGTTCGTGGACGGTCTGGGTGTCGAGGGTGGCGTACGGGTGCGCGAGCAGTTCGGGGTGGTGCTCCAGGTACGTCCCCCACATGGCCCGCATCGCCGGCACCCGGTAGGTGAGCAGCCAGTGCAGGGTGTAGGGGACCCGCTTGGGGACGCCCGTGGTGCCGCTGGTCTTCAGCCAGCGCAGGACCGGGCTGCACGAGAGCACGCCGCCCTTGGTCCTGGCCTCCCGGTCCAGCTCCGGGGTGAAGTCGCCGTAGCGCGTCACCGGCAGGACCCGCCGGAAGCCGTCCGGGTCGGCCGTGGCCGCGTCGTAGCCCCGTTCCTTCCAGTGCAGCGAGTCCGCGCTGAGGGCGACGATGTCCTCCAGCACCCGTTGCTGGGCGGCGTGCGGGTCCGCCAGGTCGGCCAGCAGGGTCGCGCGGGCCTGCCGGCACTCGTCCAGGAAGGGGGATCTACGCGCGTCCCAGTGCTCTTGCCAGTGCGAACCGCCCACGGCTTCAACGCCTCCTCAAACTCGTTCTGCCGGTGGTCCCGATGAGTTCCGCGGTGCGTGCGAAGAGTGATCAGGTGGCCGGCTCGCGCGGCCGGCCCGTGTCGGGGGACGGGACCGGGACGGCGGTCCTCCGGCCCCGTTCTCCCGGTCGCGGCACGGGCCGGGTTCGCGCCGTGCGCGCCGCCTACCGGGCGGCGCGGGCGGCGACGGCCCAGTCGACCGCTTCCTGCGGCCTGGCCGCGGACCCGTTGATCTGCGGCGCCACGTAGCGGGCGAGCAGTTCCAGGCTGCGGTCGGTGTTCTCGTAGGAGGTCCAGTCGGGGACGTAGACCAGCAGCGTGCCGAAGCCGCCGGTGGCCTCCTGGATCCGGCGGATCCCGCTGACCACCTCCTCGACCGAGCCGACCAGCGCGCCGCCGGCCTCCACCCGGTCGCGGAGCATGGTCTCCCGCTTGGCGCCGGGAGCCAGCACGTCGCGGCCGCCGGTCTTGGCGAAGTACTCGAACATCCAGCGGTCGTAGCCGTCGCCGACCTCCGCGAACGCCTGCCGGCTGGTCTCGGCGACGTGCACCGGCAGGGCGATCCGCCAGTCCTCGCGCCGGAGGGTCTGGCCGAACTCGTCGGCCGCCTCCTCGGCGTGCTTCCACTGCTGGGCCAGCCCGATGTGCTCCGGGGCGCCCGGGGTGAGCAGCGCGAACGGCAGCGCGAAGGTGGTCATGCTCAGGCCGTACCGGCCGATCAGCCGGGGGCTGCTCACCGAGGTGCCGGAGGTGGCCAGCGCGACCTCGATCGGGCCGGGGCCGAACCGGGGCAGCTGGAGCTTGGCGTCCTTCAGCTCGAACCAGTCGGTCTTCCGGGTGACCCGCTCGTCCCCGTTGACGAGTTCGAGGACGGTCGGCAGCGCCTCGTCGAGCCGCCTGCGCTGCACCTTGCCGTCGAGCCCGAACATGGTCGCGTCGAACGGCACACCGGGGCCCACTCCCAGGATGTAGCGGCCCTGGGTCAGGTGCTGCAGGTGCACCGCGCGGCTGGCCACGTGGAACGGGTGGTGTCCGGAGAGCGGTACGACGCCGTGAGCCAGTTTGATCTGCCGGGTGCGCTGGCTGGCGGCGGCGATCAGCGTCTCCGGTGCGCCGACCAGGCCCCAGCCCAGGCTGTGGTGTTCGCCGAACCACGCCTCGTCGTAGTTGAGGCGGTCGACGTACTCCACCAGGTCGAGGTTGCGGCGGATCGCCAGATGCGGATCCTGCCCGGTCTCGTGGACGGGCGACAGAAAGACGCCGATACGACTGTGCACTGCTTTCCTCCGGACGGGGGCCTTGGGCGCGGCCTCGGGGCCCCTCTTGGGGACGGGCCCGAGGCCGGCCCTGGGGGGTGGGAAGGAGCGGACCGCCGGGTCAGCCGACCCGGTAGACGGCGTCCTTCAGCACGCGGGCCTTCTCGTAGTCGGCGACCAGCTGCTCGTCGTCGGGCGCGGTCAGGTAGATCCGCATCGCGGCCGACAGCAGGTCGGTGGTGGGCCGGATCCGGTCGCCCGGCGCGTACTTGACGCTGGTCAGCAGGACGCTGGGCAGCTCGTTGATCCGGGCGACCACGTCCTGGTCCACGGCGGCGACCGTGCCGTCGAGTTCGGTGGGGGGGTTGTAGCTGTAGCCGGACTGCGCCTTGCGGTAGACCCGGCCGCCGTACTCCCGGGCGAACCGCTCCGGGTCGGTGTAGGCCAGCGCGGACAGCCCGGACTGGTCGTGGCCCAGGCACAGCCGCTGGAAAGCGGGGTTGAGCTGGCCGTTGAAGCGGGTGGCGATCTCCACCAGGACCGGGCCCTCGTCGGTGACGATGACCTCGGCGTGCGACGGGCCCCAGCGTACGTCGAGGGCCGTCAGCACCTCGTTGACGTAGGCGATCAGCGCGGGCACCGGTTCGGCGTCGGCGGGCAGCAGGATGTCCCGGTTGTAGATGTTCTGCCCGGACGGCAGCAGGATCTTGTCGTACTGCCACACGCCGGCGGCGTAGCGGTGTCCGTCGGAGCTGACCGTGTCCACGACGTACTCGGTGCCGCGCGAGTACGACTGGATCAGCGCCTCGGCGTTGTCGAAGCCGAAGATGTCCCGGCCGCCGAGCACGCGTTCGGCTGCGGCCCGCACCTCCTCGGCGTTGGCGCAGATGAACACCCCGTCGGACGCGGCGGAGCTGAGCGGTTTGACCACCACCGGCCAGACGCCGCGGTCCTCGGCCCACTTGACGAGTTCGGCCGCGTCGGAGCTCTTGGTCTGGTCGGCGCAGCGCACCCCGGCCCGGCGCAGCGCCTCGATCATCTGGTACTTGTCGCGGCGGGCCGGCGACAGCGCGGTACCGTTGGACTTGACGCCGAGGGCCTCGCTGACCCGGTCCGCCTGGCGTACCGCGGACTCCTGGCCGGGTACCACGGCGACCAGGTCGTAGCCGCGCAGCCGCTCGATCAGTTCCGCCTCGTCGGTGATGACGAGGTTCTCCGCGTACTCCGCCAGGTTGGGCGCGACCATCGTCGGGATGAGTTCCGGCGTGCTCTGCACGTGGATCACCCGGGTACCGGTGGCGGCGAAGGCGGCGGGGTAGAAGTTGCCGGCCGAGTAGCCGTCGATGACGACGGCGGTGGGGGGTGTGGAGGTGCTCATACCTGTCCTTCAGGGGTGTCGCGCAGGGTGTCCTTGATGAAGCGCGCGAGCCGCGCGACACCTTCGCGGATCGCGTCGGGGGCGAGGTTACTGAACCCGAGCCGGATCTCGCGCTCCCCGCCGCCGTCGAGGTGGAACATGCTCATCGGCGCCCAGCTGACCTTGTAGTCGCGGGCGGACCGCTCCATCTGCGCCAGGTCGGCGACGAACGGCACCCGCAGGGTGAGGAAGAAGCCGCCGCGCGGGGTGTTCCAGCTGACGCCGTGGTCGTCCTCGGGCGGGAAGTGCTCGGCGAGCACGGCCAGGATCGCCCGCAGCCGCTCCTGGTAGACCGCGGCCAGCTCCCGGGTGGGGGTGCGCAGATCGTGGTTGTGCTCGACCAGGTAGCCGCCGACCACCGCCTGCGACAGGCTGGAGGAGCCGACGCTGAACATCGCCTTGGCCTTGGAGAGGGTGGCGGCCAGTGTCCGGGTGACGCCGTCGGCGTCGGTGACCTCCTGGTCGGCGACCAGGTAGCCGAGGCGGGCGCCGGGGAAGGCGGACTTGGCGAAGGAGCCGAGGTAGACCACCCGGCGCTCGGTGTCCAGCGACTTCAAGGTGGGCGACGACTCGCCGTCGCGGGCGAACAGCCCGTAGGGGTTGTCCTCCAGGATCACCAGGTCCTCCTCGGCGGCCACTTCCAGCAGCCGCTTGCGGGCCGCCAGGGGCAGCACCGACCCGGAGGGGTTGGAGAAGTCCGGCACCAGGTACAGGGCGACCGGGCGCCGGCCGCCGGCCCGCACCGCGCGGGCCTGCGCGGCGACCTCTTCCGGGTCGGGCCCGTCGGGGCCCTCGGTGACGCTGTGCACGGGGATGCCGAGCATCCGGGCGGCGCCGCGGATGCCGACGTACGCCGGGGAGACCGCGAGCAGCACGTCGTCCGGTGCGGCGAACAGGCCGCGCAGCGCGACGAGGGCGGCCTCCTGGAAGCCGTGGGTAATCATGATCGCGTCGGGCGCGACGTCGATGCCCTCGTCCTGCTTGAGCATCAGCGCGACGTCGTCCTGGATGAAGCCGTTGACGGCCCCGTACTGGAAGAGCAGCCGCGAGATGCGCTGCTCCGGCAGGCCCTTGTCGCGCAGGTGCTTGATGTAGCGGTCGAGGTAGAAGGTCAGACCGGCCAGGTCGTGGTTTCCGTCGTGCGGCGCGCCCGAGGAGAACGACAGCGCGTCGGGGAAGCGCATCGCGGTCTCGCTGAGGATGCGCATGGAGTCCATGTCGGGGTCGGCGATGCCCGCGAACAGCGTGTCCAGTTCGAACGACAGCATGTCAGTGCGATCCCTCCGCGGTGAGCAGGTCCCCGGGCTCGCTGTGCGCGGCGGCCCAGCTGCCCTTCCCCGGCTCCCACTCCTGGACCCGGGTGCCGGCCACGACCCCGCCCGTGACGTAGGGCTCCTCGGCCAGCAGCTGTTCGAGTTCCGCGCGGGAGCCGACCTCGTAGAGCAGCAGGCCGGCGTTCTCCCCGACGAGCGGGCCGCCGAGCAGCAGCACGCCGCGGTCGGCGAGCCGGTAGAGGTTCTCGGCGTGGGCGGGATGCAGGTGCTGCCGGCCCGCCCGGTCCACGTTGTACTCGAATTCGACGACGAATTTCGCCACACCAAGCTCCTTGTGCGGTGGAGGGGGTCCCTGCGGGGTGGGCTGGAGCGCGCCGGACCGCACGCCCGGCACGGGTGCCGGGCGGTCGGCGCGGCGGCGGGCGGATCACATGTAGAGACCGCCGTTGATGTCGATGACGCTTCCCGTGGAGTAGCCCGCGCCTTCCGAACACAGGTGCAGGACGCTGCCCGCGGCCTCGGCGATCGTGCCGTAGCGCCCCATGGGCAGCCGGCCGAGCACCGCCTTCTTCGACGTCTCGTCGCGGCGTTCGAAGGCGCCGGCGACCCGCTCGGTGGCGATCGGCCCGTGGGCGACGACGTTCACCACCACGCCGCTGCCGGCCAGTTCGTACGCCATCTGCTTGGTCATGCCGATGACGGCCGCCTTGGCACCGACGTAGGCGGCGTTGTTGAAGTGGCTGTACGTACGGCCGCCGGCGGAGGCGAAGTTGACGATGCGGCCATAGCCGTCCCGGGCCATCCGCGGCGCGCACACCTTGATCGCGATCCAGGTACTGACCACGTTCTCCAGGTAGGTCTGGTCGAAGTGCGTCTGTTCGAGGTCCGCGTAGCCGATGACGCGGGTGTCCCCGCCCACGCCGTTGACCAGGATGGACGGTGCGTGCCGCTCGACGATCCCGGTCAGCTGCCGCTCGGCGGCGGGGATGTCGGTGATGTCGCCGACGACCGCCTCGGTCTTGGTGAGCCGGCCCAGTTCGTCGGCGAGGCGGATGACCGAGGATTCGTCCCGGTCGAAGAGGACGAGTGAGTGGCCCTCTTTCGCCAGTCCCCTGGCCACCTCGGTGAGAATTCCACCGGCAGCGCCGATCAGGAGCGCGGTGCGTGCGGTCACTTTGCTGTTCACCTGGCTTTTCTGAGTCGTCGGTGGTCCTGTGCGGACAGGGCCGTTGCGGTGGAAACTCAGCAGATCATCACACCGATCGCGCACATACGTCGGACCAGTCCGCAGCCGAAGAATGGGCCGGACCGGCGATTTTCGGCCACTGTGCATGCAGCAGCCAGCCAGGGATGAGATCAGCCCCAGCGCTTCGTCTCAGACAATCACACCCCTCACTAACTCCTGTCAACGCACCGTGGTGATTGTTCAAGAACCGGCAACATGCCGGGAAGGTGCCAACGGATGCGTGGAGCAGGCTTGCCAAAAGGGTTGCAGGTCGGTAATGCTTGCCTGCGGCTGGGGCTGGAGTGACGCGAGGTAGGTCCCCCGGCACGCTTTCGCACGCCCTTGCGGGTAAACCGCGCAGCAATGTTGCACCGCGCCACCGGAATGCCACACGTCATGCCATCGGGGCCGACCTGACTGAAAGCGCCTCGTGTCCAGCGGCGTCCGGCGCGGCACCGGAGGCCGGAAGTCGACGCAGAACAGGGGTAGGAACGCCATGGATCCAGTCCGGGCCGCGACCGCCCTCGCCGCCTGCCGACCGTCCCACGCACGCCTTGTGCACCGCCCGCCGTCCCTGTGTCATGGTCCCGGTCCGGGAGGACGCACCTCCCACCGGCCGTGAGCGCCGCGACCGGTCGTCGTACCGCGCGGGGCGGCACGGAGTCGGATCGATCACCGGATGGGCGGCCCATGGACACCGAATCCCCCTGGCGGATACCGGATTTCCGCACCCTGTTCACCGCGTCGGCCTTCAGTCAGCTCGGCACCAACATCAGCTATGTCGCGGTGCCGCTGGTGGCCGTGGTCGCGCTGGACGCCGGCCCCGGCCAGGTGGGCGCGCTCGCCGCGCTCAGCACCGTGGCGTTCCTGGTCATCGGCCTGCCGGCCGGCGCGTGGGTGGACCGGCTCAGCCACCGGCGGGTGCTGATCGCCGCGGACCTGAGCCGGGCGCTGCTGTTCGCCAGCGTGCCGCTGGCCTGGGGACTGGACGCGCTCACTTTGCGGCAGCTCTACGCGGTGGTGGTGCTGAACGGCTGCGCCACCGTCTTCTTCGACGTCAGTTCGCAGAGCGTGCTGCCCCGGCTGGTCGGGCCCCAGGAGCTGGTGCGGGCCAACGCCGACCTCAACACCCTGATCTCGGTGGGCAATATCGCCGGTCGCGGCGCGGGCGGCGGTCTCGTCGCGCTGCTGACCGCGCCGGCGGCCGTACTCGTCACCGTCGGTACCTATCTGGCCTCCGCGCTCCGGCTCGTCGGACTGCGGCCCACGCCGGTGCCGGCGCCGCGCGCCGCCTCGGCGCCGCCGCTGCGGGCCCAGATCGGCGAGGGCCTGCGGCACGTCTTCGGCAACAAGGAACTGCGGGCGCTGGCCCTCACCGCCGCCCTCGGGAACCTGGGCTCCGCGGTCATCAACACCATGCTGCCGATCTGGTTCGTCCGGCAGCTCGGCTACAGCGGCGGTGTGCTGGGGCTGTTCTGGGCGTTCGGCGGCGCGGGACTGCTGGTCGGCGCCCGCTGCGCCCGGCCGGTCGCCGCGCGGCTGGGCTACGGCCGCACCCTCGGCATCGCCGGGCTCTGTCTGGCCCCCTCGGGGCTGCTGGTGCCGCTGGTCGGCCACGGGGGCTGGCTGGTCCTGGCCGGCGCGGGCTGGTTCCTGGCCATGTTCAAGGTCGGCATGGACAACGTGCTCGGGGTGAGTCTGCGCCAGCGGATGACCCCGCCGTCGCTGCTCGGCCGGATGAACGCCACCTTCAGGTTCCTGCTGACCGGGGCGCTCGCGGTCGGCGCCGCGGTGTCGGGCACGCTCGGTGAGCTGATCGGCATTCACGCCACCCTGTGGGTGGGCGGGATATTCGTCTCCACCGCCTTTCTGCCGGTCTTCCTGTCCCCGGTACGGGCCCGGTACGAACTGCCGCCGCAGCGCGGGAACGATCTGCCGCCGGCCCCGCGGATCACCGAGGAATTGAGGGAGACCTGATCGTCCGGACCGATTCCGGTACCCCGCACGAGCAGCCGCCCCGTCCTGCCTCCGGGCCCGTACGCAAATGGATTTCACCATGTCCTGGAAAAAGCACCGGATCCGATGTCGAGAACGTACGTATTCCACCGCGCGCCGCTGATCTTCGACGGCGCGCGGAAGATCGATACCGCGCCGGCCACCGATCCGGCTCGTCGGCATCCAGCGGGATCCCGCGAATTCGACGAAGCGAGCGGTATCGGGTGCTCTCCGATCCCGACCTGAGCGAGGAGTGCGAAGATGGCAGCCATTGACAGCAGCTCACGCACAGAAGAGATCGCCGATCTCGCGAATCCCCGCGAGACGATGCGGGCTCTGCCCCGGTTCACGCAATATCCGCTCACCTTCCTCACCGGAAAGCCGCTGGCCGGGCAGTCGCCGCTGCCCTGGTGGACACCGACCTTCCACCTGGTGTCCGCGCTGGTGTCCATGGCCGTGGGTGTCACGGTCAGCTCCGTCGGGCTGGCGCTCGGCGGGGCCCTGGCACTGCTCCTGCTGCCCGGCTGGGCCGTCACCCTGCACGGCATGCGCAATCTGCGGATGATGGTCTTCCACCAGTGCTCGCACCGGAACATGTACCGCAGGCGCCGGCTGGACACGGCGATCGGCCGGGCCACCGCCGCCCTGCTGGTGATCCAGAACTTCGAGCGCTACAGCCGCGAGCACGTCAGCGACCACCACGCCGTCCACCACATGACGCTGCGGGACCCGACCGTCCAGGCGATGCTGATCAGCCTGGAGTTACGTCCGGGCATGACCCGCCGGCGGATGTGGCGGATCATGCTGCGCAAGCTCGTCTCACCGCGGTTCCACCTCAACTTCGCGGTGGCCCGCACCCGTTCGTTCTGGCACGAGTCGGCCCGCGCCGAGCGGGCCGGCGCCGTCACGCTGTACGCCGCCGCCGTGGGCGCCACGGTCGCCACCGGTACCTGGGCGGCGCTGCTGCTCGTCTGGTTCGTACCGCTGTTCCCGCTGTTCCAGGTGAGCAACACGCTGCGGCTGTGCGTGAAGCACACCTTCCCCGATCCGGACCTGAGCGTGCGCCGCGGCAAGGAGTACTTCAACAGCCTCACCAACGCCATATTCATCGGCGAGGCGGCGCCCACCGCCGACCTGCCGCCGCTGCGGCGGCTGGCCGCCTGGTCCCGGTGGGGCGTACGCACACTGCTGGTGCACGTCCCCTCGCGCTATCTGGTGCTCACCGGGGACACCGTGGTCCACGACTTCCACCACCGACACCCCGCGGCCCCCCGCTGGGCGGACTACATCTTCGAGCGGCAGCTGGACGCCGACCGGAGCGGGTCCGGCCCGTCGGCCTACCACCACGCGTGGGGACTGGTGGCCGCGATCAACCTGGTCTTCGACTCGCTGTCCGCCGCCGACCCGGTGGAGTACGACATCGCGCGCCTGCGCGAGGTGAGCAGGCGGGAGCTGTTCGCCGCCTTCGACGACTGATCCGGCGCCCGCCGCCCACCACCGTCACACCGTCCCTTCCACCTGCTCTCGGGGGTCACCATGCGGCACGACAACGACCACGGCACCCGTACCGTCATCCTCGGTGTGGCCGCCAGCGACAGCCACGTCGTGGCCAACCAGCTCATCGCCCTCGGGCTGCGCGCCCAGGGCTGGCACGTCGTCAACCTCGGCGCCTGCACCTCGGTCGCCGAGTTCGCCGCCGCGTACGCGGACCACCCGCGGGCCGAGGCCGTCGTCATCGGCAGCCTCAACGGCCACGCCTACGAGGACCTCCGGGACCTGCCCGCCGTTCGGGCCGACGGCCTGCTGGACTGCCCGGTGGTCCTCGGCGGCAACCTCTCGGTGGGCAGCTACAAGGACTCCGCCGACCTGGAGCGGCTCTACGCGCTCGGCGTCGACGTGATCATGTCCGACCCGGAGGCGCTGCCGGCCACGCTGGACGGGCTGCGGGCGCGTACCACGACCGCCGGCGCCTCATGACGGGCGCCGCGCTGCCCGCCGCCGACCTGCCCTCGTTCGCGGAGTCGGTGGCGTACGTGCGCGCCCTGGGCAAACCGAGCGCCGCCGACGTGCTGCGCGCCGCCGAGGCGGCCGGGCGCGTCGCGCTGCAACCACGCTGCGGTGTCGGCTCGCACGCCCAGATGATGACGCTGCTCCAGGACCTGGAACAGCACGCGAGGCCGGACGTGCTGACCCTCACCATCGACTCGCACACCCGGCTGAAGCGGTTCGACCAGGCGCGCGCCGCGCTGGAGCGCAACCCGGCCGACCTCAACGGCTATCCGCTGGTCACCCACGGGTGGCGCCGCGGACGGGAACTCAACGAGGCGGTGTCGGCGCCGCTGGAGGTACGGCACGGCTCCCCCGACGCGCGGCTGCTGTTCACGACCTCGGTGGCCGCCGGTATCACCTCCTTCGAGGGCGGCGGTATCTCGTACAACCTCCCCTACTCCAAGGCCGTCCCGCTCAGCGAGTCGCTGGCCGCCTGGCGGGAGGTCGACGCGATGTGCGGGGACCTGGCCGGGCGCGGCCTGGTCATCGACCGCGAGCTGTTCGGCACGCTGACCGCCGTGCTCGTACCGCCGTCCGTCTCGCTGGCGGTCAGCGTGCTGGAGGCGGTGGCGGCGGCCCGCGAGGGCGTGCGCTGCGTGTCGGTGGCGTATCCGCAGGGCGGCCACTTCGAGCAGGACGTGGCCGCCCTGCGCGCGATCCCCGCGCTTGCCGCCCGCTATCTGCCCGCCGACGTCGAAGTGCACGCCGTCCTGCACGAGTTCATGGGGGTCTTCCCCAGGGAGCGGTCCAACGCGGAGGACCTCATCCTCTACGGCGCGCTGGTCGCCCGGCTCGGCGGCGCCGCCAAACTGATCACCAAGACCTACCAGGAGGCGTACGGCATCCCCGACACCCGGGCCGGCATCGACGGGCTGCTGCTGGCCTCGCGGGCCAACTCCCCGCTGCTGGGCTTCATCAAGGTCGACGAGGAGCGTGTCGGGTGGGAGCTGGAGTGGATCCTCCGGGAGGTGGCGGAGATCGTGGAGCCGGTGCTCTGCGCCGCCGACCTGTACCAGGAGATCGTGGCCGCCTTCCAGGAGGGCAGGCTGGACATCCCTTTCAGTGCCAGCCGCTACGCCCGCTCGGAGGTCGTCCCGCGCCGGGCGGCCGACGGCGCCATCCGCTACCACGCCGCCGGATCGCTGCCGTTCTCCGCCGGCACCCGCCGCCACAACGAGCGCAGCCTCGCCGCGGACGGCGGCCCGCGCGGCGGCGACCTGCTGAAGGGGCTCACCGCGGACATCAACTATTTTCTGCATGAGTTCGGCGAGAGCCCCGCCGCACCCTCATGAGAGACCGCGAGTCCACCGCCCCGCCGCACGCCGACGGGGCGGGCACGCTCCAGGAGTGGGAGAAGACCATGCAGTCCATCCGCGTCGCCAGGCCCGGCGGAGCAGCCGAACTCCGGTACACCGAGACCGCGACGCCGGTGCCGGCCGAGGGCCAGGTGCTGGTGCGCAACGCCGCCGTCGGCGTCAACTTCACCGATGTCTACTACCGCGACGGCACCTACCCCCTCCAGGCCCCCTTCACCCCGGGCCAGGAGGCGGCCGGCGTGGTCGCGGCCGTCGGCGCCGGGGTGACCGGGTTCGCGCCGGGGGCACCGGTGGCGTACGCCACCCAGCTGGGCGCGTACGCCGAGTACACGCTGGCCGAACAGGACCGGCTGATCCCGCTCCCGGACGGCGTCGATCCGGTGCTGGCCGCGACCGTCACGCTGCAGGGACTGGCCGCGTACTACCTCACCCACCAGACGCACCCGGTCGCCGAGGGCGAGACCGTGGTGGTGCTCGCCGCGGCGGGCGGCCTCGGCTCGCTGCTGGTCCAGCTGGCGGCGGCCCGCGGCGCCACCGTGATCGCCGTCGCCTCCACCGCCGAGAAGGAGAAGACCGCCCGCGCGGCCGGGGCCCGGCACACCCTCGGCTACGACGGCTTCGACGAGGCGGTGCTGGAACTGACCGGCGGGCGTGGGGCGCGGGTGGTGTACGACTCGGTGGGCGCCCCGACCTACCGGGCCAGTCTGCGCAGCCTCGGCCGCCGGGGCCTGCTCGCGCTGTGCGGGGCCTCCGGCGGCGCCGTGGCGTCGGTGGACGTCGAGACCCTGCGCGGGGGCTCGCTCTTCGTGACCCGGCCCGCGATGAAGGACTACCTGTACGACGCCGCGACGCTGCGGACCGCGGGCAGCGCGGTCTTCCGCCACCTGGCGGACGGCGTCCTCAGGCCGCATGTGCACGCGGAGCTGCCGCTGCGGGACGCCGAGCAGGCGCACCGGCTGCTGGAGAGCCGGGCCACGACCGGCAAGCTCCTGCTCATCCCGTGAGCCGGCGGCCCGGCCCGCCCCCGCTCTCACCCCCGTTCCCGCCGCCGTTCCCACCTCCGCCTCCGCCTCCGCCCCGCGACCACCCGCACCACCGTCCCGTCCGCGCAAGCACCCACACCACCGTCCCGTCCGCGCAAGCACCCACACCAGCACCCCAGGAGTCCAGATGGTCGAACCGACCAGCCCCCGTCTTCTCTTCGTCGGCGGCGCCGGGGACGCCGCCCTCGCCGTCGACGTGGTCCGGACGGCCTTAGGCCAGGCCCGCAAGCGCGGCCTGCAGGTCCACCTGACCAACCAGGAGGCCACCCTCGCCGCCACCCCCGCGATCACCGCGCTCGCCGACGCCGCCTCCGCCGTCGACTTCGAGATACCCGGCGCGAGCGCCGACTGGGCCCGCGGCCGGGCCGCGGCCGGCGAGCGCTTCGACATCGTCTTCGGCGTACGGGAGATGGCGCAGGAGGCGGTCGCCGAGGCCGCCGACGCACTGGGCCTGCCCGGCAACCCACCGCAGGCCGTGCACCGGGTCCGAACCAAGGACGAGGCGCGCGCGGCACTGGCCGCCGCGGGCTTCCGCCAGCCGCGGTTCCGGGTGTGTGCGGACGAGGCCGAGGTACGCGACTTCCTCGCCCGGACCACCGGCCCCTGGGTGGTCAAGCCACGGGACGCCATGGGCAGCGAGGGCGTCACCCGGATCGACGGCCCGCAGGAGCTGGCGGCGGCGCTGGAGTTCCTGCCGGAGCGGACCGCCTTCATCGTCGAGGAGTTCGTCACCGGGCCCGAGTACAGCGCGGAGGGCGTCTTCCTCGGCGGTGCCCCGCACGTGCTCGCCGTCACCTCCAAGGAACTGCTGCCGCCGCCCAACTTCTTCGAGATCGAGTACGTCATCCCGGCGATCGTGCCCGAGGAGACCCGCGCCGAGATCGAGCGGCAGGTCGTCGCGGCCCTCGGCGTGCTCGGCCTGCGCTACGGCCAGTTCCACGTCGAACTGTGGTGGACCGAGCGGGGGGTGGTGCTCGGCGAGGTCCATGTCCGCAACGCCGGCGGCTGGATCCACCGGATGCTGGCCCATGTCATCCCCGGCCTGGAGTGGTTCGGCCTGGTGTTCGACGACGTCCTGGGCAACCCCGTGGACACCGCCGCGCTGCAGCCGGTGCGCGGCGCGGCGATCCGCTTCCTCACGCCGCCGCCGGGACGGCTGGTGGCGGTCGAGGGCTGGGAGGAGGTGGCGGCCCATCCGGCCGTCATCCACTGCGAGCTGGCGGTCCGGCCCGGCGACGTCATCGAGCCGCACCGCTCGGTGGAGAACCGGGTCGCGCTGATAGCCGTCGGCGCCGACACCCCGGAGGAGGCCCGGCGGCTGGCCCGCAAGCTGGAGGAGTCGGTGCGCTTCGTCACCGAGGCGGCGCCGCACTGAGCGGCGGGCGGCCACCGCGTGCACGACACGCGGTGGCCGCCCGGGGGCCGGCCCGCAGCGGGGCCGGCGCGAAGTGCGGCGCGGGCCGGCGCGGAGCCGGTCCGGGACGTGCGGGAGCGGGGTCAGACGTTGAAGCCGAGCGCCCGCAGCTGCTCACGGCCGTCGTCGGTGATCTTCTCCGGGCCCCACGGCGGCATCCAGACCCAATTGATCCTGAGGTCGTTGACGATGCCCTCGGTGGCGCTCTTGGCCTGCTCCTCGATGACGTCGGTCAGCGGGCAGGCCGCCGAGGTGAGCGTCATGTCGAGGGTGGCGATGTTGGTGTCGTCGATGTGGATGCCGTAGATGAGGCCGAGGTTGACCACGTCGATGCCCAGTTCGGGGTCGACGACGTCGTACAGCGCCTCGCGGAGTTCCTCTTCGGAGGCCGGCTTCACGGCGACCTCGGTGTTGTCGGTCATACGGTCTCCTTACCTGCGGTCCCGCCGGACAGCGCCTGGGCGGTCGCGTCCTTCCAGGCCATCCAGCTCAGCAGCGCGCACTTGACGCGTGCCGGGTACTTGGAGACGCCGGCGAACGCCACCGCGTCCTCCAGCACCTCCTCCATCGCGTCGTCCGGCTCGATCCGGCCGCGGGACTGCATCAGTTCCAGGAAGGTCTCCTGGATCTTCTGCGCCTCGGACACGTCCTTGCCGACCAGCAGTTCGTTGAGCACCGACGCACTGGCCTGGCTGATGGAACAGCCCTGGCCCTCGTAGGAGATGTCACCGACCACGGTGCCGTCGACCCGCACCCGCAGGGTGATCTCGTCACCGCAGGTGGGATTGACGTGGTGCACCTCGGCCTGGCCGTCGCGCAGGCCACGCCCGTGGGGGTGCTTGTAGTGGTCCAGAATCACGTCCTGGTACATCGAGTCCAGCTTCACAGCAGCACCACCATCAGCCGAAGAAGTTCCGTACCTGCTCCAGGCCCTCGACCAAGGCATCGACCTCGGCCGGGGTGGAGTACAGATAGAACGACGCCCGCGTGGTCGCGGGAATTCCGTAGCGCAGGCAGACCGGGCGGGCGCAGTGGTGCCCGACCCGTACCGCGATGCCCTGCTCGTCCAGTACCTGGCCCACGTCGTGCGGGTGGATGTCGCCGAGCGTGAAGGAGATCGCGGAGCCGCGGTCCTCACCACTGGTCGGACCGATGATCCGCAGGTCCGGGACCTCCAGCAGCCGGCTCAGCGCGTACTCGGTGATCGCGTGCTCGTGCGCGAGGACCTTGTCCATGCCCAGCTCGGTCAGGTAGTCCACGGCGGTGCCCAGGCCGATGGCCTGGGCGATCGGCGGGGTGCCGGCCTCGAACTTGTGCGGCGCGGGCGCGTAGGTGGAGGAGTGCATCGAGACGGTCTCGATCATCTCGCCGCCGCCGAGGAACGGCGGCAGGTCCTCCAGCAGCTCCTGGCGCCCCCACAGCACGCCGATGCCGGTCGGGCCGAGCATCTTGTGGCCGGTGAAGGCCACGAAGTCCGCGCCGAGCGCCTGCACGTCGAACGGCATGTGCGGCACGGCCTGCGAGGCGTCGATCAGCACCAGCGCGCCGACGTCCTGGGCGCGGCGGACGATCGCCTCGACCGGGTTGACGGTGCCGAGGATGTTGGAGACCAGCACGAAGGAGACGATCTTCGTCTTCTCGGTGATGACCTGCTCGATGTCGGACAGGTCGAGCCGGCCGTCGTCGGTGAGGCCGAACCACTTCAGCTTGGCGCCGGTGCGCTGCGAGAGCAGCTGCCACGGCACAATGTTGGAGTGGTGCTCCATCTCGGTGATGACGATCTCGGTGTCGCGGTCCACCCGGTAGGGCTCGTCGGCCCAGCCGAGCATGTTCGCCACCAGGTTCAGCGACTCCGAGGCGTTCTTGGTGAAGATCACCTCGTCGCGGCTGGGCGCGTTGATGAAGGCCGCCACCTTGTCGCGGGCGCCCTCGTACAGCGCGGTGGCCTCCTCGGCGAGGGTGTGCACGCCGCGGTGCACGTTCGCGTTGGAGCGCGTGTAGTAGTGGTTCACCGCGTCCAGCACCTGCTGCGGCTTCTGCGAGGTGGCGGCGTTGTCCAGGTAGACGAGCCGCCGGCCGTCGTGGACCAGCCGGTCCAGCACCGGGAAATCCTTGCGGATCGTCTCGGTGTCGAGGAGACCGGACAGGACCGGACGGCCCGGAGCGGGAGCGGTCACGCGGATACGCCACCCTTCACATAGGACTCGTAGCCCTCTTCCTCCAGCTTGTCGGCGAGCTCGGCGCCACCGGACTCCACGATCCGGCCGGCCGAGAAGACATGCACGAAGTCGGGCTTGATGTAGCGCAGGATGCGCGTGTAGTGGGTGATCAGCAGGGTGCCGACCGCGCCACTGGCACGGACCCGGTTGACGCCTTCGGAGACGATCCGCAGCGCGTCCACGTCGAGGCCGGAGTCGGTCTCGTCCAGGATCGCGATCTTGGGCTTGAGCAGTTCGAGCTGGAGGATCTCGTGGCGCTTCTTCTCACCGCCGGAGAAGCCCTCGTTGACGTTGCGCTCGGCGAAGGCGGCGTCCATGTGGAGCTGTTCCATCGTCTCGCGGACCTCCTTCACCCAGGTCCGCAGCTTGGGGGCCTCGCCGCGGACGGCTGTGGCGGAGGTGCGCAGGAAGTTGGAGACCGACACGCCGGGGATCTCCACCGGGTACTGCATGGCGAGGAAGACGCCGGCGCGGGCCCGCTCGTCGACCGTCATGGCCAGCACGTCCTCGCCGTCGAGGGTGACGCTGCCGCCGGTGACGGTGTACTTGGGGTGCCCGGCCAGCGAGTAGGCCAGGGTGGACTTGCCGGAGCCGTTGGGACCCATGATGGCGTGGGTCTCGCCCTGCTTCACGGTCAGGTCGACGCCCTTCAGGATCTCCTTGGTGGAGTTGTCGGCGTCGACGGTGACGTGCAGGTCGTGGATTTCAAGCGTTGCCATGGGTACCTCAGGACTCCTGGGTGACGGAGACGAGCACGTCGTCCCCAACGATCTTGACGGGGTATACGGGAACCGGCCGGGTGGCGGGCAGTCCGGAGGGGTCGCCGGTGCGCAGGTCGAAGCTGGAGCCGTGCAGCCAGCACTCGATCCGGCAGTCCTCGACCTCGCCCTCGGACAGCGAGACGTTGGCGTGCGAGCAGACGTCGCTGATGGCGAACACCTGGCCCCCGGTGCGGACCACCGAGACGGCCACGCCTCCGAGTTCGACCCGGTGCGGCGCGTCGTCCGCCAGCTCCGCCAGCCCGCAGGCGCGGACGAAGGACGTCCCGGCGCTCTGCTCCGCGGCGGGCATCAGACGGACGCCTTCAGCTCGGTGTCGATCTTCGCCATCAGGCGTTCCTCCAGGTCCGGCAGGCCGATCTGCTGGACCAGCTCGCCGAAGAAGCCGCGGACCACCAGGCGGCGGGCCTCGTCGGCGGGGATGCCGCGGGACTGCAGGTAGAACAGCTGCTCGTCCTCGAAGCGGCCGGTGGCCGAGGCGTGGCCGGCGCCGACGATCTCGCCGGTCTCGATCTCCAGGTTGGGCACCGAGTCGACCCGGGCGCCGTCGGTGAGGACGAGGTTCCGGTTGAGCTCGTAGGTGTCGGTGCCCTCGGCCGCGGCCCTGATCAGCACGTCGCCGATCCACACCGCGTGCGCGCCCTGGCCTTGCAGCGCGCCCTTGTAGGCGACGTTGGAGCGGCAGTGCGGGGTGTCGTGGTCGATGAAGAGCCGGTGCTCCTGGTGCTGGCCCTGGTCGGTGAAGTACAGGCCGAAGAGCTCGGCCTCGCCGCCGGGCCCGCCGTAGACCACTCGGGGGTGGAGCCGTACCAGGTCGCCGCCGAAGGTGACGACCACGGACTTGAACCTGGCGTCGCGGCCGACCAGCGCGGTGTGCTGGGCCACGTGCACCGCGGTGCCGTCCCAGTCCTGCACGGAGACCACGGTGAGCTTGGCGCCGTCCCCGATCAGGTACTCGACGTTGGCGGCGGCGACGGCGTCCCCGGTGTGGTCCAGGACCACCACGGCCTCGCTGAAGGCGCCCACC
The DNA here is from genome assembly GCF_031844685.1 of Streptomyces sp. ITFR-21. Classification (NCBI taxonomy): domain Bacteria; kingdom Bacillati; phylum Actinomycetota; class Actinomycetes; order Kitasatosporales; family Streptomycetaceae; genus Actinacidiphila; species Actinacidiphila sp. ITFR-21. Next base: position 1,195,225 of record NZ_CP134605.1, read on the forward strand.
TCGACGACCTGGTGGCCGTAGAAGGTGCCGCCCTCGCCGTGCACCGCGATCCGGATCGGCTCGGCGAGCACGGTGTCCTTGGCGACGGTGACCACCGACGCCTTCTCGAAGGAGCTGTAGGCCTGGGCGGCCACCCGGTCGACGGGCTTGCCCGCCCTGCCGAGCCGGGGGTCGTCCCGGTCCACGGTCTCCACCGTGACGCCCTCGGGCGCGGTCACCTCGGTCCGCGGGGTGCCGGTGGCCTCGGCGGTGCCGTCGTGCAGACCGCGCAGCCGCTCCAGCGGAGTGAAGCGCCACTCCTCCTCGCGGCCGGTGGGCACCGGGAAGTCGGCCACGTCGTAGGACGCGGCCGGACCGACCCGGGCATCGGTGGGCTGGGCCACCGGCTGCCCCACCGTGATCGCACCGTCGGTGGTGCTGCCCGCAGGGGTGTTCTCAGCCATGGTGTGTCGAACTGCTCGCTTTCTGGATGTACGTCGTCGCGGGTCGTGGGGAGCGTGGCGCGGTGGGGCGGCGCGGTCGGGGGACCGGCGGGTCAGCCCACCGAGCCTTCCATCTGGAGCTCGATCAGCCGGTTGAGCTCCAGCGCGTACTCCATCGGCAGTTCCTTGGCGATCGGCTCGACGAAGCCGCGGACGATCATCGCCATCGCCTCGAACTCGGTCATGCCCCGGCTCATCAGGTAGAAGAGCTGGTCGTCGGAGACCTTGGAGACGGTCGCCTCGTGGCCCATCGACACGTCGTCCTCGCGGACGTCCACGTAGGGGTAGGTGTCGGAGCGGGAGATCGTGTCGACCAGCAGCGCGTCGCACAGCACGTTGGACTTCGCGCCGTGCGAACCCTCGCCGATCTCGATCAGACCGCGGTACGAGGTCCGGCCGCCGCCGCGCGCCACCGACTTGGAGACGATGTTCGACGACGTGTTGGGCGCCATGTGCACCATCTTGGCGCCGGCGTCCTGGTGCTGGCCCTCGCCGGCGAAGGCGATGGACAGCGTCTCGCCCTTGGCGTGCTCGCCCATCAGGTAGACGGCCGGGTACTTCATGGTGACCTTGGAGCCGATGTTGCCGTCGACCCACTCCATGGTCGCGCCCTCGTACGCCACGGCACGCTTGGTGACCAGGTTGTAGACGTTGTTCGACCAGTTCTGGATGGTCGTGTAACGGCAGCGGCCACCCTTCTTGACGATGATCTCGACGACCGCGGAGTGCAGCGAGTCCGACTTGTAGACCGGCGCGGTACAGCCCTCGACGTAGTGGACGTAGGCGTCCTCGTCGACGATGATCAGCGTCCGCTCGAACTGGCCCATGTTCTCGGTGTTGATCCGGAAGTACGCCTGGAGCGGGATCTCCACGTGCACGCCCTTGGGCACGTAGATGAAGGAGCCGCCGGACCACACCGCGGTGTTCAGCGCGGCGAACTTGTTGTCGCCGGCCGGGATGACGGTGCCGAAGTACTCCTGGAACAGCTCCGGGTGCTCGCGCAGCGCGGTGTCGGTGTCCTGGAAGATGACGCCCTGCTCCTCCAGGTCCTCGCGGATCTGGTGGTAGACGACCTCGGACTCGTACTGGGCGGCGACACCGGCGACCAGGCGCTGCTTCTCCGCCTCGGGGATGCCCAGCCGGTCGTAGGTCCTGCGGATGTCCTCGGGCAGGTCCTCCCAGGACTCGGCCTGCTTCTCGGTGGACCGCACGAAGTACTTGATGTTGTCGAAGTCGATGCCGGTCAGGTCGGAGCCCCAGGTCGGCATGGGCTTCCTGCCGAACAGACGCAGGCCCTTCAGCCGCATCCTCAGCATCCACTCCGGCTCGGACTTCTTCGCGGAGATGTCGCGGACGACCTCCTCGGAGAGGCCGCGCTTGGCGGCGGCGCCGGCGGCGTCGGAGTCGGCCCAGCCGTACTCGTACGTGCCGATGCCCTCGAGCTCCGGGTGAGTGGTCTCCGTGGGAGCAGTCATGCGGGGTTCCTCCCGGACGTGCTGGCAGATGCGTGGTCTGAGGGTGCCGGGTCGGCCGGGGCCGGGTCGGCGGGTGCTGAAGGTGCCGAAGAAGGTGCTGCGGGCACCGCGGGTGCCGCGGACGCCGGTGATGCCGGCTGCGGGACCTGCGGGATGAACGTGGTGCACACCCCGTCGCCGTGGGCGATGGTGGCCAGCCGCTGGACGTGGGTCCCGAGCAGGGTGGAGAAGAACTCGGCCTCCGCCTCGCACAGCTGCGGGAACTGCTCGGCGGTGTGGGCCACCGGGCAGTGGTGCTGGCAGAGCTGCTCCCCGGCCGGAGCCGGGGGCCCGCCCGGCCGGGGCTGGGGGGACGGAGCGCTGCGCGCGCTGGCAGCGTACCCGTCCTCGGACAGCGCCTGGGCCAGCGCCTTGGCGCGGTCCTGGGGCGCCGCCGCCGCCACCGCCGCGCGGTACCGCTCGGCCTGGGCGGCGACCCGGGCGCGGGCGAACGCGGAGACCGCGGCCTCCCCGGCCGCGCCGCCGCCGGCCGCCTCGGCGATCCAGCGCAGGGCGTCGGCGGCCAGCTTGTCGTATCCCTGGTCGAAGGCGTCCCGGCCGCAGTCGGTGAGCGCGAAGACCTTGGCCGGGCGGCCGCGGCCGCGGCTGCCGTAGACCCGCTGGTCGCGGGCCTCCACCAGGTCCTCGGCCGCCAGTGCTTCGAGGTGCCGCCGGACGGCGGCCTGGGTCAGTCCGAGCCGCTCGGCGAGGTCGGCCGCGGTGGAAGGTCCGTGGTCCAGGATGGACCGGACGACCCGGGTGCGGGTACGCCGCTCCCCTGTCGTCTGCTCCTCCGCCGCCCCTTGGGCAGCATCACCTACGAATTCCACAACCTCATTGTTGCGTAATTCCGTCGGGAGCAGCAAGCGACACTGATCGCAAAGACGGTGTGCTGCGTCACTTAGGGTTACCTAACCTGAGGCGGATTCCGCCCTGCCGCCACCGCGACGGTAGCCGCTCCCTAGACTCGACCGCATGCGCATCGAGCCCGCGGTCGAGGTGACCGGTCTGGTCAAACGGTACGGGCCCAAGACCGCGGTCGCCGGCCTCGACCTGGCCGTCGCCCGCGGCGGGGTCACCGCGGTGCTCGGTCCGAACGGCGCCGGCAAGACCACCGCCGTCGAGATCTGCGAGGGCTACCGGCGCGCCGACGCCGGCACGGTCCGCGTTCTCGGGCTCGACCCGGCGGCGCAGGGCGGGCGTCTGCGCCCCCGGATCGGGGTGATGCTCCAGTCGGGGGGCGTGTACCCGGGCGCCCGCGCGGAGGAGATGCTGCGGCACACCGCGTCGCTGCACGCCGACCCGGTGGACCCCGCGCTGCTGATCGAACGGCTCGGCCTGGAGTCCTGCGGGCGGACCCCCTACCGCCGGCTCTCCGGCGGCCAGCAGCAGCGGCTCGCGCTGGCCATGGCCGTGGTCGGCCGCCCCGAGCTGGTCTTCCTGGACGAGCCGACCGCCGGCCTGGACCCGCAGGCCCGGCACGCCACCTGGGACCTGGTGCGGGAGCTGCGCGCCGACGGCGTCACGGTCGTCCTCACCACCCATTTCATGGACGAGGCCGAGCAGCTGGCCGACCAGGTGGTGATCATCGACTCCGGCCGGGCGATCGCCGCCGGCACCCCGGAGGAGCTGTGCCGCGGCGGCGCCGAGAACACCCTGCGCTTCTCCGGCCGCCCGGGGCTCGACCTGGCCTCCCTGCTCAAGGCGCTGCCCGCCGACACCGTCGCGGTCGAGCCGTCCCAGGGCAGCTACCGGATCGAGGGCAAGGTCGACCCCCAGCTGCTCGCCACCGTCACCTCCTGGTGCGCCCAGCACGGCGTCATGCCGGACCGTCTCGCGGTGGAGCGCCGCACGCTTGAGGACGTCTTCTTGGAGCTGACCGGCAGGGAGCTACGGCTATGAGTACCGAGACCGCGTACGCCGACGGGGCCTTCGCGCCCAGGCCGGGCGCCGCGCCGCTGGGCCGGATGATCCGGGCGCAGGCACTGCTGGAGACCAGACTGCTGCTGCGCAACGGCGAGCAGCTGCTGCTGACCGTGGTGATCCCGGCGCTGCTGCTGGTGCTCTTCAGCGCGGTCGACATCGTGGACACCGGCCGGGGCAGGTCGGTGGACTTCCTCACCCCGGGCGTCCTCGCGCTGGCCGTGCTGTCCACCGCCTTCACCGGCCAGGCCATCGCCACCGGCTTTGAGCGCCGCTACGGCGTGCTCAAGCGGCTGGCCGCCTCGCCGCTGCCGCGCTGGGCGCTGATGACCGCCAAGACCTGCGCGGTGCTGGTTACCGAGGTCCTCCAGGTCGCGCTGCTGGTCGCGCTCGCCTTCGCGCTGGGCTGGTCCCCGCACGGCGACCCCTTCGCGGTGGTCCTGCTGCTCCTGCTGGGCACCGCCGCCTTCTCCGGGCTGGGGCTGCTGATGGCCGGCACCCTGCGGGCGGAGGCCACGCTGGCCGCTGCAAACCTGGTCTTCCTGCTGCTGCTGGTCGGCGGGGGCGTCCTGGTGCCGATGGACAGGTTCTCCGGCGGTGTCCGGTCGGTCCTCCGGCTGCTGCCGATCTCGGCGCTCTCCGACGGGCTGCGGGACGTCCTCCAGCACGGCGCCGGGACGCCGTGGGCCGACCTGGCGATCCTCGCCGTGTGGGCGGTGCTCGGGCTGGCCGCCGCCGCCCGCTTCTTCCGCTGGGAGTGAGCCGCCGCGGGCGGGCCTGCGGCGGGGGAGCACGCCCGCCCAGGGGAGCCGCCACCGCACACCCTCGTGAAACCGTGCACAAGCGGGCCGCCTACCATGGTGCCGTGCCGAAGCTGCCCGATATCGCGCGAAACCCGCTCGCCTTCGTCGCCGCCCGGTGGACCCCCGCCCCGGCGACGGTCCGCAGAGCAACGCTGTCCGCCCTGGTCATGTCGGTGGTCATCGTGGTCACCGGCGGCGCGGTACGGCTGACCGGCTCGGGCCTGGGCTGCCCCACCGCCCCGCGCTGCGTCGGCGACAGCTGGGTGCCGACCGGGGCGATGGGCGTGCACGGCGCCATCGAGTTCGGCAACCGGATGCTGACGTACGTGCTGTGCGCCGCCGTCGGCTGGGCGATCGTCGCGGTGCGGTCGCAGAAGCCGTACCGGCGCGGCCTGACCCGGCTGGGCTGGGCCCAGTTCTGGTTGGTCGTCGCCAACGCGGTGCTCGGCGCCTTCACCGTGCTCACCGGCCTGAACCCGTACACGGTGTGCGTGCACTTCCTGCTGGCCTTCGCACTGATCGTGATCGCCGTGCTGATGTGGCAGCGGACCGCGGAGGGCGACGCCCCGCCCAGGCCGCTGGTCGGCAAGCCGGTGCGGCAGCTCGGCGCGGTGCTGACCGCCGCGACGGTGGCGCTGATCGCGGCGGGCACCGTGGTCACCGGGGCCGGGCCGCACGCGGGCGACTCCAGCGACGTGCACCGCATCCCGGTCGACTGGAAGTCCGTCGCCCAACTGCACGCCGACCTGGCCTGGGTGGTCGTGGCGCTGACCGTCGCGCTGTGGTTCGTCCTGCGGGCGGTGGACGCCCCCGCCGGGCCGCGGCAGCGGGTACGCGACCTGTTCCTGGTGCTGATGTCGCAGGGGGTCATCGGCTACGTCCAGTACTTCACACACCTGCCCGAGGCGGTCGTCGGCCTGCACATGTTCGGCGCCTGCCTGGTGTGGGTGTCCACGCTGCGGGTCCTGCTGTCCTTCCGGGAACGCCCGCTGACCGGGCCGGGCGACCCGGGGCCGGGGGCGCCGTCGGAGGCGCAGGAGGCGGCGGGGCCGGCGGTCGGGGAGCCGCGGGTCCGGGAAACGGCCGCGGCAGGCGGCCGGGAGGGGGCGCGCGCCGCCCGCACCGGCGAGAGCGGCGACCCGCTGCCCGTCCGCCGCTGACCCCTCCCCCGCGCCGGCCCCCGTTCGCCGGGCCGGTCCGGCGCCGCGGTCCGGCGCGGTCCGACGTGGCGCGGCTGACGCGGCGTGATCCGGCGCGGCGTGACGCGGTTCCCACGGCGCGGGCGGCCGTCAGGTGTTCGCCGGCCCGCCGACCTGGATCCCGGCCATCCGGCTCCATTCGTAACGGCCGGTCCGCATCCTGGCGGCGAAGTCCCCGCCCAGCTCGTCGTGCACGGTGACGCCGGCCCGCGCGGTCGCCGCCTGCGCCAGCGCGTACGTGGGGGCGACCAGGTCCCCCCAGGCGCCGTCCTCGGCGACCAGGACGATGCGCGCGCCGCGCCGGCCGATGTACGCGATGCCGGCCTCCGCGCCGCCGTGCGACCTGGCGAAGGCGCCGATCTGCTTGGCCAGCCGGGCGGCCCGCCGCTCCGCCCGCGCGTCGGCCCGGGAACCGGGCCTGTCTTCCGGAGTGCTCTCAGAGGTGTCTGCCATGCTCCGATGCTACCCACCGGTAATCCACCGGAAGCACCCACCCCGCGCCGGGGCCCGCCGTGTGGATCTCCGCGGACGGCGCGGCGGGGTCCGGCGCGCCGCGGCTGCGAGGCCGGGGGGGGAGGGGAGGGAGGCGGCATGGTGTGTCGCCGACCGGCGGGAACGCGGCAGGCGTGCGTACCGGGGTCCGCGACGCCGCGCAGATCCGCGGGGCAGGCCCTAGCGCAGGAACGGGTCGATCGCGACCGCGACGAACAGCAGGGTCGCGTAGGTGATCGACCAGTGGAACAGCCGCATCTCCTTGAGCTTCGCGCCCGTCACCCCGGCCCTGGCGCGGGCGTGCAGCCCGTGCGCCTCCTTCAGCCAGAGGCCGCCGAGCACCACGGCCACCAGCGGGTAGAACCAGGAGGTCTCGCCGAGCGGCCACCACAGGGCCAGCGAGGTGATCACCATCACCCAGCTGTAGAGCACGATCTGCCGCGCCACCACCTGGTTGCCCGCGACGACCGGCAGCATCGGCACGCCCACCCGCGCGTAGTCCTCCTTGACCTTCATCGACAGCGGCCAGTAGTGCGGCGGCGTCCAGAAGAAGAGGACCAGGAACAGCACGAACGGCGCCCAGCCCAGCTGGTCACGGACCGCTGCCCACCCGATGAAGACCTGAAGGCAGCCGGCCACCCCGCCCCACACGATGTTCTGCGCGGTACGGCGCTTGAGGCCGAGGGTGTAGACGAAGACGTAGTAGAGGATCGCGGTCAGCGACAGGATCGCCGACAGCGGGTTGACCAGCGCCCAGAACCACACGGTGGACACCACCGAGAGCGTGACGCCGAAGACCAGCCCCTCGCGCGGCGAGACCAGCCCGGTCACCAGTGGACGCTGCTCCGTACGGTGCATCAGCGCGTCGATGTCGCGGTCGATGTACATGTTGAGCGCGTTGGCGCCGCCCGCCGACAGGTAGCCGCCGCCCACGGTCGCCAGTACCAGCCACAGGTCGGGCACGCCGCCAGCCGCCAGGAACATCACCGGGACGGTCGTGATGAGCAGCAGCTCGATGATGCGCGGCTTGGTCAGCGCCACGAACCCCATGACCCGCGCCGCGAACGGCCGATGGCCCGGGCCCGCCCCGAGGACCCCTGCGGGTCGGGTTTCGACGGCCGTCACGAACACCCCAAAAAGAGCTCAGTCCAGCAAGTGCCGGCCGCGGGCAGGACACCGCCGGAGCCGGGGAGGGCTTGCGCTTACCACGCCACTCTAGACGCAGGGAATAGCCGACTTTCTCCCGGGGGTCGTCCGTGTTCGCCGCCGTCCGCGGCCCTCCGGCGCTCCGTCGGCGGCGGGTTCGCCGACCGTTCACGACGTTCGGGAGGCGAAGACCGCGGCACCGGGGCAGGATCGAAAAGGTGCACGCCCACGGCGGTAGGCTCGGCGGCGTCGGGTAGGCATCTGTCACCGGCGCTTTCAACATGTGGAGAGGAGCCCTGACCCAGGGTGAGCAAGCAGCCGACCACCACAGACCTTGAGTGGACCGATCTGGACAAGCGGGCCGTTGACACCGCCCGGGTTCTGGCCATGGATTCCGTGCAGAAGGTCGGCAACGGCCATCCCGGAACGGCCATGAGCCTGGCACCCGCAGCATACGTGCTCTTCCAGAAGATCCTGCGGCACGACCCGTCGGACCCCGACTGGGTGGGCCGCGACCGCTTCGTGCTCTCCGCCGGACATTCCAGCCTGACCCTGTACACGCAGCTCTACTTCGCCGGGTACGGCCTGGAGTTGGCGGACCTGGAGGCGTTCCGCACCTGGGGTTCCAGGACCCCCGGGCACCCCGAGCACGGCCTGACCCCCGGTGTGGAGACCACCACGGGACCGCTGGGCCAGGGTGTCGCCAACGCGGTGGGCATGGCGATGGCGTCCCGGTACGAGCGCGGCCTGTTCGACCCGGACGCACCGGCCGGCACCTCGCCCTTCGACCACACCATCTGGGCCATCGCCGGCGACGGCTGCCTCCAGGAGGGCATCTCCGCGGAGGCGTCCTCGCTGGCCGGCCACCAGAAGCTCGGCAACCTGGTGCTGCTGTGGGACGACAACCACATCTCCATCGAGGGCGACACCGAGACCGCCGTCTCCGAGGACACCCTCAAGCGGTACGAGGCGTACGGCTGGCACGTCCAGCGGGTGCAGCCGCTGGAGAACGGCGACCTGGACCCCGAGGCGCTGTACGCGGCGCTGAAGGCGGCGCAGGCCGAGACCGGCCGCCCGTCCTTCATCGCGGCCCGCTCGATCATCGCCTGGCCGGCCCCGCACGCGCAGAACACCGGCGCCGCGCACGGCTCGGCGCTGGGCGAGGAGGAGGTGCGGGCCACCAAGGAGGTGCTCGGCTTCGACCCGGACCGGCACTTCGAGGTGGCCGACGAGGTGATCGCGCACACCCGGGCGGCGCTGGACCGCGGGCGCGCGGCGCGCGCCGCGTGGGAGGAGACGTTCGCCGCCTGGCGCGGCGCCAATCCCGAGCAGGCCGCGACCTACGAGCGGATCGCCGCGGCCGAACTGCCCAAGGGCTGGGAGGACCGGCTGCCGGCCTTCGAGGCGGGCACGTCGCTGGCCACCCGCGCCGCTTCGGGCAAGGTACTGGAGGCGCTCGCCGGGGTCATCCCCGAGCTGTGGGGCGGCTCGGCCGACCTGGCCGGGTCCAACAACACCACGATCGACAAGAACTCCTCGTTCCTGCCCGCGGACAACCCGCTGCCGGGCGCGCAGCCCTACGGCCGCACCATCCACTTCGGCATCCGCGAGCACGCGATGGGCGCCGAGCTGAACGGCATCACCCTGCACGGCAACACCCGTGTCTACGGCGGTACGTTCCTGGTCTTCTCCGACTACATGCGCAACGCGGTGCGGCTGGCCGCGCTGATGCACCTGCCGGTGACGTACGTCTGGACGCACGACTCGATCGGCGTCGGCGAGGACGGCCCGACCCACCAGCCGGTGGAGCACCTGGCCTCGCTGCGCGCCATCCCGGGGCTGAACGTGGTCCGCCCGGCCGACGCCAACGAGACCAGCGTCGCCTGGCGGGAGATCCTGCGGCGCTGGACGAAGGCGCCCGGCGAGGGCCACCCGCACGCCCTGGCGCTGACCCGCCAGGGTGTCCCGACGTACCAGCGCAACGAGGACGCCGGGCGCGGCGGGTACGTGCTGCTGGAGGCCGAGGGCGGCCCGGCACGGGTGATCCTGCTGGGCACCGGCTCCGAGGTCCAGCTGGCGGTCGACGCCCGCGAGCAGCTGCAGGCGGCCGGCGTGCCGACCCGGGTGGTGTCCGTGCCCTGCGTCGAGTGGTTCGACGAGCAGGACCAGGCGTACCGGGACAGCGTGCTGCCGCCGTCGGTGAAGGCGCGGGTCGCGGTCGAGGCCGGGATCGCGCTGACCTGGTACCGCTTCGTGGGCGACGCGGGACGCATCGTCAGCCTGGAGCACTACGGTGCCTCCGCGGACGCCAAGGTGCTGTTCCGCGAGTTCGGCCTCACCGCGGACGCGGTGGCCGCCGCCGCCAGGGAATCTCTCGAAGCCGCAGATCGCTGACGCAGGTATACGACAAGTAGGAGATGCAATCCCATGACAGACGCACTCAAGCGCCTCTCCGACGAAGGCGTCGCGATCTGGCTGGACGACCTGTCGCGCAAGCGCATCACGTCCGGCAACCTGGCCGAACTCATCGACCAGCAGCACGTGGTGGGGGTCACCACCAACCCGACGATCTTCCAGAAGGCGATCTCCCAGGGCGACGGATACGACAGCCAGGTCTCCGACCTGGCCGCCCGGGAGGTCACCGTCGAGGAAGCCATCCGGATGATCACCACCGCCGACGTCCGCGACGCCGCCGACATCCTGCGGCCGGTCTTCGACGCCACCGACGGCCAGGACGGCCGGGTGTCGATCGAGGTCGACCCGCGGCTGGCGCACAACACCAAGGCGACCACCGCCGAGGCCAAGCAGCTGGCCTGGCTGGTGGACCGCCCCAACACGCTGATCAAGATCCCGGCCACCAAGGCGGGCCTGCCCGCGATCACCGAGACCATCGGCCGGGGCATCAGCGTGAACGTCACCCTGATCTTCTCCCTGGAGCGCTACGGCGCGGTCATGGACGCCTATCTGAGCGGCCTGGAGAAGGCCAAGGCAGCCGGCCTGGACCTGTCCGAGATCCACTCCGTCGCGTCGTTCTTCGTGTCCCGGGTGGACACCGAGGTCGACAGGCGGCTGGAGAAGATCGGCTCGCCGGAGGCCAGGGCGCTCAAGGGCAAGGCCGCCGTCGCCAACGCCCGGCTGGCCTACGAGGCCTACGAGACGGTCTTCGGCTCCGACCGCTGGGCCGCCCTGGAGAAGGCCGGCGCCAACAAGCAGCGCCCGCTGTGGGCCTCCACCGGCGTCAAGGACCCGGCGTACCCGGACACCCTGTACGTCACCGAGCTGGTCGCCCCCAACACCGTGAACACCATGCCGGAGGCGACGCTGGACGCCACCGCGGATCACGGTGAGATCACCGGCGACACCGTACGCGCCCACTACGCGCAGGCCAGGGCGGACCTGGACGCGCTGGCGGCGGTCGGCGTGTCGTACGACGACGTGGTGCAGGTGCTCGAGGACGAGGGCGTGCAGAAGTTCGAGCAGGCGTGGAACGAGCTGCTGGACTCCACCAAGGCGGAACTCGAACGGCTCGCCCAGTCCTCGGAGGCATGAGGTGACGACCGAGAGCACGGAGACCCCGGCGCGGCCGGTCAACCCGCTGCGCGACCCGCTCGACCGGCGGCTGCCGCGGATCGCCGGCCCGTCCGGGCTGGTCATCTTCGGCGTCACCGGCGACCTGTCCCGCAAGAAGCTGATGCCGGCGGTGTACGACCTGGCCAACCGCGGCCTGCTGCCGCCGGGCTTCGCGCTGGTCGGCTTCGCCCGCCGCAGCTGGGAGAACGAGGACTTCGCCCAGGAGGTCCACGACGCGGTCAAGGAGCACGCCCGCACCCCCTTCCGCGAGGAGGTGTGGCAGCAGCTGGCCGAGGGCGTCCGCTTCGTACAGGGTGACTTCGACGACGACACCGCGTTCGGGACGCTGAAGTCGACCATCGACGAGCTGGACAAGGCGCGCGGTACCGGCGGCAACTTCGCCTTCTACCTGTCGGTGCCGCCGAAGTTCTTCCCGAACGTGGTGCAGCAGCTGAAAAAGCACGGCCTGTCCGACGGCCGGGCCGACTCCTGGCGGCGTGCCGTCATCGAGAAGCCCTTCGGCCACGACCTGGCGAGCGCGCAGATACTCAACCGGGTCGTGCACGAGGTGTTCCCTCCCAACGAGGTCTTCCGGATCGACCACTACCTGGGCAAGGAGACCGTCCAGAACATCCTGGCGCTCCGCTTCGCCAACACCATGTACGAGCCGATCTGGAACCGCTCGTACGTGGACCACGTGCAGATCACCATGGCCGAGGACATCGGCATCGGCGGCCGGGCCGGGTACTACGACGGCATCGGCGCCGCCCGGGACGTGATCCAGAACCACCTGCTGCAGCTGCTGGCGCTGACCGCGATGGAGGAGCCCGGCTCCTTCCACCCCAAGGCGCTCACCGCGGAGAAGCTGAAGGTGCTCGGCGCGATCGTGCTGCCGGACGACCTCGGCAAGTACACCGTGCGGGCCCAGTACGGGCACGCCTGGCAGGGCGGCGAGGAGGTGCTCGGGTACCTGGAGGAGGACGGCATCGACCCCAAGTCCAAGACCGACACCTACGCGGCCGTGAAACTGGAGATCAACAACCGCCGCTGGGCGGGTGTGCCGTTCTACCTGCGCACCGGAAAACGGCTGGGCCGCCGGGTCACCGAGATCGCGGTGGTCTTCAAGCGGGCCCCGTACCTGCCCTTCGAGTCCGGCGCCACCGAGGAGCTCGGCGAGAACGCGCTGGTCATCCGGGTGCAGCCGGACGAGGGCGTCACCGTGCGGTTCGGCTCCAAGGTGCCCGGCACCTCCACGGAGGTCCGGGACGTCAGCATGGACTTCGCGTACGGCGAGTCCTTCACCGAGTCCAGCCCGGAGGCGTACGAGCGGCTCATCCTCGATGTGCTGCTGGGCGACGCCAACCTCTTCCCGCGCCACCAGGAGGTCGAGCTGTCCTGGACCATCCTGGACCCGATCGAGCGGTACTGGGACAAGCACGGCAGGCCGGCGCAGTACGCGTCCGGCACCTGGGGTCCGGCCGAAGCCGACGAGATGCTCGCACGAGACGGCAGGAGCTGGCGCCGCCCATGAAGATCGATCTGACCGACACGACGTCCTCCCGGATCAACGCCGCGCTGATCCGGGCGCGGCGGGCCATCGGCACCCCGGCCGTCGGGATGGTGCTGACCCTGGTCGTCGTCACCGACGAGGGCAGTGCCTACGACGCGCTGAAGGCGGCCGGCGACGCGTCCCGTGAGCACCCGTCGCGGATCATCGCCGTCATCAAGCGCCCCGGCCGCTCGCCGCGGGACCGGGCCAGCGCGCGACTGGACGCCGAGGTGCTGGTGGGCGCCGACGCGGGCACCGGCGAGACGGTGATCCTGCGGATGCACGGCGAGCTCGCCAGCCACGCCGAGTCGGTGGTGCTGCCGCTGCTGCTGCCGGACGCCCCCGTCGTTTTGTGGTGGCCGGAGGCCGGGCCGCCCAACCCATCGATCGACCCGCTGGGCCGGCTCGGACAGCGCAGGATCACCGACGCCGCCTCGGCCGAGGATCCGGTGGGGGCGATCGGCACCCGCGCGGACACCTACGCGCCGGGCGACACCGACCTGGCCTGGACCCGGATCACCCCGTGGCGTTCGATGCTGGCGGCCGCCCTGGACCAGAAGCACTCCGCGATCACCGCGGCGACCGTCGAGGGCGAGGCGTACAACCCGAGCTCGGAGCTGCTGGCGCTGTGGCTGGCCGACCGGCTCGGGGTCGCGGTGGACCGCAAGGTCACCGACGGGCCGGGCATCACCGCGGTCCGGCTCTACACCGCGGACGGCGACATCTGCCTGGACCGCCCGGACGGACGGCTGGCGCTGCTGGCGGTCCCCGGGCAGCCCGACCGGCATGTGGCGCTCAAGCGGCGGGAGACCTCCGAGCTGCTCGCCGAGGAGCTGCGCCGGCTGGACCCCGACGACATATACCGGACCACGGTGGCCTTCGCGGTCAAGCACCTGATCGGCGACCCGGGCAAGGGCGACCACGTCGAGGCGCCCGCCCCGGCCAAGAAGGCGTCGCCCGCCGAGAAGACGTCCCCCGCCGAGAAGAAGGCGGCGTCGGCCAAGTGAGTACGCCACAGGTGGTCGTCCACCGCGACAAGGAGCTGATGGCGCGCGCCGCGGCGGCCAGGCTGATCACGAAGGTCGTGGACGCCCAGGCCGCGCGGGGCAGCGCGTCGGTGGTGCTCACCGGCGGACGCAACGGCAACGGCCTGCTGGCCGCGCTCGCCGAGTCCCCGGCCCGCGACGCGGTGGACTGGGCCCACCTGGACCTGTGGTGGGGTGACGAGCGGTTCCTGCCCGACGGCGACCCGGAGCGCAACGTCACCCAGGCCCGGGAGGCGCTGCTCGACAAGGTGCCGCTCGATCCCCGGCGGGTGCACGCGATGGCGCCCTCCGACGGCGGGTTCGGCTCCGACGTGGAGGCGGCGGCGGCCGAGTACGCCGCCGAGCTCGCGGCGGCGGCAGCCGCCGAGGACCACGTGCACGTGCCCGCCTTCGACGTGCTGATGCTGGGGGTGGGCCCGGACACCCACGTGGCCTCGCTGTTCCCCGAGCACCCCGCCACCCGTGAGGCGGTCCGCACGGTGGTGGGCGTCCACGGCTCCCCCAAGCCGCCGCCCACCCGGATCTCGCTCACCTTCCCCGCCATCCGCGCGGCCCGCGAGGTCTGGCTGCTCGCGGCGGGCGAGGACAAGGCGGGAGCGGTGGCCCTGGCGCTGTCGGCGCCCGGTGAGATCCAGGCGCCGGCCTCCGGCGCGTACGGCAGGTCCCGGACCCTGTGGCTGCTCGACCGCGCCGCCGCGGCCAAGCTGCCCGCGCAGCTCTATCCGGCGGCCTCGTCGTAACGGCGCCCCGGCCCGGCGCGCGCCGGCCGGGGCCCTCGCAGGTGTGGGGGCGGGGGACCTGGTCCCCCGCCCCCTTCCTTTTCCGCCGTCTTTCCGCCGTCTTTCCGTTGCGGCCGGGTCAGCGCCCCCGCAGCCGGCGGTACTCCGCGACCAGGGCCCTGGTGGACGGGTCGAGGCCCGGCACGTCGGCGCCATCGGTCAGCGCGGGCTCGACCCGCTTGGCGAGGACCTTGCCGAGCTCGACACCCCACTGGTCGAAGGAGTCGATGTTCCACACCGCGCCCTGGACGAACACCTTGTGCTCGTAGAGGGCGATGAGCTGGCCGAGGACCGACGGGGTCAGCTCGGTGGCGAGGATCGTGGTCGTGGGGTGGTTGCCCCGGAAGGTCCGGTGCGGGACGAGTTCCTCCGCGACGCCTTCGGCCCGCACCTCCTCCGGGGTCTTGCCGAAGGCCAGCGCCTGCGTCTGGGCGAAGAAGTTGGCCATCAGCAGGTCGTGCTGCCCGGCCAGCGGCCCGAGGTCGGCGACGGGCCGGGCGAAGCCGATGAAGTCCGCCGGGATCAGCTTCGTGCCCTGGTGCAGCAACTGGTAGTACGCGTGCTGCCCGTTGGTGCCGGGCGTGCCCCACACCACAGGACCGGTCTGCCAGTCCACCGGCCTGCCGTCGCGGTCCACCGACTTGCCGTTGGACTCCATGTCCAGCTGCTGGAGGTAGGCGGTGAAGCGGCTCAGGTAGTGGCTGTACGGCAGGACGGCGTGCGACTGGGCGTCGTGGAAGTTGCCGTACCAGACGCCCAGCAGGCCGAGCAGCAGCGGTACGTTCCGCTCCGGCGGCGCGGTCCTGAAGTGCTCGTCCACCAGGTGGAATCCGGCGAGCATCTCGCGGAACGCCTCGGCGCCGATCGCCACCATCAGCGACAGGCCGATCGCGGAGTCGTAGGAGTAGCGGCCGCCGACCCAGTCCCAGAACTCGAACATGTTCTGGGTGTCGATGCCGAACTCCGCGACCTTCTCCGCGTTGGTGGACAGCGCCACGAAGTGCGCCGCCACCGCCTCCTCGCCGGCGCCCAGCCGTCCGAGCAGCCAGTTCTTGGCGGCGGTGGCGTTGGTGATGGTCTCGATGGTGGTGAACGTCTTGGACGCGATGATGAACAGCGTCTCGGCGGCGTCCAGGTCCCGTACCGCCTCGTGCAGGTCCGCGCCGTCCACGTTGGACACGAAGCGGACGGTGAGGTCGCGGCGGGTGTAGGCGCGCAGCGCCTCGTAGGCCATCGCCGGGCCGAGGTCGGAGCCGCCGATGCCGACGTTGACGATGTTCTTGATCGGCCGACCGGTGTGGCCGGTCCACTCGCCGGAGCGGATCCGGTCGGCGAACACGGTCATCTTGTAAAGCACCGCGTGGACCGCCTGCACGACGTTGTCCCCGTCGAGCGGGATCGACGCGGACTGCGGGGCGCGCAGCGCGGTGTGCAGCACCGCGCGGTTCTCGGTGACGTTGATCCGCTCACCGTTGAACATCGCGTCCCGCAGGTCGAACACACCGGTGGCCGCCGCCAGTTCGCGCAGCAGCCGCAGTGTCTCGTCGTTGACCAGATGCTTGGAGTAGTCCAGGTGGAGATCGCCGACCTGGAGGGTGTAGCGGCTGCTCCGCTCGGGGTCGCCGTCGAACAGGTCCCGCAGATGCGCGTCCGCCAGTTCCTCGCGGTGCTTGGCGAGCGCGTGCCACTCGGGGCGCTGGTCCAGCCGGCGGGGGGTCTGCGCGTTGGTTTCGGACATCAGTCCACTTCTCCTCGTCCTCGCTGCAGGACCAAACTAATTGATGGCGCGGCAGAACGAGATCCGATGGGCCCCGCCCGCACGCGCGTCGCGGGCGAAGGCACCGGACGGCCGGATCGCCCGAGGTCAGAAGCCGTTGCGGTGCAGCCGGCCGGCGTAGCGCGCCTCCAGTACGGCGTTGCGCTCGTGGCCGCCGGGCAGGTTCGCCGAGACGTAGACGGGCACGTCGGCGCCCTTGGCGATGAGCAGCCCGACCGCCTCGGCGACGACCATCTGCACCAGCAGCGCGGAGGTGATGGTCGAGACCCCGCACAGGGCGCCGCCGCCCGGCAGCGGCAGGATCGCGTCGCCGGCCGGGGCGCAGTTGTCGAGTACGGCGTCGGCGAGGTCGGCCAGGCGCTGCCCGCTGGGGTGCAGGGCGGGCACGGCCCGGGTGTGGGTGAGGGAGGTCAGGGCGATCAGCCGGTGGCCGGCCTCCTTGACGTGCAGCGCCATGTCCACGATGGAGTTGTTGACCCCGGAGTTGGAGACGATCAGGAAGAGGTCCTGCGGGCGCGGGTCGGCCAGCTCGTAGAGCCTGCGGGCCAGCCCAGGCGAGCGTTCCAGCAGCGGGTCGTCCAGGACCGCCCGGTCCGCGCCGCCGCGCAGCACCAGGTCGGTCAGCCCGATCCGGTTGGTGGGGATCAGCCCGCCGGCCCGCCCGACCAGTTCGAGCACGGTCGCCTGCGAGTGCCCGGTGCCGAACCCGTGTACCACCCCGTCGGCCGCCACACAGTCCGCAAGCAGCCGCCCGGCGGCGCTCACCGCGTCCTTGTTGGCCCCGACGGCCCGCTCGACCGCCGCCCGGCCCTCGTCGGCGAACGCCGCCGCGCTGATCTGTCCCTCGCTCATGCCGTGGGTCCCTTCGCGGAATCGTGATCTTCGGTTGACCGAGCCGGATTGCTGTCGCCCCGATGAAACAACGAACCAGCCCTACCGTCAACAGCGGTGCGCCCGCGAGCGGCGGTCCGCGGGCCGGCGGGCACCGGCCGGAGCGCGGGTACGCGGGCCTGTCGGACGGTGCGGAGCCCGGCTCGTGTCGCCGGGCGATCCCGCCGGGCGCGGCCGGTGTTCCCGGTGGCGACGGGCCGACCGCTGACGCGGGAGGTGTCGAAGCCGGTGTCCTGCTACGGCTGCGCGCCGGTGGCGGCGTTCCCGGCGCGGGGAGAAGGACCGTCGGCACGGTGCCGGACGGCCCCGCCCGCCGACGGCCGTGCCGGCGGGCTCATCGCGACCCGCGCGGGAGCGGGCACACGGCCCTGGTCCGGCCCGTCCGGACCGCCGCGGGCAGCGCGCGGGCGCACGGGCGCACGGGCGCACGGGCGCACGGGCGCACGGGCGCACGGGGCAGGCTCGCGGTCGTCAGGGCTCGCGGTCGTCGTGCTACAGGAGGGCGCGGGCCAGGGCCGCGGCGCCGGCCGTGCCGTCGGAGACGGGGAAGACGCGGAGGTCCAGGCCGGCCAGCCGGGCGGTGACGCGGGTCCGCAGCGGGCCGGCCGGGCCGAGCAGGCCGCCGGTGGTGACCAGCGGTTCGCCGGGGCGCGGCCCGAGGGACCGTACCGTCGCGGACAGCAGCCCGGCCGCCCGGTCGAGCAGGGCCAGCGCCACCGCGTCCCCCTCGTCCGCCGCCGCCACGACCGCCGGGCTGAGCATCGCCATCCGCGGCGGCGCCTGCTCGTACACCCGGACCACGAGCCCCTCGGCGAGGTCGTGCCGGGCGTCGAAGCCCCACGCCCGGTCCGGCGGCCCGGCCGCGGCTTGCTCCGGGAAGTAGTGCGCCGCCGCCTTCGCCACCAGCGACGTCCAGGGCCCGCGGCCGTCCAGTGCGGCCAGGACCGCGCGTACCGCGTGGTTGCCGAGCCAGAAGCCGCTGCCCTCGTCGCCGAGCAGCCAGCCGTGGCCGTCGGCGACGGCGGCGCGGCGGCGGGCGGTGATCCGCGCGGCGACCGCGCCGGTGCCGGCGATGAGCACCAGGCCGTCGGCGGGGGCGCCGGGGGCCGCGGCCAGGGCGACCTCGGTGTCGCCGCCGACCTCCGCCCTGGCGTCCGTGATGCCGTTGGCGGCCAGCGCGTCCACCAGGCAGGACAGGGCGAGGCCGTGTCCCAGGTCCGGGCCGAGGCCGGCCGCCGCCCCGGCGAAACCGCCGAAGGCCGCCGCCACCCGGGTCCGTGCCGCCGGCGGCACGGCCGCCCCGATCGCGTCGGTCAGGTGCCGGGTCAGCGCCCGCCGCCCCACGCTCAGCGCGTTGCCGGGCCCGCCGGCGCCGCTGCCGAGCGCCGGGCCGCCCGCCGCCGCTTCCAGCCGGGCCCTGGTACGGGTGCCGCCCGCGTCGATGCCGACCACCAGGGGCCGGCTGTAGATTTCACTCATCGCCCCGCATGGTGGTTGACGGATTCACCCCGGCACAAGCCCGACCCGCGCCACCCGGGCCCGCACCGGCCCGTCCGCACCACCCGATCCGCACCGCACCGAACCCGTACCGCCCCGCACCGGCCCCCCGGTCCGCGGCCCCGCACCGCCCGCTGACGAGACGAGCCGTCATGATCACCGCCCTGATCCGCTCCGCGCTCCCCCGGATGTCCGGCTCCCTGCGCAAGGTCGGCGAGTCGGTGCTGGCCGACCCGGTGGCCGCCACCCACGGCTCGGCCGCCGAGCTGGGCCGCCGTACCGGCACCTCCCAGGCCACCGTCACCCGCTTCTGCCGGGCCCTCGGCCTGGACTCGTACCAGCAGCTGCTGATCGAACTCGCCCAGGAGCAGGGCCGCAGCGAGGCCGCCGAGCCGCCGAGCGCCGCGCTGGGGCCGCGGATCGGCCCGGAGGACGACCTGGAACACGTCATCGGCGTGGTCGCGGAAGCCGATCTGCGGGCCTTGCGGCACACCGCCGAGCTGCTGGACCGTACGGCGCTGGAACAGGCCGCGCGAGCTCTCGCCGGGGCCCGCAGGATCGACGTCTACGGCGTCGGCGGGTCCGGCATCGTCGCGCACGAGACGCAGGCCCGGCTCTTCGGCATCGGCTGCGCCGCCCACGCCTGGACCGAGGTGCACGCCGCGGAGACCTCCGCGGCCCTGCTGACACCCTCCGACGCGGTGGTGGCGGTCTCGCACTCGGGCACCACCCGGGAGGTGCTGGAGCCGCTGCGGCTGGCGGCGGACCGCGGCGCGAGCACCGTCGCGCTCACCGGCGACCCGCGCTCGCCGATAGCCCAGGCCGCCGGCGTCACCCTGACGTCATTCTCCGGCGAGACCAGCTTCCGCCGCGGCAACTTCGGCACCCGGCACTCGGTACTGCTCATCGTCGACTGCCTCTACGCCCGCGTGGCGCAGCTCACCTACGAACGGGCGACGGCGTCGATCGCGTTGACGGCGCACATCGGCGACGCGCACGCGGCGGGCCCGCGCCGGCGGTGACACCGGGCCGGCGGTCTTATCCGGGCCGGACGACCCGGGGCCCGGGCTCCTTGGACACGCAGAACCGCCCCTTGTCCTCCGGGCGGGCGCACCTGCGGGGTGCCCGCCCGGAAAGCAAGGGGCGGAGGGATCGGGCCAGGCCCTAGATCTCGCCCCGGAGCTTGGCCAGCGCCTCGGCGAGGATCGCCTCGCCGTCCGCGGCCGAGCGGCGCTCCCGTACGTAGGCCAGGTGCGTCTTGTACGGCTCGGTGCGCGGCGGTGCCGGCGGGTTCTCCTCGTCCTGCCCGGCCGGGAAGCCGCAGCGGGGGCAGTCCCAGGTCTCCGGGATCTGCGCGTCGCTGGCGAAGCTCGGCTGGGTCTCGTGCCCGTTGGAGCACCAGAAGGAGATGCGCAGCCGCGGCGCGGACTCGCCGCGCTCGGCCTCTCCCATCGGCCCCGCTCCGACCCGACTGCCACGGATCGCGTTGCCACTTGCCACGGTCGTAACTCCCTGCGTGATGGTGCTGCGAGGTTCGCCCTGCATTCGGAGACCGATTCACCCGCGCCTGGCGGGAAAGGGCACGGTATCCCAGGACACGGTTCCATGATAAGTCGCGTCCGCGACGGAGTGTCAGCTGTCCCTGAACGGGCCGGAATCGAACGCCCCGCGTGGTTCGCTCATTTCACGCGTTCGCCGTCGCCGGCGGCCGTGAACGCCCCGCGCCGGCCGCTCACTTCTGGTACTTCATCACCAGGCCGAGCGTGACGATGCAGGCGAACCACAGCAGCGCGATCACCACGGTGATCCGGTCGAGGTTGCGCTCGGCCACCGAGGAGCCGCCGACGGAGGACTGCATGCCGCCGCCGAACATGTCCGACAGGCCGCCGCCCTTCCCCTTGTGCATCAGCACAAGCAGCAAAAGCAGCAGGCTGAAGATGATGAGGGCGATGGAGAACCCGATGACCACGGCTGGACCAACTCTCTCGACTACGTGACGGCACTGGATGACTACGGCACGGGGCCGGACGGTACGGTCGTACCGCCGCGGCCCCGTCAGGGTACTTCACAGTTCCCCGGAGTTCACTGGTCCCGGAATCGCACGATCCTGACGAATTCCTCGGCGTCCAGCGCGGCGCCGCCCACCAGGGCGCCGTCCACGTCCGGCTGCGCCATGATCGCGGCCACGTTCCCGGCCTTGACCGAGCCGCCGTACTGGATCCGTACGCCGTCGGCGAGCGCCTGGTCGTACAGCTCGGCGAGACGGCCGCGGACGGCCCCGCAGACTTCCTGGGCGTCCTCGGGGGTGGCGACCTCGCCGGTGCCGATCGCCCAGACCGGCTCGTAGGCGATGACGATGGTCGCCGCCTGCTCGGCCGGGACGTCCTTGAGGGCGCCGTCCAGCTGGGCGAGGGAGTGCGGGACCTGGCGGCCGGCCTTGCGGACGTCCAGGCCCTCGCCGACGCACAGGATCGGGGTGAGCCCGTGCCTGAAGGCTGCCTTGACCTTGGCGTTGGTCACCTGCTCGTCCTCGCCGTGGTACTGGCGGCGCTCGGAGTGGCCCACGGCGACGTAGGAGCACCTGAGCTTGGCCAGCATCGCGCCGGAGATCTCACCGGTGTAGGCGCCGCTGTCGTGCGCGGACAGGTCCTGGGCGCCGTACCTGATCCTGAGCTTGTCGCCGTCGACCAGGGTCTGCACCGAGCGCAGGTCGGTGTACGGCGGCAGGACGGCGACCTCGACCGCGTCGTAGTCCTTGTCGGTGAGGGCGAAGGCGAGCTTCTGGACCTGGGCGATGGCCTCGAGGTGGTTGAGGTTCATCTTCCAGTTGCCCGCCATCAGCGGGGTGCGGGCGGCCTTCTCGGCTTGCGCGGTCTGTTCGGTCATCTGGTCAGCCCTCCAGGGCGGCGAGGCCGGGCAGCGTCTTGCCCTCCAGGTACTCCAGGCTCGCACCGCCTCCGGTGGAAATATGGCCGAAAGCGTCCTCGTCGAAGCCGAGGATGCGGACGGCCGCGGCCGAGTCGCCGCCGCCGACCACGCTGAAGGCGTCGCTGTCGACCAGTGCCTGGGCGACGGCGCGGGTGCCGTCGGCGAAGTCGGGGTGCTCGAAGACGCCCATCGGGCCGTTCCAGAAGATGGTGGCCGCGTCGGCGAGCTTGGCGGCGAACAGCTTGCGGGACTCCGGGCCGATGTCCAGTCCCAGCACGTCGGCCGGGATGGCGTCCACGGCGGCCGCGACCGGGGAGGCCGGGGCCTTGGTCTTGAGGTCGGGGAACTCGGTGGCGCCGAGCACGTCCACCGGCAGCACGAACTCCACGCCCTTGGCCGCGGCCCGCTCCAGGTACTCGGTGACGACCGGGATCTGGTCCTCCTGGAGCAGGCTCCTGCCGACCTCGTGGCCCTGGGCCTTGAGGAAGGTGAAGACCATGCCGCCGCCGACCAGGATGCGGTCGGCCTTGTCCAGCAGGTGGTCGATGACGCCGAGCTTGTCGGAGACCTTGGAGCCGCCGAGCACCACCGCGTAGGGGCGGGCGACGTCCTCGGTGAGCTTCTTGAGCACGTCGACCTCGGTGGCGATCAGGCCGCCGGCCGCGTGCGGCAGCCGGGCCGGAAGGTCGAAGACGGAGGCGTGCTTGCGGTGCACCGCGCCGAATCCGTCGCCGACGTAAGTGTCGGCGAGGGCGGCGAGGGCGTCGGCGAAGGCGCCGCGTTCGGCGTCGTCCTTGGCGGTCTCGCCGGCGTTGAAGCGCAGGTTCTCCAGCAGCGCGACCTGGCCGTCGGCCAGTGCCGCGACGGTGGCGCGGGCGCTGTCGCCGACGGTGTCGGCGGCGAAGGCGACATCGGCGCCGAGCAGTTCGCCGAGCCGGGCGGCCACCGGTGCGAGGGAGAACGCGGGGTCGGGCTCGCCCTTGGGGCGGCCCAGGTGCGAGGCGACGATCACCTTGGCACCGGCGGCGGCGAGCCGGGTGATGGTCGGTACGGCGGCCCGGATCCGGCCGTCGTCGGTGATGGTCTCGCCGTCGAGCGGGACGTTGAGGTCGGCGCGGACGAACACCCGCTTGCCCGCGACCTGCCCCTCGTCGATGAGGTCGTCGATCGTCTTCATCTGTGGGGTCTCCTGTGAGTACGGGTCTGGAAGGCGGCCACGCGAACAGGGCCCGGCCGGCGCGTCGCCGCGCTCGTCCGGACCCTGTCGCTCACATCGCTGTGCGGTGGCTGATGCGGTGGTTACGCGTTCAGAGCTGGCCGCCGACGAAGACCGTGAGGTCCACCAGGCGGTTGGAGTAGCCCCACTCGTTGTCGTACCAGCCGATGACCTTGGCGGTCTTGCCCTGGACCATGGTCAGGGACGAGTCGAACGTGCAGGACGCCGGCCAGTTGACGATGTCCGAGGAGACGATCGGGTCCTCGGTGTACTCCAGCAGGCCCTTGAGCTGACCCTGGGACGCCTTCAGGAACGCGGCGTTGACCTCGTCCTTGGTGACCTCGCGCTCCAGGTCGACCACCAGGTCGGTGACGGAGCCGGTGGGCACGGGCACGCGCATGGCCAGGCCGTCCAGCTTGCCGCGCAGCTCCGGGATGACCAGCGCGGTGGCCTTGGCGGCACCCGTGGTGGTCGGGATGATGTTCTCCGCGGCGGCGCGGGCGCGGCGCAGGTCCTTGTGCGGGAAGTCCAGGATGCGCTGGTCGTTGGTGTACGCGTGGACCGTCGTCATCAGGCCCTTGACGATGCCGAAGTTCTCCAGCAGCACCTTCGCCATCGGCGCCACGCAGTTCGTGGTGCAGGAGGCGTTGGAGATGATGTGGTGGCTGGCGGACTCGTACTTGTCCTGGTTGACGCCCATCACGATCGTGATGTCCTCGTCGGTGGCCGGCGCCGAGATGATGACCTTCTTGGCACCGCCCGCGATGTGCTTGCCGGCGTCCGCGGCCTTGGTGAAGATGCCGGTGGACTCGATCACGATGTCGACGCCCAGCTCGCCCCACTTGATGGCGGCGGGGTCGCGCTCGGCGAGCACCTTGATGGACTTGCCGTCCACGGTGATGGTGTCGGCGGTGCTGGTCACCTCGGCCTTGAGGCGGCCCAGGATGGTGTCGTACTTCAGCAGGTGCGCTGTGGTCGCGGTGTCACCCAGGTCGTTGACAGCCACGATCTCGATGTCCGCGCCCTGCTCCAGGGCGGCGCGGAAGAAGTTACGACCGATGCGGCCAAAGCCGTTGATGCCTACCCGGATCGTCACGAACCGATCTCCTCGCTCATTCGCCGGAGTCCCTCTCCGGCTGCGAAATATGGGATGTCCCCGACCACTGATGAGCCTACCCGGCCCGGCTCCCGGTGGTGACATCGGCAGGCCATCTCACCCGGCGGGGGGGGACGCCCCCGCCGGGGTGCGGCGCACCGGCCGGGCCCCCACCTGCGCCCGGTCGCCGCCGGGCACCGGGTCAGCCCACCATCTCGTCGGTGAGGTTCGCCTCCGTGCCCGGCATACCCATGTCGGACGCGCGCTTGTCGGCCATCGCCAGCAGCCGGCGGATCCGCCCGGCCACCGCGTCCTTCGTGAGCGGCGGCTCGGCCAGCGAGCCCAGCTCCTCCAGCGACGCCTGCTTGTGGTCCATCCGCAGCCGGCCGGCGGCGGCCAGGTGTTCCGGCACCTCCTCGCCGAGGATCTCCAGCGCGCGCTGCACCCGGGCGCCGGCCGCGACCGCGGCCCGCGCCGAGCGGCGCAGGTTGGCGTCGTCGAAGTTGGCCAGCCGGTTGGCGGTCGCCCGCACCTCGCGCCGCATCCGGCGCTCCTCCCAGGCCAGCACCGAGTCGTGCGCGCCGAGCCGGGTCAGCAGCGCGCCGATCGCGTCGCCGTCGCGGACCACCACCCGGTCCACGTTGCGGACCTCGCGGGCCTTGGCCGGGATCTGCAGTCGGCGGGCGGCGCCGACCAGGGCGAGCGCGGCCTCCGGGCCGGGGCAGGTCACCTCCAGCGAGGAGGAGCGGCCCGGTTCGGTCAGCGAGCCGTGCGCCAGGAACGCGCCCCGCCAGGCCGCCTCCGCGTCGCAGGTCGCGCCGGAGACCACCTGCGGGGGCAGGCCGCGGATCGGCCGGCCGCGGCCGTCGACCAGGCCGGTCTGCCGGGCCAGCTGGTCACCGCCCGCCACCACCCGCACCACGTACCGGCTGCCGCGGCGCAGCCCGCCGGGCGCCATCACCACCAGGTCCGAGGTGTGACCGAAGATCTCCAGGATGTCCTTGCGCAACCGCCGGGCGGCGATCCCGGTGTCCAGCTCCGCCTCGATCACGATCCGACCGCTCACCAGGTGCAAGCCGCCCGCGAACCGCAGGATCGACGAGACCTCCGCCTTGCGGCAGCAGGTCCGGGTGACGGGGAGCCGGGAGATCTCGTCCTTCACCGCTGCCGTCATCGCCATGGGCCGATCCTTCCACGCATACGAAAAATCCGGTCATACGCGGCGGCCAACAACTCCGGGTCGTGCCGCGGCCCGTCGGGGGCGGCGACCGGGGCCAGCTCAACCGTACCCCCCAATCGCTCCGCCGCCTCGGCGAGGCTGGCGCGATCAGGTACGGCGGCCTCGTCGGCGAGAACCACGTCGATGGTGAGTTTAGGGGCGTGTCGTCCCAAAACCTCCAAGTGACGCTGCGGAGAAAATCCCTCGGTCTCCCCCGGCTGCGGCGCGAGGTTGAGGGTGAGCACCCGGCGGGCCCTGGTGGTCATCAGCGCGTCGGCCAACTCCGGTACCAGCAGGTGCGGGATGACCGAGGAGAACCACGAACCGGGGCCCAGCACCACCCAGTCCGCGTCCAGCACCGCCTTCACCGCCTCGGGGACGGCCGGCGGGTCGGCGGGCAGCACCTGGACCTCCAGCACCTCGCCGGGGGTGAGCGCGACGGTGGCCTGGCCGCGGACGGTGGAGATCTCGTCCGGGCGGGCCGGGTCGTGGCCGCGGACGATGGCGTGCAGGTCGAGCGGGACCGCGGACATCGGCAGCACCCTGCCGTGCGCGCCGAGGAGCCGGCCGACCCACTCCAGCGCGGCCACCTCGTCGTTGAGCTGCTCCCACAGGGCGACGATCAGCAGATTGCCGACCGCGTGGCCGTGCAGGTCGCCGCCGCTGACGAAGCGGTGCTGGACCACCTTGGCCCAGGTCCGGCCCCATTCGTCGTCGCCACACAGCGCGGCGAGCGCCTTGCGCAGGTCGCCGGGCGGCAGCACGCCCATCTCGGTGCGCAGCCGGCCGCTGGAGCCCCCGTCGTCGGCGACGGTGACCACCGCGGTCAGGTCGCCGGTGATCCGGCGCAGCGCGGCCAGGGAGGCGGCCAGTCCGTGGCCGCCTCCCAGCGCGACCACTTTGGGCGGCACCCCGGAACGGCGGGCCGTCCCCCGGCGCCGCCGACCCGTCATGATCACTCGCGCCCCATGTCCCTGTGCACTGTCACCGTCTCCACTCCGTCCGCCGCCAGCCGCGCCGCCAGCCGTTCCGACATCGCCACGCTGCGGTGCTTGCCGCCCGTACAGCCGACGGCGATCGTCACATAGCGCTTGCCCTCGCGCCGGTAGCCCGCCGCGATGATGTGCAGCAGCTCGGCGTACCGGTCCAGGAACTCCTTGGCGCCGGGCTGGTTGAACACGTACTGGGACACCTCGTCGTTGAGGCCGGTGAAGGGCCGCAGCTCCGGCACCCAGTGCGGGTTGGGCAGGAAGCGGCAGTCCACCACCAGGTCGGCGTCGACCGGCAGCCCGTACTTGTATCCGAACGACATGACGGTCGCCCGTAGTTCCGGTTCCTCGTCGCCGGCGAACCGCGCGTCGAGTTTGGCGCGAAGTTCATGCACGTTGAGGCTGGAGGTGTCGATCACCAGGTCGGCGTCGCCGCGCAGTTCGCGCAGCAGGTCGCGTTCGGCGGCGATGCCGTCCACGATCCGGCCGGGGCCCTGGAGCGGGTGCGGGCGGCGGACCGACTCGAAGCGGCGGACCAGGGCGTCGTCGGATGCTTCGAGGAAGATCACCCGGCGCCTGACGCCGCGGGCGGCGAGGTCGGACAGCGACTCACGGAGGTTGTCGAAGAACTGCCGGCCGCGGACGTCCACCACGACCGCGATACGCGCCACGTTGCCCTGGGAGCGGGCGCCGAGGTCGACCATGGTGGGGATCAGCGCGGGCGGCAGGTTGTCGACCACGAACCAGCCGAGGTCCTCCAGGCACTTGGCCGCGGTGCTGCGGCCGGCCCCGGACATGCCGGAGATGATCACCAGTTCCGGGATGGCCTCCGCGGCCTCGCCCGCCGCGCCGCCGGCCGTGTCCGCGCTGCCCTGCGCGCCGTGCCGCTCGTCGTGCCGCTCACCGTGCCGCGCGCCGTGTCGCTCGTCGTGCCGCTCACCGTGCTTGTCGTGCGGATGCTCGTCCTGCTCGCTCATGTGCTCTTCCCCCGATGGTCGGACGGGACCGGCGCCGGCGGGGCCGGTGTCCCAGCGTCTTCTTCGATGATCTCCCCGGTCGCGGTGTTCACCGCGGGTGCGGCCGGGGCCGCGGCTGCCAGGGCGGCGGCGACCGTCTCCGCCGTGCGGCGGCCGATCCCCGGGACCTCGCAGATCTCCTCGACGGTCGCCGAGCGCAGCCGCTTCAGCGAGCCGAAGTGCTTGAGCAGGGCCTGCCTGCGCGTCTCCCCGAGGCCGGGCACGGTGTCGAGCACCCCGGCCTTCATCGACTTGGAGCGCTTGGTGCGCTGGTAGTTGATGGCGAACCGGTGGGCCTCGTCGCGGACCCGCTGCAGGAGATACAGACCTTCACTCGTACGGGGCAGGATCACCGGGTCGTCCTCGCCCGGCAGCCACACCTCTTCCAGCCGCTTGGCCAGCCCGCAGACCGCGACATCGGCTATCCCCAGCTCGGCCAGTGCCCGGCGGGCGGCGGCGACCTGCGGCTGCCCGCCGTCGACGACGACCAGCTGCGGGGGGTAGGCGAACCTGCGGGGGCGGCCGGTGTCCGGGTCGACCGGACCGCCGGCCGCCTCGCCGGTCCCGCCGGTCCCGGGGATCGCGCCGGGGCTGCCGAGGCCGCCGGCCCCGTCGGGGCCGTTCACACCGTTGACGCCGTCCTGCTCCTGCCACTCACTGGTGCGCTGCTTCTCCTGGAGGTAGCGGCGGAAGCGGCGGGAGATCACCTCGTGCATCGACCGCACGTCGTCCTGGCCGGCGAACGACTTGATCTGGAAGCGGCGGTACTCGCTCTTGCGGGCCAGGCCGTCCTCGAAGACCACCATGGACGCCACCACGTCCTCGCCCTGGAGGTGGCTGATGTCGTAGCACTCGATACGCAGCGGCGCGCTGTCCAGGTCCAGGGCGGCGGCGATCTCCTCCAGCGCCCGGGACCGGGTGGTCAGGTCGGAGGCGCGCCTGGTCTTGTGCAGGGCCAGCGCCTGGGAGGCGTTGCGCTGCACGGTGGCCATCAGGTCCTTCTTGTCGCCGCGCCGCGGCACCCGCAGGCTGACCTGGGAGCCGCGCCGGTCGCTCAGCCAGTCGGTGAGCGGGGCGGCCGGCTCGGGCAGCACCGCAACCAGCACTTCCTTCGGTACGCCGCCGCTGCCGCCGGACTGCTCGGCGTCGCCGCTCTCGTCCCCGTAGAGCTGCTGGACGGCGTGCTCGACCAGCCCCGCGGTGTCGACGGCCTCGACCTTGTCGGTGACCCAGCCGCGCTGGCCGCGCACCCGGCCGCCGCGGACGTGGAAGATCTGCACGGCGGCTTCGAGTTCGTCCTCGGCGACGGCGATCAGGTCGGCGTCGGTGGCGTCGGCGAGCACGACCGCGTTCTTCTCCATGGCGCGGCGCAGCGCCTCCAGGTCGTCGCGCAGCCGGGCCGCCTGCTCGTACTCCATGGCGGTCGCCGCGTCCTTCATCCGCTGCTCCAGCCGGCGCAGATAGGTGCCGGCGTGGCCCGCCATGAAGTCACAGAACTCCTCGGCGAGTTCGCGGTGCTCATCGGGGCTGACCCGGCCGACACAGGGCGCCGAGCACTTGCCGATGTAGCCGAGCAGGCAGGGGCGGCCGATCTGCGCGGAGCGCTTGAACACCCCGGCGGAGCAGGTGCGGACCGGGAAGACCCGCAGCAGCAGGTCGACGGTCTCGCGGATCGCCCACGCATGCGCGTACGGGCCGAAGTAGCGCACGCCCTTGCGCTTGGGGCCGCGCATCACCTGGACCCGGGGGAACTCCTCGTGCATGGTGACGGCCAGCGACGGATAGCTCTTGTCGTCGCGGTACTTGACGTTGAACCGCGGATCGTACTCCTTGATCCAGGAGTACTCCAGCTGGAGCGCCTCGACCTCGGTGGAGACCACCGTCCACTCCACGGAGGCGGCCGTGGTGACCATGGTGGCCGTGCGCTGGTGCAGATTGGTGATGTCCTGGAAGTACGAGGACAGGCGCTGCCGCAGGCTCTTCGCCTTGCCGACGTAGATCACCCGGCGGTGCTCGTCCCGGAACCTGTAGACCCCGGGAGAGTCGGGGATCTGGCCCGGCTTTGGTCGGTAGCTGCTGGGGTCTGCCATGGTTCCCACCCTACTGGCGGCGTGTGACAGGGAAGCGGCCCCACGGCGGCGGCGCCGTGTGACAGGGAAGCGGCCCCACGGCGGCGGCGCCGTCCGCGACCCGCGCCGCCGGTTCCTGCCGCCGCCCGCTCCCGCCCGGCTCCGGGCCGGCCGGGGCCGCCGGTTCAGGCGGCGGGGCCCGCGGTGAGCGTGCCGCCGGTCTCCTTGACGGCGACGGCGGGCAGCGGCCTGGTGGCCGGGCCCTGGACGACAGCGCCGGTCAGCGCGTCGAACCGGCTGCCGTGGCACGGGCAGGAGACCGTGGTGCCGTCCACGGAGTCCACTACGCAGCCCTGGTGGGTGCAGACCGCGCTGAACGCCTTGAAGGTGCCCTGCGCCGGCTGGGAGACCACGACCTTGTCGTCCCGGTAGAGCTTGGCCCCGCCGACCGGGACGTCGGTGGCGGCGCCCAGCTCCACCGGTCCGGCGGGCCTGTCCGCCGAGCCGCCCGCGCCGCCGCACGCGGTCAGTCCCACCCCGGCCGCTCCGACCGCTCCGGCCAGCACGGCGCCCCTCAGCACGGCGCGGCGGCTCGCCGGGACGCCCGCGACCACGGCCGGGGGCGCGGCGGGACCCGTGGCCGGGGGCACGGCCGGAACCGTGCTCGGGGCGGCGGCCGATACGGCGGGCGGTTCGGTGGGCGGTTCGGTGGGCGGTTCGGTGGGCATGGGCGCTCCAGCGGTACGGGCGGTACGAGTGCGGCGTGCGACCCGTACCTTACGTCCCGAGGCTGTCGGCCCCCTTCGCACCCCGCCGCCTTCGCATCCCGGGCTCCCGCGTCCCGCCCCCGGCGGCAGTGCCCCCGGCGGGGGGATCGCCCCGGCGGCGTCCCGGGGGTCCGGAGTGGCCCTCGGGCCGCTCGGGACGGCCCCCGGACCAGGCGCGGCGGCCAGCCCGGGACGGCCCGCCCCAGGCCAGGCACGGCGGCCGACCCGCTTCGACGGCTCCCCCGGACCGGGCGCGGCGGCCGACCCGCTCGGGACGCCTCTCCCGGCCAGGGGTTGCGGGCGGCCCGGCTCGGGAGGACGGCTGCCCCCGGGCCGGGCCCCGCCACCGCCGGGTGCCTACGCCTTGCTGCCGACCGCGCGCTTGCGGGGCGCGGCCTTCTTCGCGGCGGCGGCCCGCTTCCTCGGCGCCGGGACCGCCGCGGCGTCGCTGACCGCGTCCGGGTCGAGGATGTCCCGCAGGAACTTGCCGGTGTGGCTGGCCGGGACCCCGGCGATCTGCTCCGGGGTGCCTTCGGCGACCACCAGACCGCCGCCGTTGCCGCCCTCGGGGCCCATGTCGATCACCCAGTCCGCGGTCTTGATGACGTCCAGGTTGTGCTCGATGACGATCACCGAGTTGCCCTTGTCGACCAGCCCGGACAGCACCTTGATCAGCTTGCTGATGTCCTCGAAGTGCAGACCGGTGGTCGGCTCGTCCAGGACGTAGACGGTCCGGCCGGTGGACCGCTTCTGCAGCTCGGACGCGAGCTTGACACGCTGCGCCTCGCCACCGGACAGCGTCGGGGCCGACTGCCCGAGCCGGACGTACCCGAGGCCGACCTCGTGCAGGGTGCGCAGGTGACGGGCGATGTTCGGCACCGCCTCGAAGAAGTCCAGCGCCTCCTCGATCGGCATGTCCAGCACCTCGGCGATGGACTTGCCCTTGTAGTGCACCTCCAGGGTCTCCCGGTTGTACCGGGCGCCGTGGCACACCTCGCACGGGACGTAGACGTCCGGCAGGAAGTTCATCTCGATCTTGATGGTGCCGTCGCCCGCGCAGTTCTCGCAGCGGCCGCCCTTGACGTTGAAGGAGAAGCGGCCCGGCAGGTAGCCACGGACCTTGGCCTCCGTCGTCTCCGCGAACAGCTTGCGGACGTTGTCGAAGACACCGGTGTACGTGGCCGGGTTGGACCGCGGGGTGCGGCCGATCGGCGACTGGTCGACGTGTACCACCTTGTCTACCAGGTCGTCGCCGTCCACCCGGGTGTGCCGGCCGGGCACGCTGCGGGCGCCGTTCAGCTCGCGGGCCAGGTGGGTGTACAGGATGTCGTTGACCAGGGTGGACTTGCCGGATCCGGACACGCCGGTGACGGCGGTGAGCACACCCAGCGGGAAGGACACGTCGACGTCCCGCAGGTTGTGCTCGCGGGCGCCGTGCACGGTCAGCTGCCGCTCCCGGTCGATGGGCCGCCGCGCCGCGGGGGTGGGGATGGAGCGCTTGCCGGACAGGTACTGACCGGTCAGCGACTCGTCGTTGGCCAGCAGCTCTTCGAGTGAGCCGGAGTGCACCACGTTGCCGCCGTGCTCACCGGCGCCGGGGCCGATGTCCACCACCCAGTCGGCGGTCTTGATGGTGTCCTCGTCGTGCTCGACCACGATCAGGGTGTTGCCGAGGTCGCGCAGCCGTACCAGGGTCTCGATCAGCCGGTGGTTGTCGCGCTGGTGCAGGCCGATGGACGGTTCGTCCAGGACGTAGAGCACGCCGACCAGGCCGGAGCCGATCTGGGTGGCGAGCCGGATCCGCTGGGCCTCGCCGCCGGACAGGGTGCCGGCCGCGCGGTTCAGCGAGAGGTAGTCCAGGCCGACGTCGACCAGGAACCTCAGCCGCTCGTTGACCTCCTTGAGTACCCGTTCGGCAATCGTCCTGTCCCGGTCGTTCAGCTTCATCGCGCCGAGGAACTCGGCGCAGTCGCTGATCGACATCGCCGAGATGTCGGCGATCGACCGGTCCTGCACGGTGACGGCCAGCACGATCGGCTTGAGCCTGCTGCCCTTGCAGGTCGGGCAGGGCACCTCCCGCATGTACCCCTCGAAGCGCTCCCGGCTGGAGTCGCTCTCGGAGTCCTGGTGGCGGCGCTTGACGAACGGGATGGCGCCCTCGAACTGCGCGTTGTAGGCCCGCTCACGCCCGTACCGGGTCTTGTAGGCGATCCGGACCTGCGACTTGTGGCCGTGGAGCAGCGCCTTCCTGGCCCGGGCGGGCAGCCCGGCGAACGGGATGTCGGTACGGAAGCCCAGCTCGGCGGCAAGTCCCTGGACCAGCCGGTCGAAGTAGCTCTTGGTCATGCCGCCGGTCCAGGGCGCGATGGCGCCCTCCTCCAGCGTCTTTTCCTCGTCCGGGACGATCAGCTCCGGGTCGACCTCCATCCGGGAGCCGATGCCGGTGCAGTCCGGGCAGGCGCCGAAGGGCGAGTTGAAGGAGAAGGAGCGCGGCTCCAGCTCCTCGAAGGACAGGTCGTCGTACGGGCAGTAGAGGTGCTCGGAGAACATCCGCTCGCGCTGCGGGTGGTCCTCCGGCAGGTCGACGAAGTCCAGGACGACCATGCCGCCGGACAGGCCGAGCGCGGTCTCCACCGAGTCGGTCAGGCGGCGCTTGGCGGAGTCCTTGACGGTGAGGCGGTCGACGACCACCTCGATGGTGTGCTTCTCCTGCTTCTTGAGCTTGGGCGGGTCGGTGAGCTGGACGGTGACGCCGTCCACCCGGGCCCGGCTGTAGCCCTTGGTCTGGAGATCGCCGAACAGGTCGACGAACTCGCCCTTGCGCTCGCGCGCCAACGGGGCGAGCACCTGGAAACGGCTGCCCTCCTCCAGCTCCAGCACCCGGTCCACGATGGCCTGCGGGGACTGCCGGGCGATGGGCCGCCCGCACTCCGGGCAGTGCGGCTTGCCGATGCGGGCGAAGAGCAGCCGCAGGTAGTCGTAGACCTCGGTGATGGTGCCGACGGTGGAGCGCGGGTTGCGCGAGGTGGACTTCTGGTCGATCGAGACGGCCGGCGAGAGGCCCTCGATGAAGTCGACGTCCGGCTTGTCCATCTGGCCCAGGAACTGCCGGGCGTACGAGGACAGTGACTCCACGTAGCGGCGCTGGCCCTCGGCGAAGATCGTGTCGAAGGCCAGCGAGGACTTGCCGGACCCGGACAGGCCGGTGAAGACGATGAGCGAGTCCCTGGGCAGATCCAGCGAGACGTTCCGCAGATTGTGCTCGCGAGCGCCACGGACGGTGAGTCGATCGGCCACGCCAGTGCGCACCTTTCATAGGAGGGGGGATTGGTCGGCACCCCCCAGTCAGCCTAAACGGGGCGGGCACGGCATTTCTTCCACTGTGCTCGTCGGTGGTGCCGGTCGGTCCTGCGTCGTTCTCGGGCAGTGCCTCCGGGCGGCGACAGCCGCACCGACACCGCCGAGCGTATAGCACGCACATTCGATTGAAGGGCCGGTACCGCCGTCTTCACCCGATCGTGTGGCCGGGGGCGGCGCTCGACAGGCCCTAGGCTGGCGCCATGGCGTACACGGGAGAGGTCACGGTCGGCGGCACGCCCGACGTGCACGAGCTGAAGGACCTGATCATCACCAAGGTGGCGGTCGGTCCCATGAACAACAACGCGTACGTGCTGCGCTGCCGGTCCACCGACGAGCAGCTGCTGATCGACGCGGCGGCCGAGCCGGACGTGCTGCTGGAGGTCATCGGCGCGGACGGTGTCGGCGCGGTCGTCACCACCCATCGGCACGGCGACCACTGGCAGGCCCTGGCCGGCGTGGTGGCCGCGACCGGCGCGCGCACCTACGCCGGACGCGCGGACGCCCCCGGCATCCCCGTCCCCACCGACGTCCTGGTCGACGACGGCGGCACCGTCACGCTGGGCGAGGTCACCCTCACCGCCCGGCACCTGGTCGGCCACACCCCGGGCAGCATCGCGCTGGTCTACGACGACCCGCACGGCCACCCGCACGTCTTCACCGGCGACTGCCTCTTCCCGGGCGGCGTGGGCAACACCCACGACGACCCGGTGGCCTTCGCCACGCTCCTCGACGGTGTCACCGCCAAGCTCTTCGACGTCCTGCCCGACGAGACCTGGGTCTATCCCGGCCACGGCGACGACACCACGCTGGGCGCGGAGCGCCCGCACCTGGCGGAGTGGCGCGAGCGCGGCTGGTGAGCGGCCGGGGCCTGTCGGCAGGATCCCCGCGGGTGAGGCGTGCGGCCGCGGGGCGGAGGAGGGAGGCGACGCGGTGCGCCGCCGAGCGACGGGAACCTGGCGGACGCGTGTGCCGGACCCCGCGACACCGCGGACATCCCGACGACGGGCCTCAGGGCCTGCGGACGGGGTGCGGCGGAGCATGGTTCGAGCCTATGCCCACCCTCTGACAACGCGGCCGGGTCGGGTGGACCGGCCCCGGCCGCCTCGTCGGAGGGCCCCCGGCGGTGGTCAGCCCTCGCCGCGCATCCGCATGCCGACCTCACCCTGGTCGGTCTCCCACCAGGGGCGGGTCATCCCGGGCTCCAGGGGGACGTCGGCGGCGCGAACGGCCTGAGGGGCGCCGACCGCCGGGGCCGCCGGGCCCGGGGCAGCGGCGGCCGGCCGGGCAGCGGCGGCAGCGGCGGCCTCCCGGTCCAGCCTGGCGTCCAGCACCGCCGTCCGCTCCCGCTCGGCCCGCCACCACTCCAGGAAGACCAGCAGCAGGAACGGCAGCGCGACCAGCTCCGCGAGGGTGATCATCAGGCCGCCGCCGAGCTTCTGGTCGTACGGCACGGAGGGCCCCCAGCTGCGGGGATGGGCGGTGTACCAGCGGCCGGCGACCGTGGTGCCGCTGGTCATCACCACGATGCCGGGCACCGAGTCGAAGAGGCCGTCGAAGAACACCAGGGCGGCACGTACCGGATGGCTGCACCAGCTCGGCAGCAGCTCCTGCCGGCTGAGCACGGGCAGGACGAACAGACACCCGGTGAGCAGCAGCTGGAGGTGCATCAGCTGCCGCACCGGCGAATTGCCGAGCGCGGTGGCGAAGTACGGCGTGAAATAGATCGTCAGCTCGGAGACCAGCACCAGCACCGAGCTGACCAGCGGATACGTCAGCGCGCGAGCGGCCTGTGAGCCGAAGACGCGGCGGAGCCGGCCGGTCGGCGAGGCGAGCGCGAGCGGGTCGCCGAGGGCCAGGCCGAGCGGCGCGAACAGGTCGAGCAGGATGTTCTGTACGGCGGCCGGCCAGAACAGCACCCGGTTGTAGACCGCGAGCGCGGACATCGTGGCGACGACCATGGTGCCCAGGCCGAGCACGAAGAAGGCGGCGGTACGCCACAGCGGCCAGCCCTGCCCGGAGCGCAGCCGGCGGCGCACCCCGTACGCGTAGGCCGCCCCGAGCAGCAGGACGGCCGCGAGCGCGAAGCCGTCGAGCTGCCAGGAGTCGAAGAACCGGGGTCCGGTCAGCTCGGGGAGAGCCTGAATGCCCGCCACATCGGCGCCTTTCCACGTGAACCGCGCTCCCCCGCCGTGCGGCGGGGGGACCCCCATCGGGGCCACGCTAGCCCCTGGCGGGGGCCGTCCACGTGCGGGTCAGGCGTTGACCCGCGGCTTCTCGGACTCCTCGGCGGCCACGGCCTGCTTGCGGGAGGCCGTCAGGCTGGTCACCGTCGTCACCCCGAGTACCAGCACGATCACCCCGAGGGAGACCGGGGTGGAGATCTCCGGGACGTGCGCCCCGGCCTCGTGCAGCGCGTGCAGCACCAGTTTCACGCCGATGAACCCGAGGATCACCGACAGCCCGTACGACAGGTGGACCAGCTTCTTCAGCAGCCCGCCGATCAGGAAGTACAGCTGCCGCAGCCCCATCAGCGCGAAGGCGTTGGCGGTGAACACGATGTACGGGTCCTGGGTGAGGCCGAAGATCGCCGGGATCGAGTCGAGCGCGAACAGCACGTCGGTGGTGCCGATGGCGAGCATCACCACCAGCATCGGCGTCATCAGCCGCCTGCCGTTCTCGGTGACGAACAGCCGGGTGTCGTGGTAGCGGTCGGTGGACGGGATCCGCTTCTCGACCGCTTTGAGCAGCCGGTTCTCCTCGAACTCCGACTCCTCCTCATCCGCGCGGGCTTCCTTGATCAGCTTCCACGCGGTCCAGATCAGGAAGGCGCCGAAGATGAAGAACACCCAGGAGAAGCTGGCGATGATGGTGGCGCCGGCCGCGATGAACACCGTCCGCAGCACCAGCGCGATCAGCACGCCGACCAGCAGCACCCGCTGCTGGTACTGCGAGGGCACCGCGAACTTCGCCATGATCAGTACGAAGACGAAGAGGTTGTCGACGCTGAGTGATTTCTCGGTGATGTATCCGGCGAAGAACTCCCCGGCCGGCTGGCCGCCGCTGAAGAGCAGCAGTCCGAGGCCGAAGAGCCCGGCGAGCGCGACCCACACGACCGTCCAGATGCCGGCCTCCCGCACGGACACGTCGTGCGGGTTGCGGCCGACGAGGAAGTCGGTGGCGATCAGGGCACACAGTCCTGCGATGGTGAGCGCCCAGAGGGTGAGGGAAACGTCCACTGATCCTCCGGTGATTCGTCGGTCCTTGAAAGGTACATGAATCACCAAGGAAGAGTAAAATTAGTCCCAAATGTACAAGGCAAAGCTTTCTTATGGTAAAAGGTCGGTCGGATTGCGCCAGCCAGCCGAAAGGGGCGAGCGGCCGGGGCGCGGGCTCGCGGCTGTCGGGTGGATCTGCGCGGGTCGGGGAGCGGGGTCCGGTGCGTGCGCGTGCGCGGCCGAGGAGGGAGGCGGCGCGGTGTGCCGCCGACCGGCGGGAACGCGGCAGGCGTGCGGGCCGGGGCCGCCGACGCCGCGGAAATCCACCCGAAAGATCCCTAGGTCAAGCGGGCGGCCGCCAGGCGGCGCAGGACCTGGGTGAGCACCTGGCTGCCCGGTGGTACGAGGGCCGGCTCGTAGGTCCACGCGTGTCCGACCCAGGGGTCGGCGAGGTGGTCGCTGGGCAGCGGGGTGAGCCGCAGCAGTGAGCGCCACAGCGGGTCGAGCACCGGCCCGTACTGCTCGGCGTCCGCCCGGTCGGCGACCAGCAGCAGGTGCACGCCGGCGGCGGGACCCTCGTCGGCGAGATAGCGCAGCTGGGTGACGGCGCGGTCGTCGAAGCCGTACGGGAACTCGTTGACGACCAGCAGCTGCCCGGCGGTGTCGAAACCGGGCGGCAGCGCGTCGGCCGCACCGCCGCGCATCGCCATCTGCAGCAGGTCGACACGCTCGGTCAGCCGGGCCAGCACCTCGCTCACCCCGGCGGCACCGGCCGCCGGCGCGGGCTCCGCGGCGCCGCTGCCGTACAGCGGCGCGAAGGCCGCGGTGGCCGAGCCGGCCGGGTCCAGGGTGTCCACGGTGAAGCGGCCGGCCGGGTGCGAGGCCAGCAGCCGGGCGGCGATGGCGACCGCGGTCTCCATGGCCGCCCGGTGGTCCTCGGCGCTGTCGACCCACAGACCGCGGTCCAGCGGCAGCCGGGCCAGCAGCGGAATTCGCAGTTCGGGCGCCTCGGGCAGGGTGAGGCTGCCCAGCCGTACGGCCATCGGCGGCTCGGCGGGCACCCGGTAGGCGTGCCACACCGGGTTCTCCCAGCCGGCGAAGGCCGTCGGCAGCGCGGGTTCGACCACCTCGGCCTCGGCGGTGAGCTGGGCGAGGTCCCGCTCCAGCACCGCCCTGGCCTGGTCGACCAGCGCGACCTGCTTGAACTGCGCCTCGTCCCTGGCGGCCTCGGCGGCGGGCCCGCCGCGGGCGGCCGGGTCGGCGAGCAGCCGGTCCAGCTCCTGTTCGTAGCGGGACTGGGCGAAGTCCGCGGCGCTGCGGTAGGCGGCGACGCTACGGGTCAGGTCCTCGAACATCCCCCAGACCTGGTTGTGCAGCCGCTCCTCCATCGTCCAGCCGGCGGCGTCGCCGGCCACCGGGACCGGCGGGGCGCCGCCCTCTCCCGGGCCGGGCACGGGCGGGGCGGGCGGTTCGTACTCCGGCACCGGGGGGACCTGCCCGGGGCGGGCCGGGTACGGCGGCGCCTGGGGCGGAACGGCCTGGGCCGACCCGGCCCGGCCGGACCCGGGCTGCGGCGGCCCGGCGGCAGCGGCGGTACGGCGCCGCGGGTGGCGGTAGTCGATGCCCGTGGCGGTGTCCTCGGCGGCGGACGCGGCGGCGGGGGAATCAGCCGGCACGGTCGGGGCGGTCGGGGCGGTCGGGGCGGTCGGGGCGGTCGGGGCGGTCGGGGCGGTCGGGGCGGTCGGGGCGGTCGGGGCGGTCGGGGCGGTCGGGGCGGTCGGGGCGGTCGGGGCGGTCGGGGCGGTCGGGGCGGTCGGGGCGGTCGGGGCGGTCGGGGCGGTCGGGGCGGTCGGGGCGGTCGGGGCGGTCGGGGCGGTCGGGGCGGTCGGGGCGGTCGGGGCGGTCGGGGCGGTCGGGGCGGTCGGGGCGGTCGGGGCGGTCGGGGCGGTCGGGGCGGTCGGGGCGGTCGGGGCGGTCGGGGCGGTCGGGGCGGTCGGGGCGGTCGGGGCGGTCGGGGCGGTCGGGGCGGTCGGGGCGGTCGGGGCGGTCGGGGCGGTCGGGGCGGTCGGGGCGGTCGGGGCGGTCGGGGCGGTCGGGGCGGTCGGGGCGGTCGGGGCGGTCGGGGCGGTCGGGGCGGTCGGGGCGGTCGGGGCGGCGGGCTGCTCGGGGACGGCGGTCGCGGGCGCTGCCTGCGCCGCGGTCGCGGGCGCCGCGCTCGGGCCGGGCAGCGCGACCGAACGGGACTGCTCCCGCTCGACCGCCGCGTAGATCTCCCCGGCGACCGCGGCCGGCTCCGGCACCCCCTGGTCGAGCAGCAGCGCCGACAGCCCGCCGGCGTAGCCCTGGCCGAC
Source organism: Streptomyces sp. ITFR-21 (assembly GCF_031844685.1). NCBI lineage: Bacteria > Bacillati > Actinomycetota > Actinomycetes > Kitasatosporales > Streptomycetaceae > Actinacidiphila > Actinacidiphila sp. ITFR-21. The sequence goes on from NZ_CP134605.1 coordinate 1,234,119, forward strand.
CGCGCGGACCTTCCAGCCGCCCTCCCGCCGGTACAGCTCCACCGCCAGCAGGGCCGTCTCGGCGCCGAGCCCGGTGATGGTGAAGCCGGCCGCCGGGGTGCCGTCGGGCGTGGTGACGGACAGGTGCGGGGCGGGGGCGGCGCCGAAGTCGGCGGGCGCCCCCTGGCGTCTGCCGGGCAGCGCCAGCAGGACGTGCACCCGGCACACCGGCTCCGGCATGGCCCCCAGGTCCAGCGCCAGCCGGTGGTCGGCGGCGGCCTGCCGGGGCACCTCGACACCGGGCAGGGTGGGCGTGCCGGGATGGGCGAGCCACCCGGCGTCGCCGACGACCCGGCCCTGCTCGTCCCCGAGGGTGACCGCGGCCACCACCGGGGTGCCCGCCGATACCCGGATCTCCAGCCGGCTGCCGGGCAGCGGGTGGTTCTGCCCGCGGACCAGTTCGGCAGTCATGTCCACCGCCCCCGTTCCCGTTGTTCGTGTTCTCTTGTCCCGGCCGGGGCGTCCGTTCCGACCGGTCGTCTGCTCCGGCCGCCGTCGCCGCGGCCGGGTCGCCCGTTACAGCGCGGGCAGGATGGCCGGAATCAGGTCCTGGAAGGTGCGTCCGTTGGCGGGGACGCCGATCGCGGTCATCGACCAACCGCCCTGGCCGCGCTGCACCTTCGCCATGATCTGCGCGGTGTACGGGCCGCCGCCGGTGAGGGTGTACCGGGCGAGCTCCTGGCCGTTGGTCTCGTCCACCAGCCGGCAGAACGCGTTCTGCACCTCGGCGAAGGTCTGGCCCGTGAAGGAGTTCACCGTGAAGATGATCTGGTCGACGTGCACCGGAACCCGCTGCAGGTCGACCAGGATCGACTCGTCGTCGCCGCCCTGTCCGGCGCCGCCGACCACGTTGTCCCCGGTGTGCCGGACCGAGCCGTCATCGCTGGTGAGGTGCCGGAAGAACACCACGTCGACCGGCTGCTTGTCGGCGAAGAGGACCGCGGAGGCGTCCAGGTCGATCTCCCGGGTCCGGCTGCCGAACAGCCCGCGACGCGGTGCGGCCTGCCAGCCGAGCCCCATCCTGACCGCGGTCAGTGAACCCCCGTCGGCCTTGCTCAGGCTGATCTTCTGCCCCTTGGTCATATTGACCGTCACGCGCTGTCCCCTCTCACCCGTCACGCCGTCGTGTGCGGTACGTGTTCCGCACCCTAACAAGACGCCGCGCGGGGGGTTCCCGGTTCGTCGGCAGCGGATTCCAGCCGGTTCACGGCCGGATCGCGGGGCATACCCCCGGTGCCCCGCGCCCATCCCGCCGAGGCGTCGTCACGCCGTTCCCACCTCGCGCATCTGCCGCAGCTCCTTCTTCAGTTCGCCCAGTTCGTCGCGCAGCCGGGCGGCGACCTCGAACTGCAGCTCGGCCGCGGCGGCGTGCATCTGCTCGGTCAGCTGGGCGATGAGATCGGCGAGTTCCTCGGCGGGCAGCGCGGCGCCGCCTCGCTTGCCTGCGGCCTTGGCGGACAGGCCCGGCACCGGCGCCTTGCCGCGCGAGCGCTGCCGCCCGGAGCCCAGCAGCTCCTCGGTGTCGGCGTCCTCGCGGGCGAAGGAGTCCAGGATGCCGGCGATCTTCTTGCGCAGCGGCTGCGGGTCCACGCCCCGCTCCTCGTTGTACGCGATCTGCTTCGCCCGGCGCCGGTTGGTCTCGTCGATGGCCTTCGCCATCGCCGGGGTGATCCGGTCCGCGTACATGTGCACCTGCCCGGAGACGTTGCGGGCGGCGCGGCCGATGGTCTGGATCAGCGAGGTGCCCGACCGCAGGAAGCCCTCCTTGTCGGCGTCGAGGATGGCCACCAGCGACACCTCGGGCAGGTCCAGGCCCTCCCGCAGCAGGTTGATGCCGACCAGCACGTCGTACTCACCGGCCCGCAGCTCCCGCAGCAGCTCCACCCGGCGCAGCGTGTCGATGTCGCTGTGCAGGTAGCGGACCTGGATGCCGAGCTCCAGCAGGTAGTCGGTGAGGTCCTCGGACATCTTCTTGGTCAGCGTGGTGACCAGGACCCGCTCGTCCTTCTCGGTGCGCAGCCGGATCTCGTGCACCAGGTCGTCGATCTGGCCCTCGGTGGGCTTGACGACCACCTCGGGGTCGACCAGGCCGGTGGGCCGGATGATCTGCTCCACCACGCCCTCGCCGCGGGACAGCTCGTACGTGCCCGGGGTCGCGGACAGGTAGACCGTCTGCCCCACCCGCTCCTGGAACTCCTCCCACTTCAGCGGGCGGTTGTCGAGCGCCGACGGCAGCCGGAAGCCGTGGTCGACCAGGGTCCGCTTGCGCGAGGCGTCGCCCTCGTACATGGCGCCGATCTGCGGCACGGTGACGTGCGACTCGTCGATGACCAGCAGGAAGTCCTCGGGGAAGTAGTCGATCAGGGTGTCGGGCGCGCTGCCGGGCCCGCGGCCGTCGATGTGCCGCGAGTAGTTCTCGATGCCGGCGCAGGTGCCGATCTGCCGCATCATCTCGATGTCGTAGGTGGTGCGCATCCGCAGCCGCTGGGCCTCCAGCAGCTTGCCCTGCCGCTCCAGCAGCGGCAGCTGCGCCTCCAGCTCCTGCTCGATGCCGGCGATGGCCCGCTCCATCCGCTCGGGCCCGGCCACGTAGTGCGAGGCGGGGAAGACGTAGATCTGGCGGTCCTCGGTGATCACCTCGCCGGTCAGCGGGTGGAGGGTGTAGAGCGCCTCGATCTCGTCGCCGAACATCTCGATCCGGACGGCCAGCTCCTCGTAGACCGGGAAGATCTCCACGGTGTCGCCGCGGACCCGGAAGGTGCCGCGGGTGAAGGCCAGGTCGTTGCGGGTGTACTGGATGTCGACGAACCTGCGCAGCAGCTGGTCGCGGTCGATGACGTCCCCGACGTTGAGCCGGACCATGCGGTCGATGTACTCCTGCGGGGTGCCGAGGCCGTAGATGCAGGAGACGGAGGCGACCACGACCACGTCCCGCCGGGTCAGCAGCGAGTTGGTGGCGGAGTGCCGCAGCCGTTCGACCTCCTCGTTGATGGAGGAGTCCTTCTCGATGTAGGTGTCCGTCTGCGGGACGTACGCCTCGGGCTGGTAGTAGTCGTAGTAGGAGACGAAGTACTCGACGGCGTTGTTGGGCAGCAGCTCCCGGAACTCGTTGGCGAGCTGCGCCGCGAGGGTCTTGTTCGGCGCCATTACCAGGGTGGGCCGCTGGAGCCGCTCGATCATCCACGCGGTGGTCGCGGACTTGCCCGTACCGGTCGCGCCGAGCAGCACCACGTCCTGCTCACCCGCGCGGACGCGCTTTTCGAGGTCGTCGATGGCGGTCGGCTGGTCGCCGCTGGGCTGGAAGGGGCTGACGACCTCGAAGGGCGCCACACTGCGTTCGATATCTGATACGGGCCGCATGAGTCAACCGTACGGCCCGCCGCCGACAATCGGCCGGGGACCGCCGCCGGCGCCCCGGCGCGGCCGCTGTCGGACCCGCGTCCTAGCCTTTCGGGTGTGACGGAACTCGCGTGGACGGTGGTGGACGCGCCGATCGGACCGCTGCTGGTGGGCGGGACCGGGCAGGGGCTGGCGCTGGTGTGCTTCCGGGCCGGCGGGGCGGTGGTGGAGCGCGCCCTGGAGTCGGCCGGGCGGCGGCTGGGATGTGTGCCGGTGGCCGACGGGGAGCGGCTGGCACCAATCACCGAGCAGCTCGACGCCTACTTCGCGGGCGCCCTGCGGAACTTCTCGGTGCCGCTGGACTGGTCGCTGGTCACCGGCTTCAACCGGCGGGTGCTGCGGGAGCTGGCGGGCGGCGTCCCGTACGGGGCGGTGGCCAGCTACCAGGATCTCGCCGACCGGGTGGGCGAGCCGGGCGCGGCCCGCGCGGTGGGCGTGGCGATGGCCGCCAACCCGCTGCCGGTGGTCGTGCCGTGCCACCGGGTGATCGAGAGCGGCGGCGGCATAGGCGGCTTCGGCGGCGGCCTGGAGATCAAGCGCTCGCTGCTGGCCCTGGAGGGAGTGCTGCCGGCGCCGCTGTTCTGACCGCGCGGGGCTGTGCCGCCGCACGGGCGACCGGCCACCGCTCGGGCCGGGGTGCGGGCCGACCGCCCGCCGGGGATCCGCCGGATGCCCTCCGCCTCACCCATGGGCAGGGGCGCCGGACCGCCGCCGGCCGGCGGCGGGAGGCACGCCGTCCGCCGGGCGCGGCGGCGCGCCCGGGATCAGCCGGGTCGGCTCCGATCAGCCCGGGGCGGAGCAGGTCAGCCCGGGGCGGAGCAGGTCAGCCCGGGGCGAAGCGGGCGGCGGCCAGGTAGTCCGGGCGCGGGTCGAGCGCGGCGGCCAGCCGGAAGTGCCGCTGCGCCTCGTCGGCGCGGTTGGACCGCTCCAGCGTGCGGGCGAGCGCGAAGTGCGCGAACGCGTTGTCCGGCTCCCGCTCCAGCACGATCTGGAACTCCAGCTCGGCCGGCCGCAGTTGGGCCGCGGCGAAGAAGGCGCGGGCGCGCAGCAGCCGGGCCGCGGTGTTCTCCGGATGGGCGGCGATCACCGGGTCGAGGAGCTTTACGGCGCCGCGTGGATCCCGCGCCGCGAGCAGCTGCTCAGCGGCACGGAAGTCGATGACGTGCGTTTCGGGGGTGTGTTTGGTCAAGGCCGCCTCCCCTGGATCGGGCCACGGTGACGATAGTCGTCCGGTCAGACATACCCAACACGCCCGGCGGCAATCGCATTCCGCCGCCCGCGACAGCCCGGTGACCGGCCCGCCCGCACCGGCCCGCCCGTTCAGAGCAGCGCGCGCAGCCGCTCCCACACCGCGCGGACCTGTGGCTCCAGCGCCTCCAGCGGCCCGTCGTTGTCGATCACCTCGGTCGCCACCGCCAGCCGCTGCTCCCGGCCGGCCTGGGCGGCGATCCGGGCCCGGGCGTCGTGCTCGGTCATGCCGCGCAGCCGGACCAGCCGGTCCAGCTGGGTCGTCGGGTCGACATCCACCACGACCACCTGGTCGTAGCGGGCGGCCAGGCCGTTCTCGGCGAGCAGCGGCACGTCGTGCACCACGATGTCGCCGGGGCCGGCGCTCTGCCGCAGCTCCGCGGAACGGCGGCCGACCAGCGGGTGCACGATCGCGTTGAGCGCCTTGAGGCGCTCGGAGTCGGCGAAGACGATCGCGCCGAGCCCGGCCCGGTCCAAGGTGCCGTCCGGGTTCAGCACCCGCTCCCCGAACTCGGCGACCACCGCGGCCAGCCCTTCGGTGCCCGGCCGCACCACCTCGCGGGCGATGCGGTCGGAGTCGATCAGCACCGCTCCGTACGACGCGAACCGCCGTGCCACCTCGCTTTTGCCGGCGCCGATGCCACCGGTCAGCCCCACTGTCAGCATGGCCGACAGCCTACGGGTGCCGGCCACGCCGACGCCGGGCGGCTCAGCGGCCGTCGTCCTCCCGGTCGGCGAGGAAGCGTTCGAACTCGGCGGCGAGGTCGTCGGCCGAGGGCAGGTCGACGGGCTCGGCGATCAGGTTCTCCCGGCTCTGCGCGCCGGTCACCGCGTCGTACTGGCTCTCCAGACCGCGCACCACCGAGACCAGCTCGCTGTCGCCCTCGGCGACCTGGCGGTCGATCTCCAGCCGGACGGTGTGCGCCTCGTTGCGCAGCGCGTGCGCGATCTCGGGCAGCACCAGGCCGGTGGCGGCGGTGATGGTCTCCAGCACGGCCAGCGCCGCGTCCGGGTACGGGGAGCGGGCCAGGTAGTGCGGTACGTGGGCGGCCACACCGAGGACGTCGCGGCCTGCCTCGGCCAGCCGCAGCTCCAGCAGGGCGGCGGCGCTGCCGGGCACCTGGGCCTCGTCGAACCAGGCACGGTGGCCGGGCATCAGGTCGACCCGGTTGCCGTGCGGGGTCACGCCCACCGGGCGGGTGTGCGGGACGCCCATCGGGATGCCGTGGAAGTTGATGGCGAGCCGCACCCCGAGGCGCTCGACGACCTGCAGCACGGCGGCGGTGAAACGTTCCCACTCCACGTCCGGCTCGGAGCCGACGAGCAGCAGGAAGGGGGTGCCGGTACTGTCCCGGACCAGGTAGAGGTCGATCTCCGGCGGCTCGTACGCGGAGAAGTGGTCCCGCTCGAAGGTCATCAGCGGGCGCCGCGCCCGGTAGTCGACCAGGCGGTCCGCGTCGAAACTGGCGATCAGCTGGTTGTCGAGGCGGTCCAGCAGTTGGCGGGTGACCTGCTCGCCGGTCTCTCCGGCGTCCATGTAGCCCTCGAAGTAGTACAGCAGTACGGGCCCGGTGTCCCCTACCGCTTCGTCGACGGCTTCGGCCCCGCCCGGCACGTACTCGTACAGTCCCTGCGGATCCAACACGGTGCGTCCTCCTCGCTATCTGTCACACCCAACGAACGGAACGGGCTCGCCATTCCCCGTCCGCCGCGCGGCGGGCGGGGTCTTCCCCGGTTTCCGGGCGCCGGATTGCCGGTGCCGGAGCACGGTTGCCGGTGCCGGGGCGGGACCGGGGGGGGGCGGCGGACGGTCGGCGGGCCCGCAGGTCCGTCCGGAACCGTGCGCAACCACCAGAACCACCAGAACCGTCCGCAACCGACCGGTACCGTCCGGAACCGACCGGAGAAGAGGAACCACCGCGGGCCCGCGCCCCTCGTGTGAGGAGCGCGGGCCCGCGGTTACCGCATGGTGTCCTGGGTCAGGACTGGCCGCCCGCGAGCTTCTCGCGGAGAGCGGCGAGGGCCTCGTCGGAGGCGAGGGCGCCGGAGGTGTCCTCGGACTCCGAGGAGTACGAGCCGCCGCCGGAGACCGGGGCGGGCGCGGCGGTGCCGGCTTCGGCCGCCGCCTGCTCGTCGGCCTCGCGGGACTTGATGACCTGCGCCTGGTGCTGCTCGAAGCGGGACTGGGCGGTGGCGTACTGGCCCTCCCACTCCTCGCGCTGCTTCTCGTACCCCTCGAGCCAGTCGTTGGTCTCGGGGTCGAAGCCCTCGGGGTAGATGTAGTTGCCCTGGTCGTCGTAGGACGCGGCCATGCCGTACAGGGTCGGGTCGAACTCGACCGAGGCCGGGTCGGCGCCGAACGACTCGTTGGCCTGCTTGAGCGACAGCGAGATGCGGCGGCGCTCCAGGTCGATGTCGATGACCTTGACGAAGATCTCGTCGTTGACCTGGACGACCTGCTCCGGGATCTCCACGTGGCGCTCGGCCAGCTCGGAGATGTGGACCAGGCCCTCGATGCCCTCGTCCACCCGGACGAACGCGCCGAACGGGACGAGCTTGGTGACCTTGCCGGGGACGACCTGCCCGATCTGGTGGGTCCGGGCGAACTGCTGCCACGGGTCCTCCTGGGTCGCCTTCAGCGACAGCGAGACCCGCTCGCGGTCCATGTCGACGTCCAGCACCTCGACCGTGACCTCCTGGCCGACCTCGACGACCTCGGAGGGGTGGTCGATGTGCTTCCAGGACAGCTCCGAGACGTGCACCAGACCGTCGACACCGCCGAGGTCCACGAACGCGCCGAAGTTGACGATGGAGGAGACGACGCCGGAGCGCACCTGACCCTTCTGCAGGGTGGTGAGGAAGGTCTGCCGGACCTCGCTCTGGGTCTGCTCCAGCCAGGCACGGCGGGACAGGACCACGTTGTTGCGGTTCTTGTCCAGCTCGATGATCTTCGCCTCGAGCTCCTTGCCCACGTAGGGCTGGAGGTCGCGCACCCGGCGCATCTCCACGAGCGAGGCGGGCAGGAAGCCGCGCAGGCCGATGTCGAGGATGAGACCGCCCTTGACGACCTCGATGACGGTACCGGTGACGATGCCGTCCTCTTCCTTGATCTTCTCGATCGTGCCCCACGCGCGTTCGTACTGCGCGCGCTTCTTCGAGAGGATCAGGCGTCCCTCCTTGTCCTCCTTCTGAAGGACCAGCGCCTCGATCTCATCGCCCACGGCGACGACCTCGTTGGGGTCGACATCGTGCTTGATGGAGAGCTCGCGAGAGGGAATGACGCCTTCGGTCTTGTAACCGATGTCGAGCAGGACCTCGTCCCGGTCGACCTTCACGATGACGCCGTCGACGATGTCGCCGTCGTTGAAGTACTTGATCGTCTCGTCGATCGCCGCGAGGAAGGCTTCCTCGTTGCCGATGTCGTTGACCGCCACCTGCGGGGTGGTACGAGGGGCCTCGGTGCTGCTCGTCATTAGGGAAAGGACTCCGGTACGGACAGTAAGTCGTAGGTACTGCTACGCCGGGAACCCTTTTCGCTCCTGCCGAATGCCGGACAGCCGTTGAGGCCCGCGGGGTATGCGACAGTCTCGAGCGCGGCCTGCTAGGTCTGAGGCGCGCAGGCTCGCAGCGCAACTTGTAGCATACGGGGGCAGCCGTGCACGGTCAATGCACGAAGAGCGCACCACGCACGTAACAGACCGAACCGGCGCAAGCCACCCGCCCACAGGTCCCTTCAGAGAGTACGACGACTGCCGCGATGATCCAAGCACCCGAACCCGAAGCTACCCGTCGTATTGCCGGAGGAACGGAGAGCAGCCGGGCCAACCGCCACTGGTGGGACCGCAACGCGGACGACTACCAGCTGGAGCACGGCGACTTCCTGGGCGACGCCCGGTTCGTCTGGGGCCCGGAGGGTCTGGACGAGGCGGACGCCGGGCTGCTGGGCCCGGTCGCGGGGCTCAAGGGCCGGGCGGTGCTGGAGATCGGCGCCGGCGCCGCCCAGTGCTCGCGCTGGCTGGCCGCGCACGGCGCCCACCCGGTCGCCCTCGACCTGTCCCGGCGCCAGTTGCAGCACGCCCGGCGGATCGACGAGGAGGTGCCGGCCGCGGGCGGCCCGCTGCGGCTGGTGCAGGCCGACGCGGGAGCGCTGCCCTTCGCCGACGCCTCCTTCGACCTCGCGTGCTCCGCGTACGGCGCGCTGCCGTTCATCGCGGACACCGCGCGGGTGCAGCGGGAGGTACGGCGGGTGCTGCGGCCCGGCGGGCGCTGGGTCTTCTCCGTCACCCACCCGGTGCGCTGGGCCTTTCCCGACGAGCCGGGCCGGGAGGGGCTGACCGCGGTCGCCTCCTACTTCGACCGCACCCCGTACGTCGAGCAGGACGAGCGGGGCCTGGCCGTCTACGTCGAGCACCACCGCACCCTGGGCGACCGGATACGCGAGATCGCCGCGGCCGGGCTACGGCTGGTGGATCTGGTGGAGCCGGAGTGGCCGGCGTGGAACGACCAGGAATGGGGCGGCTGGTCGCCGCTGCGCGGCGCCCTGCTGCCGGGCACCGCGATCTTCGTCTGCGTGGCGGAGTGAGCCGGCGGACCGGGCCGCGGGGGCTCACCGGTTCGGGGCCCGGCCGGGGCGGCGCCGCGCCGGCCCCGGCGGCGGATCCGGGGGCGGCGGCGGGGTTGGGGGCGGCGCTCCCCTGGGCGCGTCCGCCGCGGGGCGGCGACCGGGAACGGCCGGCCGGCGGCAGCCGCGTGAGGCTCCCGTGAGCGGCGGCGCCGACGGGATCGGCGGGATCGGCGGGATCGGCCGAGCCCTACGTGCCGAGGGCCTGGCGCTGCCGGTCGCCTCGGCAGTGCCCGCGCTGCTGGCCGCACTCGGCTCACCCGGGTGCGCGGTGCTGTCGGCGCCGCCTGGCACCGGCAAGACCACCCTGGTGCCGCTGCTGATCGCCGAAGCCACCGGCGGGCGGGTGCTGGTGGCCGAGCCGCGGCGGATGGCTGCGCGGGCCGCCGCCCGCCGGATGGCGTGGCTGCTGGGCGAACCGGTCGGCGGCACGGTCGGCTTCACCGTGCGCGGCGAGCGCCGGGTGTCGGCCCGCACCACCGTGGAGGTGGTCACCACCGGCGTGCTGCTGCAACGCCTCCAGCGCGACCCCGAGCTGGCCGGGATCGGCACGGTGATCCTGGACGAGTGCCACGAGCGGCACCTGGACGCCGACACCGCGATGGCGTTCCTGCTGGACGTACGGACCCTGCTGCGGCCGGAGCTGCGGCTGGTGGCCGCGTCCGCCACCACCGACACCGCGGCCTGGGCTGCGCTGCTCGGCGGCGCGCCCGTGGTGGCGGCCGAGGGCGTGCTGCACCCGGTGGACGTGCGGTGGGCGCCGCCGCCCCGGCCGGTGCGCCCGCCGCACGGCATGCGGGTCGACCCGGCGCTGCTGGAGCACGTGGCGGCCACCGTACGGCGGGCGCTGCGGGAGCGGGACGGCGACGTGCTGTGCTTCCTGCCAGGTACCGGGGAGATCGCCCGGGTAGCGGGGATGCTGGGCGGCACGGGAGTGGACGTCCTGCAACTGCACGGGCGGGCGCCGGCCGCCGTACAGGACGCGGCGCTCGCGCCCGGGGAGCGGCGGCGGGTGCTGCTGGCGACGTCGGTGGCCGAGTCCAGCCTGACCGTGCCCGGGGTGCGGGCCGTGGTGGACGGCGGGCTGGCCCGCGAGCCGCGGATGGACCACGCCCGCGGGCTCGGCGCGCTCGCCACGGTCAGGGCGTCGCGGGCCGCCGCCGACCAGCGGGCCGGGCGTGCCGGACGCGAGGCGCCCGGCACGGTCTACCGCTGCTGGACCGAGGCCGAGCACCTGCGGCTGCCGGCCAGGCCCGCGCCCGAGATCGCGCTCGCCGACCTCACCGGTTTCGCGCTGCAGACCGCCTGCTGGGGTGACCCGGACGCGGCCGGCCTGGCCCTGCTCGACGCCCCGCCGCCGGGCGCGCTGGCCGGCGCGCGGGCGACCCTGCTCGGCCTCGGCGCCGTCGACGCGGCGGGCCGCGCCACCCCCCGGGGCCGCCGGCTCACCCGGCTCGGCCTGCACCCCCGGCTCGCCCGCGCCCTCCTGGACGCCGCCCCGGCCGCGGGCCCGGCCCGCGCCGCCGACATCACCGCCCTGCTCTCCGAGGAGCTGCCCACCTCCTACGGCCCTGACCTGACCGCGGCCTGGCACACGGCGCGGCGGGCCTCCGACCCCTACGCGGCGCGCTGGCGGGCGGAGGCGCGACGCCTGGAGTCGGCGCTGCGCGCGGACGAGGAGCGGGACGGCGGCGGGCCTGACGGCGGCAGGCACAGCGGCGCCGGCCGCGCCGAGAACGGGCGGCAAGGCGGCGGGCAGGACGGCGACGTTCCCGGCGACGTCCCCGGCGACGTTCCCGGCGACGTCCCCGGCGACGACGGCGGGCGGGGCGACGGGCACCGCGTCGACGCCGAACCGACCAGTGGGCAGCGGACACGCCACGGCGCGCGAACCGTCGACGAGCCCGCGAGGCGCGGTGGCTGCGGTGGCGGCGGTGGCGACGGTGGCGACGAGGGCGGCGGCCCGCGAGACGACCCGGCGACCGGCCGCGACGAACCCGCCGACAGCCGGCGAACCCATCGCGGCGGGCGGACCGGCAACGGACCCGCGGGCCACGCCGGGAGCGGCGGCGGCAGCGCGCCGAACCGCGGTCGGGAGGGCGACGGTCTCACGGATGACGCCGCCGCCGGGCTGGTGGTCGCGTACGCGTTTCCCGAGCGGGTGGCGCGGCGGCGCGGACCGGGGGTGTACCTGATGGTCGGCGGGACCGCCGCCGAGGTCGGGGGCGGTCTCGGCGAGGCGGAGTGGATCGCGGTGGCGGTCGCCGACCGCGGGATCGGGAAGGCGGCGGCGCGGGTACGGGTCGCGGCGGTGATAGACGAGGGGACCGCGCGGGCCGCGGCCGGCGGGCTGCTGGCCGGTTACGAGGAGGTCCGCTGGCGGGACGGCGACGTGGTGGCGCGGCGGGTGGAGCGGCTGGGCGCCGTGGAGCTGGCGGCGGCGCCGCTGCGGCGGCCGGACCCGGCGGCGCTGCGGGCGGCACTCGCCGAGGGGTTGCGCGCGGAGGGCACCGGCCTGCTGCGCTGGTCGCGCGACGCCCAGGGCGTACGGGAGCGCGCGGCGTTCCTGCACCGGGTGCTGGGTGAGCCGTGGCCGGACGTGGCGGAGGACACGCTGCTGGCACGGGCCGAGGAGTGGCTGGGCCCGGAGCTGGCCACCGCCCGCCGCCGGGCCGACCTGGAGCGGGTGGACGCGGGCGCCGCGCTGACCCGGCTACTGCCGTGGGCGAGTGGCGACGCCGCGCGGTTCGACCGGCTCGCCCCGGAGCGGCTGGAGGTGCCCAGCGGTTCCCGGATCCGGCTCGACTACAGCGGTGAGCAGCCCGTACTGGCCGTCAAGCTCCAGGAGCTGTTCGGGCTGCGGGAGACCCCGCGGGTCGCGGGCGTACCGGTGCTGGTGCATCTGCTGTCGCCGGCCGGGCGGCCCGCGGCGGTGACCGCGGACCTGGCGTCCTTCTGGCGTGAGGGCTACCGGGCGGTACGGGCGGAGCTGCGTGGCCGCTACCCCCGGCACCCCTGGCCGGAGGACCCTTCGGCGGCGGCGCCGACCCGGCACACCGCCGTGCGGCGCCGCTGAGGGCGCCGCCCCACCCGCCCGGCCGGCGGCTTCGCGGTCCTCAGACCCCGGCGGTCGCGGCGGGCCCGGTGACCTCGCCCGCAGTACCGCTCGGCGACGGCGTGGGGCCGTCGGTCGGGGTGTCGGTGGCGCACGGGTCGGGGGTCGGAGTGCCGGCGGGCGTCGCGGTGTCGGTGGGCGACGGCGAGACGCTGTCGGTCGGGGTCGGCGTCGCGGTGTCCGTGGGGCACCCGGGCGTCGTCGGGGTGCCGGTCGGCGAGTCGCTCGGCGCGGGCGTCCCGGTCGTCGGCTCGGGCGTCCCGGTCGTCGGCGCGGGCGTCCCGGTCGTCGGCTCGCCCGTGGTGGGGTCGCCGGTCGGCGTGCCGGTGGGGTCGGCGGTCGGCGACGTGCTCGGCGAGGGGGAGACCGAGCCCCCGGCCGGGAGCGACGGCGTCGGCGAGGGGCTGGCGGACGCCGACGGCGACGGCGACGGGCTCGCGGACGGGGCCGGGGTGTTCGGCGGCGGGGTGGCGCCGGGGCCGGGCGCGCCGGAGCGGTCCGGCACCGAGACGGCGCCGCCCGCCAGGAAGTGCTCGTACCAGGCCCTGACCAGGTTCAGGTAGTCCTGCGAATTGTTGTAGCCCAGGATCGCCCGGTCCAGGTCGGCCGGTACGGCCAGGTCGCGGCCGTCGGCGCACAGGTAGTGGGCGGCGGCCAGCGCGGCGTCGTAGACGTTGTTGGGGCTGCTGACCCCGTCGCCGTTACCGTCCGCGCCCCACCGCTCCCAGGTGGAGGGTATGAACTGCATCGGTCCGACCGCCCGGTCGTGCACCGGGTCGCCGTCGAAGGCGCCGCCGTCGGTGTCGCTGATGTTCGCGAAGCCGTTGCCGTCGAGGACCGGACCGAGGATCGGCGCGTACGTGGTGCCGTTGGCGTCGACCGCGCCGCCGCGGGCCTGCCCCGACTCCACCTGGCCGATGGCCGCGAGGAGCTGCCAGGGCAGGTGGCAGCCGGGGTCGCTCTCGGCGAGGGCGGCCTGCGCGCGCTGGTAGGCGTCCAGCACCGTCGTCGGCAGGCTCGTGCCGCCGGGCACCGCCACGATCGCGCCGCCACCGGGCGTACCGGTCGGCGTGGCCGGCGCGAACGGCCCGGTGGGCGTGTTCAGCGGCGGCAGCTCGGTGGTGTACGGCGAGCCGCCGTCGATCTGCGGACCGGCCGGGGGTGTCTCGGCGATCTCCTGCCGGTCCGGTGCCGCGGCGTGCGCGTGGGCCACCGGGAAGAACCCGGGGCCCTGTGACGCGCTGAGCGCGGCCATGGCCGCAGCGGCCACCGCCGTTCCCGCCGCTGTCCTGCGAAGCTTTCGGCCGTACCGCCGCGCCGACATATCGCGGTCCCTCCCACGTACGAGATGCGCGCGCGTCCCGGCGCGACAACTCGATTGACCCTACGGCAACTTCATGTCCCCGACCACAGGCTTCGGGCCATACACAGGGTATGAACCGGCGCAATTGGGCACGGCCCGGCCCTCCTCGGGAGAGCCTTCACCGAGGGGACGCGACACGTTCACACGGGTATCGTGCGATGTCAGCACAAGTGGCGGGCTTGCACCCGGATTTCGGCGGCCGGCCCACCGCCCGGACCGCCCCCCGGCCGTCCCCCTGCGGTCCGCAGCGCCGAGCGCCTCCCGACCGCCGCACGGGACGGCCTCCCGGCCGGCGCCCGCTCAGTGCGCCGCCGACTCCCAGTCCGGGCCGACCCCCACCGACACATCCAGCGGGGCCCGCAGCGGATACGCCCCCGACATCTCGCGGCGCACCAGCTCCTCGACCTGCTCCCGCTCCCCCGGGGCGACTTCGAGCACGATCTCGTCATGCACCTGGAGCAGCATCCGCGACGCCAGCGCCTGCTCGGCGAGCGCCGCGTCCACTCGCAGCATCGCGATCTTCACGATGTCCGCGGCCGAACCCTGGATCGGGGCGTTCAACGCCATCCGCTCGGCCATCTCGCGCCGCTGCCGGTTGTCGCTGGTGAGGTCCGGCAGATAGCGGCGCCGCCCGAGCAGCGTCTCGGTGTACCCGGTGCCCCTGGCCTCCTCCACCACCCGGTGCAGATAGTCCCGCACCCCGCCGAACCGCTCGAAGTAGGTGTCCATCAGCGCCCGCGCCTCGGCCGCCTCGATCCCCAGCTGCTGCGACAGGCCGAACGCCGACAGACCGTATGCCAGCCCGTACGACATCGCCTTGATCTTGCGGCGCATCTCGGCGTCCACCTTGTCCCGCGGCACCGAGAACACCTGCGAGCCGACCGTGGTGTGCAGGTCCTCCCCCGACGCGAACGCGGCCATCAGGCCCTCGTCCTCGGAGAGATGCGCCATCACCCGCAGTTCGATCTGGCTGTAGTCGGCCGTCAGCAGCGACTCGTACCCCTTGCCGACGACGAAGCCGCGCCGGATCGCCCGGCCCTCGTCCGTCCGCACCGGTACGTTCTGCAGGTTCGGGTCCGTCGACGACAGCCGGCCGGTGGCGGCCACCGTCTGACTGAACGAGGTGTGGATACGCCCGTCCGGCGCGACCGTCTTGACCAGGCCCTCCACCGTGACGCGGAGCTTGGCCTGCTCCCGGTGGCGCAGCATGATCACCGGCAACTCGTGCTCGGTCCGCGCGGCCAGCCAGGCCAGCGCGTCCGCGTCGGTGGTGTAACCCGTCTTCGTCTTCTTCGTCCTGGGCAGCGCCAGCTCACCGAACAGCACCTCCTGGAGCTGCTTGGGCGACCCCAGGTTGAACTCGTGCCCGACCGAGGCGTGCGCCTCCGCCACCGCGTGCTGCACCGCCGCGGCGAACTGCTGCTCCAACCCCTCCAGATGCGCCCGGTCGGCGGCGATACCCGTTCGCTCCATCCGGGCCAGCAGCGCCGACGTGGGCAGCTCCACCTCGTGCAGCAGCTCGACGGCGCCCACTTCCGGCAGCCGCCCGCCGAACACCTCACCGAGGTCCAGCACCGTACGCGCCTGCGCCATCAGCGCCTCCGCGGCTGCGGTGTCGCCCTCGTCCTCCTCGCCGAACGCCAACTGGCCGCTGCCGGTGTCCGCCGGGGCCAGCTCACGCCCCAGGTACTCCACCGACAACACGTCGAGCGCGAACGAACGGCGGCCCGGCTTGATCAGATACGCGGCCAGCGCCGTGCACATCGTGATGCCGTCGATCCGCCAGCCGTGCTCGGTGAACACCCGTGTCACGTTCTTCGCGTTGTGCAGCACCTTGGGCCGGTCCGGGTCCGCCAGCCACCCCGCGAACGCCCGCTCGTCGGCCTCGTCCAGTCGCGCCGGATCGAACCAGGCCGCGTCCTGCGCCCCGGCCAGCGCCACCGCCGTGACACTGCCGCTGCCCAGCTCCCAGGTGTCCACGCTGGCCAGACCCAGCGGCGCCCCCGCGTGCGCCTCCAACCAGCCCGGCAGAGCGCCCGGCGCCAGCAGCGTGCCGTCCACGGCGACGCCCTCGGCAATCGCCGCCTCCTCCTGCCGCGCGCCCGGATCCGCGGCGAACAACCGCTCCCGGAAGTTCGGGTTGCGGAACTCCAGCACGTCCAGCACCCCGCCCAGCGCCACCCGGTCGTACGGCTCCCGGGCCAGCTGCTCCGCGGTGGCCGGCAGCTCCACGTCACGGACCATCTCGGTCAGCCGCCGGTTCAGCTTCACCGCGTCCAGATGGGCCCGCAGGTTGTCACCCGCCTTGCCCTTCACCTCGTCCGCCCGCTCGCACAGCTCCGCGAACGACCCGAACTGGATGATCCACTTGGCGGCGGTCTTCTCCCCCACTCCCGGAATCCCGGGCAGATTGTCCGACGGGTCACCGCGCAGCGCCGCGAAATCCGGATACTGCCGTGGGCTCAGGCCGTACTTCTCGACCACCTTCTCCGGGGTGAACCGGGTCAGCTCGGAGACGCCCTTCGTCGGATACAGCACCGTCACATGCTCACTGACCAGCTGGAACGCGTCCCGGTCGCCGGTGACGATCAGCACCTCGTACCCCAGCGCCTCGGCCTGCACGGCAAGCGTGGCGATGACGTCGTCGGCCTCGAAGCCCTCCACCGCGAACCGGGGCACCGACATCGCGTCCAGCAGCTCGCCGATCAGCTCGACCTGGCTGCGGAACTCGTCCGGGGTCTTCGACCGGGTCGCCTTGTACTCGGGGAACTCCTCCGACCGCCAGGTCTTGCGCGAGACGTCGAACGCGACCGCCAGATGCGTCGGGCGCTCGTCACGCAGCGTGTTCGCGAGCATCGACGTGAACCCGTAGACCGCGTTCGTCGGCTGGCCCGTGGCGGTGTTGAAGTTCTCCACGGGCAGCGCGTAGAACGCCCGGTACGCCAGCGAGTGCCCGTCCAGCAGCAGCAGCCGCGGGCGGTCGGTCGTCGTCTTCGTTGCTTTCTCTGCCACGTCACCGATCCTCCCACGCAGCACCGACAATTTTTTGCTGGTGTTTTTTCGCCGCCACCTCGCCTGCGGCCGCCCCCCTTATTGCCGCCTTCTCGCCTCCGGCCGCTTCGATCCGGTGTCGACGGTCCTCGTCGTACGGTCGCTCCTTCGTCGCTCCCTTCTCCTCGTCTCTTTCGACACCGGCGCGGCCTTCGGCTCACCGGCTACCGGTGGCACCGCCGGCAGACGCGGGGGCATCCCCGGCCGTTCGGGGCGCGTGGGGCGGGGGTGGGCCCGGCGGCGGTGGCGGGGCCGGCGGCGGTGGCGGGGGGGAAGTGGCAGGATCGGGGTATGGCGAAGAAGCCGCCGGCAGGCGACCCCGTACAGGACGCACCGCACGTCGGTGCGCCGAAGCACGCCGCCGCGGGGCTGCCCGCGATCGCGCACACCGCGAAGATCGCCGGCGCCCAGATGGGCGCCCGGCGCACCGCGCTCACCCTGCTCAAGGTCAACCAGAAGAACGGCTTCGACTGCCCCGGATGCGCCTGGCCGGAGGGCGACCACCGGCACACGTTCGAGTTCTGCGAGAACGGCGCCAAAGCCGTCGCCGAAGAGGCGACCCTGCGCCGGGTCGGCCCCGACTTCTTCGCCGCCCACCCCGTCGCCGACCTCGCCGACCGCAGCGGCTACTGGCTCGGCCAGCAGGGCCGCATCACCGAACCCGTTTTGCTCGCCGAAGGCGCCACCCACTACCGGCCCATCGGCTGGGACGACGCCTTCGCCCTGATCGCCGACGAACTGACCGCGCTCACCACCCCCGACGAAGCCGTCTTCTACACCTCCGGCCGCACCAGCAACGAAGCCGCCTTCCTCTTCCAGCTCTTCGCCCGCGAGTTCGGCACCAACAACCTCCCCGACTGCTCCAACATGTGCCACGAGTCGTCCGGATCCGCACTCACCGAAACCCTCGGCGTCGGCAAGGGCAGCGTGCTCCTGGACGACCTCCACCAGGCCGAACTGATCATCGTCGCCGGCCAGAACCCCGGCACCAACCACCCCCGGATGCTGTCCGCCCTGGAAAAGGCCAAGCGGGCCGGCGCCCGGATCGTCTCCGTCAACCCGCTGCCCGAAGCCGGTCTGGAACGCTTCCGCAACCCCCAGACCCCGGCCGGCCTCGCCGGACCCGGCACCGTACTCAGCGACCTGCACCTGCCCATCAGGCTCGGCGGCGACCAGGCCCTCTTCCGCGCCCTCAGCCGGCTCCTCATCGAAGCCGACGCCCTCGACCACAACTTCATCACCACCCACACCCACGGCTTCGCCGCCTACCGGGCCGCCGCGCTCGCCACCGACCAGGACGAGGTGACCCGCGCCACCGGCCTCGACCAGGCCGCGATCGACCGGCTGTTCACCCTGGTCCGCGCCGCCAAAAGCACCGTGGTCTGCTGGGCGATGGGCCTCACCCAGCACAAGCACGCCGTCCCCACCATCCGGGAAGTCGTCAACTGCCTGCTGCTCGGCGGCAACATCGGCCGCCCCGGCGCCGGCGTCTGCCCCGTCCGCGGCCACTCCAACGTCCAAGGCGACCGCACCATGGGCATCTTCGAACGACCCGCCCCCGCCTTCCTCGACGCCCTGGAAGAAGAATTCGGCTTCACCCCGCCCCGCACCCACGGCTACGACGTCGTCCGCGCCATCCGCGCCCTGCGGGACGGCGCCGCCAAAGTCTTCTTCGCCATGGGCGGCAACTTCGTCGCCGCCTCCCCCGACACCGCCGTCACCGAAGCGGCCATGCGGCGCGCCCGGCTCACCGTCCACGTCTCCACCAAGCTCAACCGCTCGCACACCGTCACCGGAGCACGGGCCCTGATCCTGCCCACCCTCGGCCGCACCGAGAAGGACCGCCAAGCCCGCGGCGAACAGTTCGTCACCGTCGAGGACTCCATGGGCATGGTCCACGCCTCCCACGGCGGCCTCACCCCCGCCTCACCCCACCTGCTGTCCGAACCCGCCATCGTCTCCCGGCTGGCCCGCGCCGTCCTCGGCGACCACAGCCCCATACCGTGGGCCGACTTCGAACACGACTACGACCTGATCCGCGACCGCATCGCCCGCGTCGTCCCCGGCTTCACCGACTTCAACGCCCGGATACGGCACCCCGGCGGCTTCACCCTCCCGCACGCCCCCCGCGACTCCCGCACCTTCCCCACCGCCACCGGCAAAGCCAACTTCACCGCCGCCCCCCTCGAATACCCCCACCTACCCCAGGGGCGGCTACTGCTCCAGACCCTTCGCTCGCACGACCAGTACAACACCACGATCTACGGCCTGGACGACCGCTACCGCGGCATCAAAGGCGGCCGCCGCGTCATCCTCCTGCACCCCGACGACGCCACCGCCGCCGGACTCGCCGACGGCGACTACACCGACCTCGTCAGCGAATGGACCGACGGCACCGAACGCCGCGCCGACGGCTTCCGCGTCGTCTGCTATCCCACACCCCGCGGCTGCGCCGCCGCCTACTACCCCGAGACCAACGTCCTCGTCCCGCTCGACCACACCGCCGACACCAGCAACACCCCCGCGTCGAAATCCGTGGTCATCCGGCTCGAACACAGGGACCCCGCGCGCACCTGACGGCACACGTCCGGTAGAAACCTGTGCAACGGCCAAGCAGAGAACGGAGCCACGGTATGGGCGAGCAGACCACCACCACGTTCCCCCCGGAAATCCTGGAGCAGTACGCCGACCTCGGCGTGGACCTGCGGTCCCTGTTCTCCGCGGGACACCTCGGCGACCGCATGGGCATCCGCGTCACCGAGGCCGCACCCGACAAGGTGGTCGGCACCATGCCCGTCGAGGGCAACACCCAGCCCTACGGCCTCCTGCACGGCGGCGCCTCCGCCGTCCTCGCCGAAACCCTCGGCTCCATCGGCGCCATGCTCCACGGCGGCCCCACCAAAATCGCCGTCGGCGTCGACCTCAACGCCACCCACCACCGCGGCCTCCGCTCCGGCACCGTCACCGGCACCGCGACCCCCGTCCACCGCGGCCGCTCCTCCGCCACCTACGAGATCGCCATCACCGACGAAGCCGGCAAACGCGTCTGCACCGCCCGCCTCACCTGCATGCTCCGCCCCACCACCGCCACCGGCGCCACCGCCCCCACTCCCTAGAACACCGCCCGACCCGCCCCCTCACCACCGCGACCGACCGCCGCGCGCCGCGCCGCGCCGGTGAATGCCGCGGAACCCCCGGGGCAGTATTGTGCGTCGACATCTGCGAGCGCACGGACGCACCCCGGCGGCCCCCGCCCCACCGACCGACGTACGGGCGAGGGAGCGCCACCGGGGGTTCCTGAGGGGGACAGCACACGATGGACAGCAACGACGGCTCCGGCAGACCCGCGCACGGCGGGCCCGGTGACGGCGCCGAACGCTGGGTGGTACCCGGCTACACCCACGAACGAGACCTCGGCGCCGGCGCCTCCGGCCTCGTGGTACTGGCCCGCCACCAGACGACCGGCACCGCAGTGGCCATCAAATACCTGTCCGGCCCACTCGGCCAGGACCACCGCTTCCGGGAGGCGTTCCGCGACGAGGCCACCCTCCTCGGCGGCCTCGACTCCCCGCACATCGCCCGCTTCTACGAATACGTCGAGGACGGGCCCGACGCCGCCATCGTCATGGAACTCGTCGACGGCATCTCGCTGCACACCCTGCTGAGCCAGGAAGGCGCCACCGACCCCGAACCCGCCCTCACCGTCCTCAAAGGCTCCCTGCTCGGCCTGGCCGCAGCCCACGCCGCAGGCGTCGTCCACCGCGACTACAAGCCCGCCAACATCCTGGTCACCGCCGACGGCGGCTCCAAACTCGTCGACTTCGGCGTCGCCGTCCGCAGCGGCGAAAGCGGCACCGTCGCCGGCACCCCCTCGTACATGGCCCCCGAACAATGGACCGGCGGCCCGGCCACCCCCGCCACCGACGTCTACGCCGCCACCGCCACCTTCTACGAGTGCCTCACCGGTACCAAGCCCTACGCCGGCACCACCATGTTCGAACTGGCCGTCCAGCACACCGAGGCCCCCATACCCGACGAGCAGGTACCCGAACCGGTCCGCCCGCTCATCAGCCGCGGCCTCGCCAAAACCCCGCCCGAACGCCCTCAGAGCGCCGCCGAGTTCGTCGCCGAACTCCAAGCCGTCGCCACCGACGCGTACGGCCCGGACTGGGAGGAGCGCGGACAGCGCAAACTCGCCGCCCTCGTCGCCCTACTGCCCCTGCTGCTGCCCTCCGCCGCGGGCGGCACCGCGGCCACCACCGCCCTGGCCCACACCCGACTCGGCCAAAGCCCCGGCGGCGGCGCCGAAGCCGGCGCCCCGGCGAACCCAGGAGCGGGCGGCGCCGCCGGTACCGGTGTCGGTCTCGGCGCCGGGCCCGCCGCGCCGGCCGGCGCCCTCGGCTCCCTGCCACCCCACAGCGGAAGACGCCGACCACGCCTCGGCCGACACGGCAGACTCCTGGCCGGCGCGGTCACCGTCGTCCTCATCACCGGCGCACTCGCCTTCACCGCGGTCGCGACCGGCGGCAACGGACCCGTCGCCGACGCGTCCTCCACCACCACCCCGACCGCCCTGACCACCCTCACCTCGGGCCAGCCCACCGACCTCACCACCGCCCCCACGACAAGCACCACACCCTCGGCAGCACCGACCGCGTCCGGATCGGCGAGCCCCTCCGCGTCGGCATCGGCCTCCTCCGCCCCGCCCGACGACAGCACAAGCCTCCCCACGACCGGCGCCCCCACAGCGACCACCACAGGACCCGGCACCCCCGCGGCACCGACCACCGGACCGACGAAAAGCGGACCCACCGCCACCACTGCGACCACGAAACCCGCAGCGCCACCGACGACCACCGCCCCGCCGCCCCCGCACGTGACCTCCGTGTCCCTCGGCGGCCTCTCCTGCGACGACAGCGTCGTCAGCGGAACCGTGACCGTCCAGACCAACGGAACCGGCGGCACCCTGACCCTCACCTGGTTCCACGGCCGCAGCGCCACATCGTCGGGAATCCCCGTGGCCACGCAGTCGGTCACCCTCCCGAAGGGCAAGACGTCGTTCAGCCAGAACTACGTGCGCTACTTCGGCAACGACCCCGGCCCGTACTGGGGCCTGTCCGCCGCCACCAGCCCGAGCGCCGCCTCCACCAGCGGCAACCCCGCCACGATCCGCGCCTGCTACCCCGTCATCACCTGATCCGGCGCCCCTCCCCCCGCCACCCCCGCTCACCCGCCCGCCCTCAGGGAAGTCCACCATGCCCAACCCCCGCGACCCGCGCCTGCCCTTCACCGGACAACCCGGCCGCCCCGACGACGCCACCTACCGGCTGGGCGGCCCCGGCACCGGCACCAAACCCGGCCCCGCGACCGGGTACGGCACCGGCCCCACCACGCCCGCGGACACCAGCGAGCCGCCCCTCGGGACCGTACTCGACCCCGACTCATGGTCCAGCGAAGTCCCCCAGCCCACCGCCCCGCCAAAACCCGCGCCCGCAGCCGTACCCGCCCCGGTCACCGGCACCCCGCAGCACCCCACCGCCGGCCTACGCCGCTTCGGCCCCGGCGTACCCGGCACCGCCACCACCACCGGAACCGCCCACACCGCCGCCGTCTGGCACGGCACCGTACAACCCGGCCAACCACTCCTCCCGCCCGGCACGGCCGAACGCCGCCGCCGCGGCCCCCGCTCCTGGCTGCTCGCCCTCGTCGTCCTGCTCGCCGTCCTCGCCTACCTGCTCTGGCAGCACCTGCCCGGCTCGGTCACGGTCGACAGCGTCACCGTCCGCGACAGCGCCGCCACCCAGGGCTGCCACAGCACCGCGAAGATCATCGGCACCCTCCACACCAGCGGCGACGCCGGCACCGTCCGCTACCGCTGGCGCCGCAGCGACGGCACGGTCTCCGACAACCTCACCCAGCACATCGCCAAGGGCCACCGCACCACCGACGTCGTCCTCCTATGGAGCTTCGACGGCCCCGGCTCCCTCACCGCCACCGCCACTCTCGACATCCTCACCCCCGACCACCGCACGGCCTCCACCACCTTCCCCTACCACTGCGCCGCCTGACCGCCCCCTCACCACTTCGGACCCACATGCACGTCCATGAGCGCGACGGACGCCCGGCGGGCGACGGAGATGCCGTACGGCTGCCCACCGCGCCGGGTGACGCGCCACTCGACGCCGGCCTTGTCGAGGGTGTCGCAGTACAACCCGCGACGGCACGTCCCGTTGGGGGGAAGACCGCGCGCATCGCCGTCTCAGCAGCGTCCATCAGGCCGGGCCGGTCGTCAGCGCATGTGGTCATCAGGCTCGGCACGCGGTGACCGGAGTACTGCGAGATGTGGCCGTCGCCGCGGCAGAGGCGGGGCAGGTAGCCGTAGGCGGTGGTGCCGAGGGGAGAGCCGTCGCATCGGGGGCACGGCCGCACTCTGCCGGGACACTCACCACGGTTGGCCCGGTCCGTGTGACCCGGTAGCCGATGGTGCCAGCCGGTACACAGAGCCGGTGCCTACCTCGGCGTTCGGAATGCCTGAGCGCACGAGAGCGACGGCCCGGTAGCGGATCTTGGAGTCGTACACGGCCCGAGCCTGCTTCGCGCTCGGGGGGTCACGCAGAGAACCGCCCGCACATTCACCCTGTGCAGCGACCTTCCCAGGGATAATGCGAACCTTGGATTCACAGGCAAAGTGCCCCAGGTGGGATTCGAACCCACACTTTCGGCTGTTTGAGAGCCGCCTCTCTAACCAGTTGGAGTACTGGGGCCTAACGAAACAAAGGATAGCTTACCCCATCCGCCCCCCAACCCTAGCGGAGCTAGGTAGGCTCTACGTGCAGTCGCCGTCGTGAACCGAGGAGCACCGTGAGCGCGCCCGATGAGTCCGCTACCCCTCAGGATGAGCAGTCGACGCAGGCTGAGCCGCAGGCGCCGCCCGAGGGGCAGGCGTCGCGTGTGCCGTCGGTGACGACGAGGGTCGTGATCGCGGAGGACGAGGCGTTGATCCGGCTGGATCTGAAGGAGATGTTGGAGGAGGAGGGCTACTCCGTCGTCGGTGAGGCCGGTGACGGGGAGTCGGCGGTGAAGCTGGCGGAGGAGCATCGGCCGGATCTGGTGATCCTGGATGTGAAGATGCCGGTGTTGGACGGTATCTCGGCGGCGGAGCGGATCGCCGGGGAGAAGTTGGCGCCGGTGTTGATGCTGACGGCGTTCTCGCAGCGGGAGTTGGTGGAGCGGGCCAGGGACGCCGGGGCGATGGCGTATCTGGTGAAGCCGTTCACCAAGAGCGATCTGGTGCCGGCGATCGAGATGGCGGTGAGTCGTTTCCAGGAGCTGCGTGCGTTGGAGGCGGAGATCGCGGATCTGTCGCTGCGGTTGGAGACGCGGAAGCTGGTGGATCGGGCGAAGAGTGTGTTGCAGACGAAGTACGGGCTGACGGAGCCGGCGGCGTTCCGGTGGATTCAGAAGACGTCGATGGATCGGCGGATGTCGATGCAGGCGGTTGCGCAGGCGGTGATCGACGAGGTCTCGGAGAAGTAGGCGGTACGGGGAAGGGGGCCCGGCGGCGGTTGCCGCCGGGCCCCCTTCTGTGTTGTCCGGCTGTGTGGTGGCCGGGGTGGCCGTGGGGCCGGGGGTGTTCAGTCCTCGCCGAGGTAGGTGCGGCGGACGCCTTCGTCGTGGAGGAGTTCTTGTCCGGTGCCGGAGAGCCTGATGGTGCCGACGTCCATGACGTGGGCCTGGTCGGCGAGGGAGAGCGCCGCTTGGGCGTTCTGTTCGACGAGCAGGATGGTGGTGCCCTGGGTTTTGAGCTCGACGATGGTGGCCATGATCTTCTGCATCATGATGGGTGACAGGCCCATGGAGGGTTCGTCGAGCATGAGCAGTTTGGGCTGGGACATCAGGGCGCGGCCCATGGCGAGCATTTGCTGTTCGCCGCCGGAGAGGGTGCCGGCGGCTTGGCGGCGGCGTTCTCCGAGAATGGGGAAGAGTTCGTAGGCGCGTTCGATGTCCTGGGTGATTCCGCTGGTGTCCTTGCGGAGGTAGGCGCCGAGCTGGAGGTTTTGTTCGATGGTCAGACGGGGGAAGATGTGGCGGCCTTCTGGGGAGTGGGCGAGTCCGAGGGCGACGATCTTGTGCGGGGGGACCCGGGTGAGGACTTTCCCGTCGAAGGTGACGCGGCCGCCGATGGGTTTGAGAAGGCCGCTGAGGGTTCGCAGGGTGGTGGTTTTGCCGGCGCCGTTGGTGCCGATGAGGGTGACGACCTGGCCGGCTTCGACAGAGAAGGAGATGCCTTTGACGGCTTCGATTTTTCCGTAGGCGACGCGGAGGTCCTCTACTTCGAGCAGTGCGGTCATCGGTCGTTCTCCTGCTGCTCGTCGTCGGCCGGGGCCGGCTGGTGTTGCGTGGGCCGGTCTGCCGGTGCCCGGCCGTTGTCGTCGGTGGTGGCGGTGTCCGTGGCGGTGTCGTCGGTGCTGTCGGCGATGGGTTCGCCGAGGTAGGCGGCGATGACGCGGTCGTCGCGTTGGACGACTTCGGAGGTGCCTTCGACGAGGAGTTCGCCTTGGACGAGGACGGCGACGCGGTCGCAGAGGTTGAAGATGAACCGCATGTCGTGCTCGATGACGAGGACGGCGATGCCTTGGTCGCGGATGGCGAAGACGAGTTCTTCGGTGGCCCGGGTTTCCTGGGGGTTCATGCCGGCGGTGGGTTCGTCGAGCAGGAGCAGGCCGGGTTCGCTGGCGAGGGCGCGGGCGATTTCGAGCTTGCGCTGCTCGCCGTAGGGGAGGTTGCGGGCGAGGTGGCCGGCTTTTTCTGCGAGGCCGGTGAACTCCAGGAGTTCCATGGCTCGGGCGCGGGATTTCGCTTCGGCTCGGTGGTAGCCGGGGCCGCGGATGAGGGCGGAGAGCAGTCCTTCGCGGGTGCGGGTGTGGCGGCCGACGAGGACGTTTTCCAGGACGGTCATGTTGGCGAAGAGCCGGATGTTCTGGAAGGTGCGGGCGATGCCGGCTTTGGTGACGAGGTGGGGTTTGGGGGGGAGGACGGCGCCGCGGTAGGTGACGGTGCCTTCGGTGGGGACGTAGAGGCCGGTGAGGCAGTTGAAGAAGGTGGTTTTGCCGGCGCCGTTGGGGCCGATGAGGCCGACGATTTCGCCGCTGTTGACGGTGAGGTCGACGTTGCGGACGGCGGTGAGGCCGCCGAAGCGCATGATGACACCGCTGGCCTGGAGGAGCGGGCCCTCGTCGGGGGTGTGGGCGGGGACGGGTGCGGGGGTGCTGGTTGTGGTCATGGTGGTGTCACGCCCCTGCCTGGCTGGCGGGGACGGTGTCGTCGCCGAGGGGCCGCCTGCTGGGGATGGTGGTGGTGTCGCCGTCGTCGGGTTCGTGGAACTCGAGTTGGCGGCGGCGGTTGGCGATGATGCCTTCGGGGCGGAACCGCATGATGAGGATGAGGGTGACGCCGAAGGCGAAGAGTTCGTAGCGGGAGAGGAAGCCGAGTTTTTCGGGGATGAGGTAGAGCAGTGCGGCGCCGAGGACGGGTCCGCTGACGGTGCCCATGCCGCCGAGGACGACGGCGGCGAGCAGGAAGGCGGAGTTGGGTGGGGCGGCGCCGGAGAACTGGTAGGGGTTGGGGACGACGTTGTAGGTGACGTGGGCGCTGACGGTGCCGGCGAGGCCGGCGAGGGAGGCGCCGAGGGCGAAGGCGATGAGTTTGACGCGGAAGCCGTTGATGCCCATGGCGGTGGCGGCGGTTTCGTCTTCGCGGATGGCGATCCAGGAGCGGCCGATGCGGGAGTCGGCGGCGCGGGTGAAGACGAGGACGACGATGACGGTGATGAGCAGCATCAGCAGGTAGTAGTTGCCGAATCGGCCGAGGGTGATGGAGCCGACGTCGTGGGAGCTGCCGAGGTTGTAGCCGAAGATCGACAGGTCGGGGATCTGGGCGATGCCGTTGGGGCCGCCGGTGAGTTTGGGGCCTGAGACGCCGTCGAGGTTGTTGACGGCGATGCGGAAGATCTCTCCGAAGCCGAGGGTGACGATGGCGAGGTAGTCGCCGCGGAGGCGGAGGGTGGGGGCGCCGATGAGGACGCCGAAGACGAGGGCGGCGGCCATGCCGGTGAGGGCGGCGGCCCAGAAGGGGAACTGGACGCCGGACCAGACGGAGAACTGGGAGCCGGAGACGAGGGCTGCGGCGTAGGCGCCGACGCCGAGGAAGGCGACGTAGCCGAGGTCGAGCAGGCCGGTGAGGCCGACGACGATGTTGAGGCCGAGGGCGACGGTGCCGAAGATGAGGATGTTGACGCCGAGGTTGGCCCAGTGTTCGTTGTTCTGGGCGAAGGGGTAGGCGACGGCGGCGAGGAAGCCCATGGTGGCGGCGAACGGCCGGTGTTCGGCGGTGATGGTGGCGAACTGCCGGGTGAGTCCGGCGGCGCTGAGGGCCCACAGGGTGAGGACGACGAGGATCAGGTAGCCGACGAAGATCTCGGTGTAGCTGGTGGCGAGTCCGTAGGTGAGGACTTTGAGGCCGATCGCGGCGATGGCGATGATGATGGGGTAGGAGGCCCAGGCGGGGAGTTTGGCCGGGTCGGAGACGGGGAGGTCGGCGTGGTGGAGGCGGGCTTCGCGTAGTGCGCGGTAGCCGTTGCGGACAAGGGTTTTGTCGGCGAACCAGCCGAGTTCGTAGAACTCCGCGTCGGGTTTTTCCAGCGGGTGTCGGTGCAGGGGCAGGGCGAGGGTGCCGATGAGCAGGATGAGGGTGGCGGCTGCGGCGACGAAGCCGCCGGGGTCGAGGTTGGCGAAGCCGCCGAGTTTCACCGCGATCGCGATGACGGTGTACCAGGTGGTGGCGGCGGTGCCGAGGGCGAGCAGGAGTACGGCGTTGTTGCTGCGGCTGGGGATGAGCCAGCGCAGACCTTTGACGCCGAAGGCGCCGAGGGCGAGGAGTCCGGTGAGGATGCCGCCGATGAGGGTGAGGACTTGGAGGCCGCCGGGGTAGCCGGTGACGGTGAGGTCGCCGGGGAAGTCGGTGGTGTAGGTCCAGGACAGGAAGGTGGCGGCGATGGTGGCGACGACGCCGGTCAGGGTGATGGCGCGGGCGGCGGTGGGCGGCACCGGTACGAAGGGGGCGGTGCGGCGGTTGCGGCCGGTGGTGGGGGTGGTGGTTTCGGCGGTGGTGAGGGGGATGTCGGTCATCGTGGTCACGCCCTGTCCGCGACGCGTTCGCCGAGCAGGCCCTGGGGCCTGACCAGCAGGACGACGATGAGCAGTACGAAGGCCCAGACGTTGGCCCAGCCGCCGCCACCGAGTTGTTGCATGCCGGGGATGTCGGCGATGTAGGCGGAGGCGCAGGATTCGGCGATGCCGAGGACGAGGCCGCCGAGCATGGCGCCGTAGATGTTGCCGATGCCGCCGAGGACGGCGGCGGTGAAGGCTTTGAGGCCGGCTTGGAAGCCCATGTTGTAGGAGACCTGGCCGTATTTGAGGCCGGAGGCGAGGCCGGCGACGGCGGCGAAGAAGCCGCCGATGGCGAAGGCGATGACGATGATGCGGTTGGTGTCGATGCCCATGAGTTGTGCGGTGTCGGGGTCCTGTGCGGTGGCCTGCATGGCGCGTCCGGTGCGGCTGGTGCGGACGAAGGTGGCGAGGCCGATCATGCAGATGACGGCGGCGGCGATGAGGAAGATGTCGCCGCGCTGGATGTCGATGGAGCCGACGTGGTAGGGGTGGGTTCCCAGTTGGGGGAACGTTTTGGCGTTGTCCGCGCCGGGGTACCAGACGAAGACCGCCTGCTGGAGTGCCAGTGACAGGCCGATGGCGGTGATGAGGGGGGCCAGGCGTGGTGCGTTGCGCAGTGGCCGGTAGGCGAACCGTTCGGCGGCGACGGCGATCAGTACGGAGACGATGGCGCCGCCGATCAGCATCAGGGGCAGTGCGAGCCAGATACTGAAGCCGTCGGGGAGGTTGATCCAGACCGTGAGGGCGCCGAAGGCGCCGGTCATGAAGATCTCGCCGTGGGCGAAGTTGATGAGCTGGACGATGCCGTACACCATCGTGTAGCCGATGGCGATGAGCCCGTACATCGAGCCGATGAACAGCCCGTTGGCCAGCTGTTGCGGCAGGGTGTGCACCGCATGGCCTCCATGTCGCTGGGGAGCAGGGGGGAGTGCAGGGGACGTCGAGCGGGTGGTGCGGACAACCGGGGTAAGCGGGGGCCGCGCGGTCGGAGTGGCCGGCCGCGCGGCCCTGGGTGGTGCTGGGGTGGGGTCAGCCGGTGTAGGTGCCGCTCTTGACGGCGGCCCACTTGCCGTCCTTGACCTGGTAGACGGTGAGCTGCTTGTTGGTGGTGTCGCCGAACTCGTCGAAGGAGACGTGGCCGGCGATGCCGTCGAAGTCGCTGTTCTGGACGGCTTCAACGACCTTGGCGCGGGCGTCGCTGATGGCGGGCAGCTTGCCGCCGTTGGCGTCGACGACGGTCTTCACGGCCTTGATGATGGCGGTGGCGGCGTCGTAGGAGTAGCCGCCGTAGGTGCCGTAGTCGCCGGGGTAGTGCTTGTCCTTGTAGGCCTTGATGAAGTCCTGGGCGGTGGGCAGGGTGGTGACGGGGACGCCGACGGAGGTGGCGTAGTCGCCTTCGGCCGCGGGTCCGGCGGTGGAGATGTAGGTGTCGGAGAACATGCCGTCGCCGCCCATGAGGGGGATCTTGACGCCGGCGGCCTTGAGCTGCTTGGTGATGAGTTCGGCTTCGTCGTACTGGCCGCCGTAGTAGAGCAGGTCGGCCTTGGAGCTCTTGATCTTGGTGACGAGGGTGGAGAAGTCGGTGTCGCCGGTGTTGACGTGGTCGGTGCCGGCGATCTTGCCGCCGAGGTCGGCGAACTTGTCCTTGAAGATGCCTGCGAGGCCGGCGCCGTAGGTCTGCTTGTCGTCGACGACGAAGGCGTCGGCCTTCTTGGCGGTGTTGTAGGCGTAGTCGGCCGCGAAGCCGCCCTGCAGGGCGTCGGTGGTGGCGGTGCGGAAGTAGGTCTTGAAGGGGCGGACCTTCTTGCCGGTGCTCCAGTTGTTGCCCTGGGTCAGGGTGGGGTTGGTGTTGGCGGGGGAGATCTCGACCAAGTTGGCGGTGGCGAAGACCTGCTGCATGGAGCCCGCGACACCGGAGTTCAGCGGGCCGACGGCGCCGATGACGGTGTTGTCCTGGACGAGCGCGGTGGCGTTCTGCTGGCCGCTGGCCGGCAGTGCCTTGTCGTCGAGGGCCTTGACCTTGAAGGTCACGCCGGGGACGAGCTTCTTGGCGTTGGCGTCGTCGACCGCGATCTGCACGCCGTACTGGAGGCCGAGGCCGGTGGCGGAGTTCTGGCCGGTGAGCGGGGCGTCGACGCCGATGACGACCGTGGTGTTGGCGGCGCTGCTGCTGTCCCCGCTGCCCTTCTTGTCGTCGTCGCTACGCGAGCCGCAAGCGGTGAGGGTGAGCGCTCCGGTGGCGAGCACGGAGGTCAGTATCAGCAAGGAACGGTGTTGCACGATCAGTCCTTTCCCCGGGCACGGCCGTCTCTGATGAGAGGCCGAAGTCGAGCGCCGTTACCCGGACTGACTAATCCGGTGGCGCGGTGACTGGCCGTGACTCTAGGCGCGTCAAGGGGAATCAGGCAGCGGTGTGGGGAAGAGTGTGACTGTCTTGTTATGCCAATCCGAAACTCTTGAGGTTCTACTGAGGTTTCAACGGCACAGCTGTCCGGATTCGAGTGCTTTGTACATGTGTCCGGATGGTGAGAACCCGCACTTCCGGTGTGGCGTGGACTGGTCGGGGCAGCTTGCGGGCAGGACACCGGCAAGATCGCCCGGCGGGGAATATCCGGGCGGTTCGAGTGCGGGTGGGGGGTGGTGGATCTTTGAATCCGTATTGCGACCGCGTTACGGAGGGTTAATTCCCGGCGATTGCCCCGTGATTGCCCCCCGGATTGCCCGGCGGTCGCCGAATGGGAATGACAGCGCCCCCGCCGGCGACGCCGGGCGGGGGCACGGGTGGGTCAGGACCAAAATTCGGATACCGCATTACGCCTTGGGTGAGTCGTCCTCGCCGATGTGGTGGACGCGGACCAGGTTGGTGGTGCCGGGCACGCCGGGCGGCGAGCCGGCCGTGATGACCACCACGTCGCCCTTCTTGCAGCGGCCGATCCGCAGCAGCTGCTCGTCCACCTGCTGCACCATCTCGTCGGTGGTCTGCACCATCGGGCCGAGGAAGGTCTCCACCCCCCAGGTCAGGTTGAGCTGGGAGCGGGTGTCGGGCTCGGGGGTGAAGGCGAGCACCGGGATCGGCGAGCGGTAGCGGGACAGCCGCCGGACCGTGTCGCCCGACTGGGTGAAGGCGACCAGGAACCGGGCGCCGAGGAAGTCGCCCATCTCGGCGGCGGCGCGGGCGACGGCGCCGGCCTGGGTGCGGGGCTTGTTGTGGTCGGTGAGCGGCGGCAGGCCGGCCGCGAGGACGTCCTCCTCGGCGGCGGCGACGATCCGGGACATCACCTTGACGGTCTCGATCGGGTACTTGCCGACGCTGGTCTCGCCGGACAGCATCACCGCGTCGGTGCCGTCGATGACGGCGTTGGCGACGTCGCTGGCCTCGGCGCGGGTGGGTCGGGAGTTGTCGATCATCGAGTCGAGCATCTGGGTGGCGACGATGACCGGTTTGGCGTTGCGGCGGGCGAGGGCGACGGCGCGCTTCTGCACCATGGGTACGGCTTCCAGCGGCATCTCGACGCCCAGGTCGCCGCGGGCGACCATGATGCCGTCGAAGGCGTCGACGATGTCCTCCAGGTTGTCGACCGCCTGCGGCTTCTCGACCTTGGCGATGACCGGGACCCGGCGGCCCTCCTCGTCCATGATCCGGTGCACCGGGTCGATGTCGCGGCCGCTGCGGACGAAGGACAGCGCGATCACGTCGGCGCCGATCCGCAGGCCCCAGCGCAGGTCGCGGACGTCCTTGTCGGACAGTGCGGGGACGGAGACCGCGACACCGGGGAGGTTGAGCCCCTTGTGGTCGGAGACCATGCCGCCCTCGATGACCATGGTGTGCACCCGGGGGCCCTCGACGTCGGTGACCTCCAGGGTGACGCGGCCGTCGTCGACCAGGATGCGTTCGCCGCGGGCGACGTCGGCGGTCAGGCCCTTGTAGGTGGTTCCGCAGATCTGCTGGTCGCCCTCGATGTCGTCGATGGTGATGGTGAACTCGTCGCCGCGTTCGAGGAGTACCGGTCCTTCGGCGAAACGGCCGAGCCGGATCTTCGGGCCCTGAAGGTCGACCAGGATGCCCACGCTGCGGCCGCTCTCGTCGGCGGCCTTGCGGACCCGTCGGTAGCGGTCCTCGTGTTCGGCGTACGACCCGTGGCTCAGGTTGAGTCGGGCCACGTCCATACCGGCGTCGACCAGTGCCTTGATCTGGTCGTAGGAGTCGGTGGCGGGTCCCAGGGTGCAGACAATTTTGGCTCGGCGCATGTGTCGAGCGTATGACTTACTCGTTGGTAGGGAACGCGACGCCGGCAACTGCTCAACGACGGCTGGTTTAGCGCTTGTTGACAAGTATCGAAGTGTGCGGGGTGCCGCTCCGATGAGCATTTCGGTCACCCTCGGTGGCCGGAAGCGTGCCTTACCGGGCCGCCGGGGACTCTCCGCGGTCGCCGCGGACCGCTCCCGGGACCGGCCCGGGATCGCCGCAGGGGTCGTCCCGGCCAACGGCCGGTCGCGCCGGGGGCTGTCGCACCGGCCCGCGGTGGGTCAGAATCTACGCGCGTCGTACCCTCTGTCCCACCACCCTCACTGGGAGACCGGATGCCCCTCAACCGCAGGGACTTCATCAACCGCTCGGCCGCCACCGGCGCCGGCGTCGCGCTGGCCGGCGCGGCCGGCGCGGCCCCCGCGCAGGCCGCCGACCAGCGGCACGGCCACCACGGGCACCAGCACGCGCCGAGGACCTTCAGCCTGCGCGTGCTGGGCACCACCGACCTGCACGGTCACGCGCTGAACTGGGACTACTTCACCAACGCCGAATACGACGACGCCACCCACAACGACATCGGCCTGGCCAAGGTCGCCACCCTCGTCGCCGCGGCCCGGCACGAGAAGGGCCACGACCACACCCTGCTGATCGACGCCGGCGACATCATCCAGGGCACCCAGTTGTCGTACTACTACGCCCGGGTGGAGCCGATCACCGGCGCCCGCCGCGGCCCGCGCCACCCGATGGCGCTGGCCATGAACCACATGAAGTACGACGCGGCGGCGCTCGGCAACCACGAGTTCAACTACGGCATCCCGCTGCTGCGCGCCTTCCAGGACCAGTGCGACTTCCCGCTGCTGGCGGCGAACGCCGTCGACGCCAGGACCCTCAAGCCCGCCTTCCCGCCCTACCTGGTCAAGGAGATCCACGTCGAGGGCGCCCCGCCGGTCAAGGTCGGCGTGCTGGGCCTGACCAACCCCGGCATCGCGGTGTGGGACAAGGCCAACGTGCAGGGCAGGATGGCCTTCCCCGGCCTGGTCGAGCAGGCCGGCGTCTACGTGCCCAGGCTGCGCGCGCTGGGCTGCGACGTGGTGATCTGCACCGACCACTCCGGCCTGGACGGCAGCACCTCCTACGGCGACGCGGTGCCGTACCCGGAGAACGCCTCCTCGCTGGTGGCCGCGCAGGTCCCCGGCATCGACGCGATCCTGGTCGGGCACACCCACGTCGAGCGCCCGCAGACCCTGGTGGTCAACGAGCGGACCGGCAAAACGGTGGTGCTGTCCGAGCCGCTGATGTGGGGCATGCGGCTGAGCGTCTTCGACATCGGCCTGGAGCTGGTCCACGGCAGCTGGCAGGTCACCTCGGTCACCGCCGAGGTGCGCAACGCCAACACCGTCGCCGAGGACCCGGTGGTGGCCCGGCTGGTCCGCGACGAGCACCAGAAGGTCGTGGCCTACGTCAACCAGGTCATCGGCACCTGCGCGCAGGCGATGTCGGCGGCCGAGTCGACGTACAAGGACACCCCGATCATCGACTTCCTGAACCTGGTGCAGGCCGACACGGTCAAGGCGGCGCTGGCCGGCACCGCGTACGCGTCGCTGCCGGTGCTGTCCGAGGCGTCGCCGTTCTCCCGGACCGCCGCCATACCGGCCGGGCAGGTGTCGCTGCGGGACGTGGCCGGGCTGTACGTCTACGAGAACACCCTGGACGCCAAGATCCTCACCGGCGCCCAGGTCAAGGACTACCTGGAGTGGTCGGCGCGCTACTTCGCGCAGACCGCGCCGGACGCGCCGGTGGACGTCACGAAGCTCACCAACGCCGCCAACATCCCCGACTACAGCTACGACGTGCTCAGCGGGGTGTCGTACGACATCGACATCGCGCAGCCGGCCGGCTCCCGGATCACCGGCCTGACGTACGCCGGCGCGCCCGTGGACCCGGCCGCGCAGTTCGTGCTGGCGGTCAACAACTACCGCTCCAGCGGCGGCAGCAACTACCCGCACGTGGCGGCCGCCCCGTCGGTGTGGTCCAACTCCGACGAGATCCGCAACACGATCATCGCCTGGGTGCAGGCGCACGGCACGATCGACCCGACGTCGTTCGGCGGCGACGAGTGGCGGCTCACCCGCGCCGGAGTGCCGCTGTTCGGGTAGGGACGTCGCTCGCTGCGGCGCCGTCCAGGCCGAAGGTGGTGAAGGCGGTCCGGTCGGGCAGCGGGTAGTGCTCCTCGCCGGTGAGCAGTGCGGTGAGGTCGTTGAGCACTCCCGCCGCCCGCCAGGCCGCCAGGCCCAGGTCGGGGGCGCCGACGCCGTGGCTGTGGCGGTCGGCGTTCTGTACGTAGACGCGCCCGGTGACGGACCGGTCGAGTTCGATCCGGTGCCGGGCGTCGATCTTCGGCCGCCCGGCCTCGTCCTTGCCCACGTACGGGTCCAGGGGGGCCAGCAGCCGCTCCAGCGGGCGCTCCCGGTAGCCGGTGGCGAGCACCACGGCGCCGGTGACCAGCCGGGCACGGGTGCCCTGGTCGGGGTGCTCCAGGTGGAGTTCGACGCTCTGGGCGCCGATCCGGCCGGCGGCGCGGACCGTGACGCCCGGGGTGAGGACGGCGTCGGGCCAGCCGCCGTCCAGGGTGCGGCGGTAGAACTCGTCGTGGATCGCGCCGATGGTCTCGGCGCCGATGCCCTTGTAGAGCTGCCACTGGCGGGGCATCAGGCGGTCGCGGACCGGTTCGGCCAGGCCGTGGAAGTAGCGGGCGTAGTCGGGGGTGAAGTGCTCCAGGCCGAGCTTGCTGTACTCCATGGGCGCGAAGGCGGTGGTGCGGGTCAGCCAGGTGAGGCGCTCCCGGCCGGCCGGGCGGGCCCGCAGCAGGTCGAGGAAGACCTCGGCGCCGGACTGCCCCGAGCCGATCACGGTGATGTGGTCGGCGGCCAGCAGCCGCTCGCGGTGGTCGAGGTAGTGCGCGGAGTGCACCACCGGCACGGTCGGGGCCTCCTCCAGCGGACGCAGCGGTTCGGGCACGTAGGGGGCGGTGCCGATGCCGAGGACGAGGTGGCGGGCGTGGGTGCGGCCGAGTGCCTCGGCCTCGCCGTGGGCGTCGAGCCGGGTGTGGTCGATCTCGAAGCGGGCGCCGGCGGGGTCCCAGCGCACCGAGTCGACCTGCTGCCCGAAGCGGGTGCTGGGCAGTGCGCCCGCGACCCAGCGGCAGTAGGCGTCGTACTCGGCGCGGTGCACGTGGAAGCGCTCGGCGAAGTAGAACGGGAACAGCCGCTCGCGGGACTTGAGCCAGTTCAGGAACGACCAGCGGCTGGCCGGGTCGGCGAGGGTCACGAGGTCGGCGAGGAAGGGCACCTGGAGGGTGGCGCCGTCCAGGAGCAGCCCGGGATGCCAGTGGAAGGCGGTGCGCTGCTCGTAGAAGACGGCGTTCAGGGCGGGGATGCCGTCGGCGAGCGCGGCCAGGGCCAGGTTGGACGGGCCGATGCCGATGCCGAGCAGGTCGTAGGGTTCGTCGCCGCCGGGCCGCGGGGCGGCGCGGTCGCCGCCCGCGGGGGCGGTCCCGGGTCCGCGGGCGGGTACGGTCGCGGGCGCCGGTGCGGGCGGGCCGCCGCGGGCGGGCGCGGGCCCGGGTGTGCCGGCGGCTGCCGCGGTGGCCGGCGCCTCGGGAGCCGGTCCGGCGGCCTCCGGGACGTCCTCCGGGGCGGGCTCGGGGGCGGGCTCGGGGGCCGGGGCGGGTGTGGGCGGCGTCGGGGCGTTCATCGGGCGGTGGGGCCTTCCGTTGTGAGCTGCAGGAGCGCGTCGAGGTCTTCGGGCCGCAGGTACGGGTTCAGCACGGTCGCCTTGAGCCAGGTCCGGCCGCCGGCGCGGGCCCGGCCGAAGACCGCGCGGCCCTCGTACATCAGGCGGCGGCGCAGCCCGGCGATCTGCTCGTCGTCGGCGTCCCGGGGCCGGAACAGCACCGTGCTGATGGCCGGCCGCCCGTACAGGACCAGTGCGGGGTGCCGGTCGACCTTGTCGGCGAGCTCCCGGGCGCTGTCGCACACCCGGTCCACCAGGGCGGCCATGCCCTCCCGGCCCAGTGCCCGCAGGGTGACCGCGGCCTTGAGGATGTCGGGGCGGCGGGTCGTGCGCAGCGACCGGCCGAGCAGGTCGGGCAGTCCCGCGTCGGTGTCGTCGGCGGCGTTGAGGTAGTCGGCCCGGTGGTTCAGCGGGCGCAGGGCGGCGCCGTCGGGGACGGCGAGCAGTCCGGCGGCGACCGGCTGCCAGCCGAGCTTGTGCAGGTCGAGGGTGACCGAGACGGCGGACTGGAGGCCGTCGAGTTTGCCGGCCTCGCGTTCGCTGAACAGCAGCGGCCCGCCGTAGGCGGCGTCCACGTGCAGTTCCGCGCGGTGGCGGGCGGTGGCCGCGGCGATCTCCGGCAGCGGGTCGATGGCGCCGGTGTCGGTGGTGCCCGCAGTGGCCACGACCAGGGCGCGGACCGGCAGTTCGTCGAGCGCGGCGGCGACCGCGGCCGGGTCGAGCAGGCCGGCGGGGGTGTCGATCACCAGGGGGCTGGGCAGGCCGAGCAGCCAGGCCGCGCGGCGCACGCTGTGGTGGGCGCTGGCGCCGCAGACCACTTGGAGCCGGGGGCCGCCGGCCGCGCGTTCCCTGGCCAGCAGCAGCGCGAGCTGGTTGGACTCGGTGCCGCCGGTGGTGACCAGGGCGTCGGGGGCGGGCAGGTCGGGGTAGGCCAGTGCGGCCAGCGCGGCGGTGACCCGGGTCTCCAGCTCGCCGGCGGCCGGTGCCTGGTCCCAGGAGTCCAGTGAGGGGTTCAGCGCGGACACGGCGAGGTCGGCCGCGGTGGCGACGGCCAGCGGCGGGCAGTGCAGGTGGCCGACGCAGTGCGGTTCCGCGGGGTCGACGGCGCCGGCGGCCAGCAGCCGGACCAGGGTGTACAGGGCCTCCCGTTCGCCGCGGCCGTCGCGGGGCAGCGCCTCGCCCAGGGTCTCCTTGACGCTGGCGGCCACCGCCTCGGGCCCGCCGGCGGGTACCACCCCGCCGCGGCTGCGTGCTCCTTCCGCGAGGGCGCTGAGCACGACCTCGACCAGGGGGCGCAACTCCTGCGCCCCGTGGCGTCCTCCGGCAAGCGCGGGCATCGGCATGGGCGGTCCTCACCATTCGGCGCAATCGTCGTTGAGCTGACTCGCCCTGCTCAACGACGATTGCGCCGAATGGGAACGTACCGGTGCGCCGGCGCCCGGACCGGCCCGTCCGCCCGGCGGTGCGGCCGCGGGCGGCCGGGCGGGGTCAGCGGCGGCCGACCGGCCGGTGCCGGTCGAGGACCTGCTGGGTGAGGGCCCGGTAGTGCGGGACGTCGGCGGGTGCCAGCGGGCGGAGGAACTCCGCCTCCACCTCGTCCATCACCCGGTGGGCGGCCCGCAGCGTCCTGGCGCCCTCGCGCGTCAGGTGCAGTTCGTAGCGGCGGCGGTCCACGGTGCTGCGTTCCCTGCGGACCGAACCGGCGCGTTCCAGTTCGTCGACGATGGCCACGATGGTGGTCGGGTCGATGCCGAACATCCGGGACAGGTCCTGCTGGGAGACCGGCCCACCCTGCTCGATGCCGGCCAGGACGAAGTACGTCCGGCCGTTCAGCGCCAGGGCGGCCAGTCCGGTCTCGGCGGCGCGGAAGACCAGTTCGCCGAGCCGGTAGACCTGGAACGCGGTGCGCTCCGCGAGGTGTCTGCCGGTGTCGGCGCCCGCACCCGTGGTGCCGCCGCCTCGTGCCGCGCTGCCGTCCATGTCCATGACTCCCGCCGATCTTCGGACCTTCAGAATATCGCGGTCACCGACCGACCAGTCATCACCATCCGGCCCATAGATGATCGAATCTCTCATTCTTCGGTGATTCCGACCATAGAGGTACTCTGACATGTATGACACGTATGGACGCGATGCGCGAGCGGGCGCTGGACAGCCGGCCGGCCGTGGCGATCAGCAGGCGGGTCCTGCCGCGCGCGGACGTCCTGCTGCAGCGGCTCAGCCACGGCCGCTGGTCGGCCTCTGCGGCGACCGGTGTGCGGGTGGCGCTGCTGACGACCACGGGCCGCCGCAGCGGTCTGCCCCGGGTGGCGCCGGTCACCTACGTCGAGTACGACGGGGCGTACTTCGTGGTCGGCTCCAACTGGACCCGGGACGTCGACCCCGCCTGGTCGTTCAACCTGACCGCCGACCCGGCTGCCTGGCTGGAGCTGCGCGGCAGGCGGTTCCCCGTCACGGCCCGCGGAATCGTCGGCGCGGAACGCGAGCGCGTGTGGCCGCGCCTGGTCGAACGGTGGCCGCTGTACGGGTCCTCGGCTCGGCGGACGGCCCGGGAGCTGCCCGTGTTCCGGCTCGACCCGGTGGAGCGGGGCTGACCGCGGCGGGCCCGGCTCCGCCGCGGGACGGGGCGCCGGCGGTCAGTACCGCAGCGCGTACCTGATCCGGCGGCGCAGGGAGCGGTCCCGCTCGGCCGCCATCCGGCGCGCGTGCGCGTCGAGCACGGCGGTGGCCGCGCCGACCCGCTCGACGGCCTGCTCGACGGCGTCCGCAACCGGCACCACCACCGGCAGCCGGTGGATCTCCAGGACCCGCCGCAGCCGCTCCTCGACGGTGCCGCCGACCACGTGATACGGGATGCCGAGCTCTTCCAGGGCCTCCACCAGCAGGTCGTCCGACAGCCGCCGGAAGCGCTCGGAGACCGGGCGGTGGCCGTCGTCGACCATGTCGAACTCGACCGGCAGGTGCACGTAGGCGTCGTACAGGCGCTTGGCCCGCTGCTTGACGACGACCCCGTAGGCGTCCATGTACCGCTGGTAGAAGCGCTTGACCGGCAGTCCGGCGACCGCCTTGACACCGCGGACGACGGCGTCGGCGCCCGGGTTGACACCCACCCGCATCCGGGCCTCGCCGTACACCCACTCGTGGACGACCGATCCGTCGGAGATGAAGGAGGGGACCGCGGCCTCGTTGTGGACGCGCTCCTCCAGGCGGCGCAGGCCGAGCAGGATCAGCTCGTCGGCGGACAGCTCCTGGACCGTCTTGCCGGGGATGAGGTCGGCGAGGATCTCCCGTGAGGTGAGGGCGTGGGTGCGCGGTATGCCGGTGGCGATGGACAGCGCCTCCGCGGTCGTCGTCTTGCCGACTCCGTAGGTGCCGGAGACGGCCAGGCGGATCCGCCCGCGGGCGGGGTCCGCGGCGGGCGCCGGGGTCGCGTGCTGCTGCTTCTGCTCGGTGGTCATGGGGCTCCGTCCGTCTGGCGGTGGTGTCGGATACGGGGGGCAGGGGGACGTTGGGGCCGGCCGGGGCCGGTCGGGGTCGGCCGGGGCCGGTCGGGGTCGGCCGGGGTCGGCGGGGGGCAGGAGAGTGCCGGGGTCGCCGGGGGTCACGCGTGGACGGCGTAGGCGACCGACGAGGAGACGGCGATGCCCTGGAACAGCGCGGCGACCTCGTACATCCGCCAGTCCTCCGCGCCCCGGCCGAGCAGCCTGCGGCGCACCGACAGGGAGCAGACGAAGGCGTTGTCGAGCGGCTGGTACGGGGTCTTGGCGGTCATGGCCAGCCGGCGCATCCAGAGCGTGCCGGTCTGCCGGCGCTCGACCCCGTCCATCGCGTACATGACCGCCTGGGCCATCTGGGCGGTGGCGACGATGCCGTCCACCATGGACAGCGACGGCTCGTAGGCGGCGGCGAAGCCCTCGCCGGGTCCCGTGGGGTCGGCGCCGGGGGCCGCCGCGCCGGCGACCGCGGAGCCGCACGCGACCAGGGCGGTGACCCGGCCGGCCGGTCCGTCCACGGCCACCTCGGCCACCCGCTGCGGCCGGCGGGTGAAGGCCCGCCCGTAGTAGCGCGCGTCGGGGTCGCCCAGCAGGTCGTCGGCCGCGGCCCAGGCGGCGGTCCGCCCGTTCGGCGCGGCGATGTCGTGCTCCACCGCCAGCTCGACCCGCATGGCGCCGATCCGTACCTCGAAGGAGGTGACCGCCGCGCACAGCCCCCAGCGGGCGGGCAGGGTGTGCAGGGCGGTGGCGGTCACCGGGATGTCCAGCAGGTCCTCCTGCGGTCTGGCGCCGGCGCGCATGGAGAAGCCGCGCAGCCAGGATCTGCGGCGCTGCTCCGCGGTGAGGCCGAAGGCGTGGGTGAGGTACGCCTCCGCGGTCTGCACGGCCAGGACCAGGGTGTCGATGGTGCTCAGGTGGGGCCTCGGCGCGTCGGCGGCCTCGCGCACCGACCAGTCGGCCGGGTACCGGACCCCGGCCGTCGCGGTGGCGGCGCCGCCCGACGGCGCGGGCCGGACGCTAAGTTCGCCGAGCCGGGATCCGACCCGGCGGTAGCCCTCCCCGAAGAAGCGGGTCGTGGAGGGGCCGAGGCAGTCCTCGATGGAGTGGTGCAGGGTGGGGTGCGGATTCATCGGCTCTCCGTTGCCGGTCGGGACGCGGTGCCGCGGTCGGTGGGCGGTTCCGCGGCCGGTGCGCGGCGCCGCGGCCGGGTCGCTCGGCGCGCCGGCCGCCGGTCCCGCGCTCATGCGAGGAGCGCCAGTTCGGTGTCGCGGATGGGGCGGCCGCCGGTGGCGACCGCGAAGCGGACCGGGCCGGACCGGTCGCCGGCGGGCTCGAACACCAGCGCCGACAGGCGCAGTTCCGGGTTGGCCCGGATCAGCTCCGGGCCGCAGGCGGCGAACGCGCGGCCGCGGGCCCTGATCGGCTCGGGCAGCCAGTCCAGCGGCGGGATATCGATGGCCGCGGGCCCGTCGCCGCCCGGCCGGGCGAGCGCCGCGAGCGGCCCGGGTGCGCGCCGGAGTTCCTCGGGCAGCACCTCGACGGCGCAGGGCAGTTCCTCCAGGACGACCACCAGGGGCCGGCCGGCTCCGATGTGGTCGGCCAGCCCGCGGCGTTCGGCGGGCGAGGGCCACAGCCGGGCCGGGCGCCAGCAGGCAGGGCCGCGCCGCTCCCACAGGATCCGGCGGGGCCCTTCGAGGACGATCAGCGCGGCGCCGACCTCGCGGCACGGGTCGCGTACGGGGTCGGCGGGCCGCCAGTCGGCGGCGGCGGGGGCCCGGCCGGCCGGGGTTCCGTGGGCGCAGGAGTGCCAGGGCATGAACGTATCCCTTTCGGTCACCAGCGGGATTCTCGGTTGCGCTCACCCGAGTGTGCGATGCCCCGATGAGAAGTCGTGTGCAGATCGATCGCAGAACGTCGGCAGTTCGCATGCACCCGGATCGGCGCAGGTGAAAGCGGCCACAGGGCGGGGAAATCCATGGTGGGGCCCGGAACACGCCGACCGGTGGCGGGATCCCGCGGCCGGCGGACCGAAGCGGCGGCGTCCGCTTCGGTCCGCCGCGGCGGCGCCGGCACATTGGCGGGAAAACACCGGCCGCACGGCGCGGACCGCGCCGAGGGCCGCCGGTGGGCGGTTCGGCGCGGTCCTGTGGCCGCTGCGCGCGGCGGGATTCCGGGAATCCCGGAATCCGGTGGAACGTCACGGCGGCGCGGCGGACACGGTGCAGGCGGTGACCGCGGCGCGCGGGACGGGCGACGGTGAGCACGCGGCTCAGGGCGCCCCTGTACCGCGGGAGTTGTTCAGGAGTGGCGGTGCGGGGCCGGGCCCCGGACGGTGGCCTGCGCGGTCAGCGGCCGGCGCGGGCGGGCCGGCGAGGGGCGGCGGCCGGCCGGTTCCCTGCCGCCGGGCTCCTCCCCGTGCAGGGCCCGGCCCGCGCCGAGCAGGGCCGGCGACGGCCTGACGCCGAGGTCGGACGCCAGGTAGCGGCACACCATGTCGTAGTGGCGTGCCGCCTCCATCCGCAGCCCGCACTGGTGGGCCGCGGTGACGAACGCCGCCTGCACCGGCTCGTCGTAGGGCGCGTCCCGGGCGGCCCGCCGCAGCAGGCCGAGCACCGGGGCCGACCGGCCCAGCCGGGCGGCGAGTTCGCCCAGCTCGACGACGCAGCGGCTGCGCATCTGGTCGAGTTCCGCGGTGACCGGGTGGTGCCGCAGTCCGGGCGGGGCGTCGGCGAGCGCCGGTTCGCGCCACAGCTGCGCGGCCTCCACGAGGTCCTCGAAACGCCGCGGGCCGTGCTGGGGCTCCCGCAGGAGCAGGGTCGCCCGAGCCGCGTCGAGCACCGTCCGCCGGGCGTACATCACATAGGCGGTGCCGGTGTACTCGATGCTGACGTCCTCCCCCAGCCCCGCTTCGGCGAGCCAGCCGCGCAGCCGCGACGTGGCCGACCGCAGCGCGGCGCTGCTGGCGCCCGGCGGGCCCCAGACCTGTTCGACGAGCCGCCGGTCGGGCACCGCCCGTCCCAGCTCCAGGACGAGCGAGGCGAGGATCCACCGCGGCTTTCCGCGCGGCAGTGCCAATTGCTCCCCGCTTCGTATTGCTTCCAGCGGGCCCAAGATCTTCAATTCAAGCCGATGTCCGTCCACTGCCGCCCCCGTGTCCGACGCCCTCGTACAAAGGGCGCTCGGATAACCATTCTGACGCCGCGCCGACTCGCCGCGGAACATATGGTCGAGCGTAACCGATCGGCCCGGTCGACGGTCTCGGCCGGTGTTGACGGAGAGTGAAACCAGCCATGGGGGTTCCCGGTCGGCGCGGGGCGCCGCGGTATCCGGCGGACCGCCGACCGGGCGGCCCGGCCCGTCCGCCGGCTGCCGGGGGGCGGCCGGCCGGGAGCGCCGGGCCGCACCCGGCCCGCGCGGCGGGTCGGCGCCCGCCCCGGGGCCGCGGGGCCGGAGAGCCGGGCCGCACCGGGCTGGTCCACACCTGTGACGGTGAGCGGTATGCGCTGACCGTGCCCGGCGGCCGGGCGCCGAACGGCCCGAACCGGCGGCGGAGCCCCGTCGTGGAGCCGCGGGTCGGCGCCGGGCGCTGCGCCTTCCCCGGTCGGCGGCCGGTCCGGCGCGGTGGCCCGGACGGTGGCGGCCGGTCGCGGTCACCGCGCCGTGCCGCGCGGACCCGCCTCGGGCGCCGGGCCGCCGCGTCCCGCCGCCCGCCCCGACCCGCGCCGCCCGGTTCGTCACTCCCCGTCATCACTCCCTTGCCCTGGGCCATTTCCCGGCGAAACGGAAGGCCGGGCGCCGCGAATGCGCCCGGCCTCTTCCCCGTACCGGAAATCCCGCCGGGAACAGCCCGGATTTCTCCGCGGAATGCGCCCCGGCCGGGGAATTCAGCCGCCGAAGGCGGCGCGGACCCGGAGGGAGCGTTCCAGTTCGTCGAGCCGGTCGATCAGCGCGCGGTGGAGTGTCGAGGTCAGCGCCGGGTCGGTGAGGGCCTTGCGGCCGCGTGCGAGCGTCTCGGCGTCGACGGCGGTGTGCGGGAACGCGGGCCGGCCGGCCGCCTCGGCGATGGCGGGCCCGCGCCGGGCGGCCAGCGCGGCGGCGTCCGCCCAGTAGCGGGGGACGAAGTCCTGGAGCTGTGCCTGCTGTTCGGGGTGCCAGAAGCCCTGGGCGGTGGCGGTGAACAGGTAGTTGGACAGCGAGTCGTCGCGGAACAGCGCTTCCCAGGCGGCGGCCTTGGCGTCCGGGTCGGGCAGCGCGGCCCGGCAGCGGGCGGCGCCCTCCAGGCCGCTGGCGCTGGGGTCGCGGACCAGCTCCGCGTCGATGTCGGCCGGACCCGCCGCGCCCAGCACGGCCAGCCGCAGCAGCATCCGCCAGCGCAGTTCGGGGTCGACGGCCACCCCGCCGGGGATGGCGCCGTCGGCGTACCAGCGGCGCAGCTGCTCGGTGTCGGTGTCGGTGATCACCGAGTCGACAAGGGTACGGGTGGCGGTGAGCCGGATCCCGTCGCTTCCGGCGGCCAGCAGCGCCCGGCCGGTGTCGGCCAGCGAGGAGAGCGCCGCGGTGCGCAGTTCGGGCGCGAGGAAGCGGTCGGCGACGA
Organism: Streptomyces sp. ITFR-21; assembly: GCF_031844685.1. NCBI lineage: Bacteria > Bacillati > Actinomycetota > Actinomycetes > Kitasatosporales > Streptomycetaceae > Actinacidiphila > Actinacidiphila sp. ITFR-21. The sequence goes on from NZ_CP134605.1 coordinate 1,278,312, forward strand.
CGGTGCGGGCGAAGGTCAGTACGCCCTCGGCCACGAACGGGTCGGTCTCGGCGGGCAGATGGCGTGCGACCAGGGCCAGGTAGTCGGCGGGCGCGCTCCGCGCGTCGCGGACCAGGTCGCGGGCGGCCTTCCAGGTCACCGCCCGGCTCAGCGGGTCCGGCAGCCCGGCGAGGGCCTCGCCGACGGCCTCCCAGGAGTGCTCGTCGAAGCGGATCTTGGTGTACGACAGGTCGCCGTCGTTGAGCAGGATCACGTCCGGGCGCGGCCCGGCCAGGTCGCGTTTGCCGACGGCCGCGGTCGCGGCGAGGTCGAGGGTGATCCGCTCGCGCGGCACCAGCCGTGCCGGGTCGGCGGCGGCCCGGTCGTAGAGCCCGACCTCGACCCGGTGCGGGCGGCCGCCGGTGTGGGTGACCTCCAGCCGCCAGCCGTCGGGAGCCGGCGACGCGGCCGGGGCGAGGGTGTCGATGCCGGTGGTACGCAGCCAGGCGTCGGCCCAGGCGGGCACGTCGCGTCCGGTGGCACCGGCCAGCGAGTCGATGAAGTCGGCGAGGGTGGCGTTGCCGAACCGGTGCCGGGCGAAGTGGTGGTTGATGCCGGCCAGGAAGTCCTCGCGGCCGAGCCAGGTGACCAGCTGCCGCAGCGCGGAGGCACCCTTGGCGTAGGAGATGCCGTCGAAGTTGTTGAGCGCGGAGGCGGTGTCGGGCACCGCCTCGGGGTCGGGCGCCACCGGGTGGGTGGAGGGCCGCTGGTCGGCGTCGGAGCCCCACGGTTTGCGGGACACCGCGAAGTCGGTCCAGGTGCCGGTGAAGCGGGTGGCCTCGGAGACCACCTGGTAGCCCATGTACTCCGCGAAGGACTCGTTCAGCCAGATGTCGTCCCACCAGCGCAGCGTCACCAGGTCGCCGAACCACATGTGGGCCATCTCGTGGGCGATGACGACCGCCCGGAACTGCGCCTCGGTGGGGGTGACCGCCGAGCGGTTGACGAAGGTGTCGCGGAAGGTGACCAGGCCCGGGTTCTCCATCGCGCCGGCGTTGAACTCGGGGACGAACGCCTGGTCGTAGGAGTCGAACGGGTAGGGCTCGTCGAAGATCCGGTGGTAGTGGTCGAAGCAGCGGCGGGTGATGTCGAAGAGCTCGGCGGCGTCGCGGTCCAGGTGCTCGGCCAGCGAGCGGCGGCAGTGCAGGCCGAAGGGGAGCCCGGCGTGCTCGGTGCGCACCGAGTGGTAAGGCCCGGCGGCCACCGCGAGGAAGTACGTGGCCAGCGGCGGGGTGGTGGCGAGCTGCCAGCGGCCGGGCGCGGTACGGGTCGCGACGCCGTTGCCGAGGACGGTCCACGGCTCGGGCGCGGTCACCTCGACGTCGAAGACGGCCTTCAGGTCCGGCTGGTCGAAGGCGGCGGCGACGCGCTGCACGTCGTCCATGAACAACTGGGTGTAGACGTACGCCTCGCCGTCGGCCGGGTCGGTGAAGCGGTGCATGCCCTCGCCGGTGTGGGAGTAGCGCATGTCGGCCTCGACCCGCAGCTCGTGCCCGCCCGCCGCCAGCGCGGTCAGCGGCAGCCGGTTGCCGTCCAGGAGCGCGGGGTCGAGGTCGGCGCCGTCCAGCGTCGCCCGGTGGAGCGCGGCGGGCTTCAGTTCGGCGAAGGTGTCGCAGTCCCGCAGGGCGGTGAAGCGGATCACGGTGGTCGACCCGAAGATCTCCTCTCCCCGGGTCAGGTCGAGGTCGATCGCGTAGTGCTGGACGGTCAGGTCGCGGGCGCGGGTCTCCGCCTCGGCGCGGGTGAGAGCAGGCATACCGTTCATGCTGCCGCACCGCACCGGTCCGGGGATACAGCTTTCCGATCAAAAAGTGATCGTCGCCGGCGGCGGAGCGCAGGTGGGGGCGGGTGGGGGCAGGCGGGGGCAGGCGGGAAGGGCGCAGCGCCCGCCGTGGTGGTCGGGGTGGCGGGCGCTGCGGTGTTGCCGCGTACCGCACGCCGTTGTGCGGGACGGCCGGGGAAAGCGGGGGTCAGACGGTCAGGGGGCGGTCGGTGGGGCGGATCGGGGCGTGGAGGGCGGAGGGCAGGCCGGTCAGGTACGCGTCGACCGCCTTCGCCGCGCTGCGGCCCTCCGCGATGGCCCAGACGATGAGGGACTGGCCGCGGCCCGCGTCGCCGGCCACGAAGACGCCGTCGACGTTGGTGGCGTAGGAGCCGTCGCGGGCGATGTTGCCGCGGGCGTCCAGTTCCAGGCCGAGCTGCTCGATCATGCCGTTGCCCTGGTCGGTGCCGGTGAAGCCCATCGCCAGGGTCACCAGGTCGGCCGGGATGATCCGCTCGGTGCCCTCCTGGGGGACGAAACCGCCGCCCTCGAAGACCACCTCGACCAGGTGCAGCTCGCGCACGTGGCCGTCCTCGTCCCCGGTGAACCGCACCGTGTTGACCGCGTAGACGCGCTCGCCGCCCTCCTCGTGCGCGGAGGTGACCTTGTAGACCATCGGCATCGTCGGCCACGGCTGGTGGGCCGGGCGCTCGTCGGCCGGCCGGGGCATGATCTCCAGCTGGGTGACGGACAGCGCGCCCTGGCGGTGGGCGGTGCCGACGCAGTCCGCGCCGGTGTCGCCGCCGCCGATGACCACCACGTGCTTGCCCTCCGCGGTGATCGGGGGGGCCACGTAGTCGCCCTCCTGCACCTTGTTGGACAGTGGCAGGTACTCCATCGCCTGGTGGATGCCCTTGAGGTCGCGGCCCTCGGCGGGCAGGTCCCGCCAGGTGGTGGCGCCGGCCGCGATGACCACCGCGTCGTACCGGTGGGCGAGCTTGGCCGCGTCCAGGTCGGTGCCGATCTGCACCCCGGTACGGAACTTGGTGCCCTCCGCCCGCATCTGCTCGATGCGCCGGTTGATGTGCCGCTTCTCCATCTTGAACTCGGGGATGCCGTACCGCAGCAGCCCGCCGATCCGGTCGGCGCGCTCGTAGACCGCGACGGTGTGGCCGGCCCGGGTGAGCTGCTGGGCGGCGGCGAGGCCGGCCGGTCCTGAGCCGATGACGGCGACGGTCTTGCCGGAGAGCCGGTCCGGGGGCTGCGGGCGCACGTCGCCGTCGTCCCACGCCTTGTCGATGATGGTGACTTCGACGTTCTTGATGGTGACCGCGGGCTGGTTGATGCCGAGGACGCACGCGGACTCGCACGGCGCCGGGCACAGCCGTCCGGTGAACTCCGGGAAGTTGTTGGTGGCGTGCAGCCGTTCGCTGGCGGCGGTCCAGTCGCCGCGGTAGGCGTAGTCGTTCCACTCGGGGATCAGGTTGCCGAGCGGACAGCCGCTGTGGCAGAACGGGATGCCGCAGTCCATGCAGCGGCCGGCCTGCTCGCTGATGATCGGCAGCAGCCCGCCGGGGACGTAGACCTCGTTCCAGTCCTGCCTGCGCTCCTCCACCGGGCGGGTCGGTGCGTTGACCCGCGGGGTGGTGAGGAAGCCCTTGGGGTCAGCCATTTGCCGCCTCCATCATCTTCGCGGTGGTCTCGGACTCGGAGAGTCCGGCCTGCTCGGCGGCGTTCTTGGCGGCGAGCACTGCCTTGTAGTCCCTCGGCATGACCTTGCCGAAGCGGGTGAGGGCGCTGCCCCAGTCGGCGAGCAGCCGCTCGGCGACGGTGGAGGCGGTCTCCTCGAAGTGGCGGCGCACCACGTCGTGCAGCCACGTGATGTCCTCTGCGGCCAGCGCCTCGACCGCGACCATGCCGGGGTTGACGGCGGCCGGGTCCAGGTCGAGGACGTAGGCGATGCCGCCGGACATGCCGGCGGCGAAGTTCCGCCCGGTGGAGCCGAGGACGACGGCCCGGCCGCCGGTCATGTACTCGCAGCCGTGGTCGCCGACGCCTTCGGCGACGACGGTCGCCCCGGAGTTGCGGACGCAGAACCGCTCGCCGGTCCGGCCGCGCAGGAACAGCTCGCCGCCGGTGGCGCCGTAGGCGATGGTGTTGCCGGCGATGGTGGAGCCTTCGGCGAGGTGGTCGGCGCCGCGGTCGGGGCGGACCACGATCCGGCCGCCGGACAGGCCCTTGCCGACGTAGTCGTTGGCGTCGCCCTCCAGCCGCAGCGTGATGCCGCTGGGCAGGAACGCGCCGAAGGACTGGCCGGCGGAGCCGGTGAAGGTGATGTCGACGGTGCCTTCGGGCAGGCCGGCGCCGCCGTACTTCTTGGTCACCTCGTGGCCGAGCATGGTGCCGACGGTGCGGTTGACGTTGTGGATCGGCACCTGGGCGCGGACCGGGGCGCCGGTCTCCAGGGCGTCGGCGGCGAGCCGGATCAGCTCGTTGTCCAGCGCCCGGTCCAGGCCGTGGTCCTGGCCGGTGATGCGGTGCCGGGCGGCGCCGTCCGGCAGCTGCGGCACGTACAGCAGCGGGGCCAGGTCCAGGCCCTGCGCCTTCCAGTGGTCGACCGCGCGGCCGGCGTCGATCAGCTCGGCGTGGCCGACGGCCTCCTCGAGGGTGTGGAAGCCGAGTTCGGCGAGGAGTTCGCGGACCTCCTCGGCGATGAACTCGAAGAAGTTCACCACGAACTCGGGCTTGCCGTTGAAGCGGTCGCGCAGCACCGGGTTCTGCGTGGCGACGCCGACCGGGCAGGTGTCCAGGTGGCAGACGCGCATCATGACACAGCCGGAGACCACCAGCGGCGCGGTGGCGAAGCCGAACTCCTCGGCGCCGAGCAGCGCGGCGATCACCACGTCGCGGCCGGTCTTGAGCTGGCCGTCGGTCTGTACCACGATCCGGTCCCGCAGGCCGTTGAGCAGCAGCGTCTGCTGGGTCTCGGCCAGGCCGAGCTCCCAGGGGCCGCCGGCGTGCTTGAGGGAGGTCAGCGGGGACGCGCCGGTGCCGCCGTCGTGGCCGGAGATCAGCACCACGTCGGCGTGCGCCTTGGAGACGCCCGCGGCGACGGTGCCGACACCGACCTCGGAGACCAGCTTGACGTGGATGCGCGCCTTGGGGTTGGCGTTCTTCAGGTCGTGGATCAGCTGGGCGAGGTCCTCGATGGAGTAGATGTCGTGGTGCGGCGGCGGTGAGATCAGGCCGACGCCCGCGGTGGAGTGCCGGGTGCCGGCGATCCACGGGTAGACCTTGTGGCCGGGCAGCTGGCCGCCCTCGCCGGGCTTGGCGCCCTGGGCCATCTTGATCTGGATGTCGTCGGCGTTGACCAGGTACTCGCTGGTGACGCCGAACCGGCCGGAGGCGACCTGCTTGATGGCGCTGCGCCGGGCGGGGTCGTAGAGCCGGTCGGCGTCCTCGCCGCCCTCGCCGGTGTTGGACTTGCCGCCGAGCTGGTTCATGGCGATGGCCAGCGTCTCGTGCGCCTCGCGGGAGATCGAGCCGTACGACATGGCACCGGTGGAGAAGCGCTTGACGATCTCGCTGATCGGCTCCACCTCCTCGATCGGGATCGCCGGCCGGTCGCCCTTCAGCCCGAACAGTCCGCGCAGCGTCATCAGCCGCTCGGACTGCTCGTTCACCCGGGAGGTGTACTGCTTGAAGATGTCGTAGCGCCGGGTGCGGGTGGCGTGCTGGAGCCGGAAGACGGTGTCCGGGTCGAACAGGTGCGGCTCGCCCTCGCGGCGCCACTGGTACTCGCCGCCGATCTCCAGCCGGCGGTGGGCGGCGGGGATGCCGGAGACGGGGTACGCCCTGGCGTGCCGGGCGGCGACCTCCTCGGCGATGACGTCGATGCCGGCGCCGCCGATCTTGGTGTCGGTGCCGTGGAAGTAGGTGTCGACGAAGTCGGTGTCCAGGCCGACGGCCTCGAAGACCTGCGCACCGCGGTAGGAGGCGACGGTGGAGATGCCCATCTTGGACATCACCTTCAGTACGCCCTTGCCGAGCGCCTTGATCAGGTGGGCGATGGCGGTCCCGGCGTCGACGCCGGGCAGGAAGGTGCCGGCCCGTACCAGGTCCTCGACGGACTCCATGGCCAGGTAGGGGTTGACGGCGGCGGCGCCGTAGCCGATGAGCAGCGCCACGTGGTGCACCTCGCGTACGTCGCCGGCCTCGATGAGCAGGCCGACCTGGGTGCGCTGCTTGGTGCGGATCAGGTGGTGGTGCACGGTCGAGGTGAGCAGCAGCGACGGGATCGGGGCGTGCTCGGCGTCGGAGTGCCGGTCGGAGAGCACGATCAGCCGGGCGCCGTCCTCCAGCGCGGCGTCGGTCTCCGCGCAGATCTCGGCCAGCCGGGCGGCCAGCGCCTCGCCGCCGCCAGTGACCCGGTACAGGCCGGAGAGGGTGGCGGCCTTCATACCGGGCATGTCGCCGTCGGCGTTGACGTGGATGAGCTTGGCCAGGTCGTCGTTGTCGATCACCGGGAAGGGCAGGGTGATGTTGCGACACGAGGCGGGGCTGGGCTCCAGCAGGTTGCCGGACGGGCCGATGGTGGAGATCAGCGAGGTGATGAGCTCCTCGCGGATGGCGTCCAGCGGCGGGTTGGTGACCTGCGCGAACAGCTGGGTGAAGTAGTCGAAGAGCAGCCGGGGCCGCGCGGACAGCGCGGCGATCGGCGCGTCGGTGCCCATGGAGCCGATCGGCTCGGCGCCGGTCCTGGCCATCGGCGCCAGCAGCACCCGCAGCTCCTCCTCGGTGTAGCCGAAGGTCTGCTGCCGGCGGGTGACGGAGGCGTGGGTGTGCACGATGTGCTCGCGCTCGGGCAGCTCGGTGAGGTCGATCAGACCGCCTTCCAGCCACTCGGCGTACGGGTGCTCGGCGGCGACGGCGGCCTTGATCTCGTCGTCCTCGACGATGCGGTGCGAGACGGTGTCGACCAGGAACATCCGGCCGGGCTGCAGGCGGCCCTTGCGGACGATCCGGCCGGGCTCGATGTCGTGCAGCACACCGGACTCGGAGGCCAGGACGACCAGGCCGTCGTCGGTGACCCAGTAGCGGCCGGGCCGCAGGCCGTTGCGGTCCAGGACCGCGCCCACCACGGAGCCGTCGGTGAAGGTCACGCAGGCCGGCCCGTCCCAGGGCTCCATCAGGGTGGAGTGGTACTGGTAGAAGGCGCGCCGGGCCGGGTCCATCGAGGCGTGGTTCTCCCACGCCTCGGGAATCATCATCAGCACGCTGTGCGGCAGCGACCGGCCGCCGAGGTGCAGCAGTTCCAGTACCTCGTCGAAGGAGGCGGTGTCGGAGGCGCCGGGCGTACAGACCGGGAAGAGCCGCTCCAGGTCGCCCGACCACAGGTCGCTGGCCAGCTGCGACTCGCGGGCCCGCATCCAGTTGCGGTTGCCCTTGACGGTGTTGATCTCGCCGTTGTGGGCGACGAAGCGGTACGGGTGGGCGAGCGGCCAGCTCGGGAAGGTGTTGGTCGAGAAGCGGGAGTGGATCAACGCGATGGCGGTGGCGAACCGCTCGTCGGACAGGTCGGGGAAGAAGGGTTCCAGCTGGCCGGTGGTCAGCATGCCCTTGTAGACGATGGTCCGCGCGGACAGCGACGGGAAGTAGACGTCGGCCTCGCGCTCGGCGCGCTTGCGCAGCGCGAAGGCGGGCCGGTCCAGCTCGATGCCGGCGCGCTGCCCTCGCGCGTCGGAGACGAAGAGCTGCGAGAAGTACGGCATGGTGGAGCGTGAGGTGGCGCCGAGCAGGTCGGGGTCGACCGGGACCTCGCGCCAGCCGAGGACGGTCAGACCCTCTTCGGCGGCAATCCGCTCGATGGCGTCGACGGCCTTGGTACGGTCGTCGTCCTCGTGGGGCAGGAAGGCGAGGCCGACGGCGTAGTGCCCGGCGGCCGGCAGGTCGAATGCGGCGGTGGCCCGCAGGAAGGCGTCCGGGACCTGGAGCAGGATGCCCGCGCCGTCGCCCGAGTCGGGCTCGGCACCGGTCGCACCGCGGTGCTCCAGGTTGCGCAGGACGGTGAGCGCCTGGTCGACGAGCCGGTGGCTCGCCTCGCCGGTGAGGGTGGCCACGAAGCCGACACCACAGGCGTCGTGCTCGTTGCGGGGGTCGTACATCCCCTGCGGGGCGGGGCGCCCGTCCATGAACGCGGAACGCGAACGCATGGCTCTCCCGTCGTCGTCTTTTGGCTGGTTTGCATTGCCTTCACAGGCATGGGCAACAGGGACGACGTTGGCCCTCTGCGATTTCGTGCAGGTTACATGATGACCGAATGTTCGAGAAGCGGATGAGAGCTTCCAGTATGTGGACATACCGGACGGTGGAGGGATCGATTCCGGCCAGCACGAGCTGGCGGGGTGTACGGAGGGTCCTGTCACGCAGCCTGGCGGCTCTGCCGGCGCGTTACCGACTGATGCCCCGTGCGGAGGTCTCCGAAACGAGCGGGAAACACACGGCTCGAATCAGCTGACGGCGCTGCCGATGAGGGTGCCCAGCAGGAAGGTGACCCCGCCCGCCGCGCCGCCCAGGACCAGCTGCCGCAGCCCGCTGTACCACCAGGAGCGGGCGGTGACCCGGGCCACCGCTGCGCCGCAGCCGAAGAGTCCGGCCAGCGCCAGCAGCACCGCGGGCAGCAGGCTGGCGGCGCCCAGCAGGTACGGCAGCACCGGCAGCAGGGCGCCCAGCGCGAAGGACACGAAGGAGGAGGCCGCGGCCACCAGCGGCGAGGGCAGGCCGTCCGGGTCGACACCCAGCTCCTCACGGGCGTGTGCCTCCAGCGCCCGCTCGGGGTCGGCCGACAGCTGCCTTGCCACCTCGCGCGCCAGCGCGGGCTCCACCCCCCGCGACACGTACAGCTCGGCCAGCTCGCGCAGCTCGTCGTCGGGGTGCCGGGTCAGCTCGGTCCGCTCCACGGCCAGCTCGGCCTCGACCAGCTCCCGCTGGGAGGCCACCGAGGTGTACTCGCCCGCCGCCATCGAGAAGGCGCCCGCCGCCAGCCCGGCCAGGCCCGTCACCACGACGGTACGGGTGGACACGTCGCCGCCGGCCACCCCGGTCATCAGCGCGAGGTTGGACACCAGACCGTCCATCGCGCCGAACACGGCGGGCCGCAGCCAGCCGCCGCTGACGTCGCGGTGTTCGTGGTGCGCCGCACGCTCCGCGGTCGGCGCCGCGATCGCTTCGACAGCCGTGGTGGCCATGCGTCATCCCTCCCCCGGGGCGGCCCACCGCCGCCCTGCGGTTCGAATGTACGCACGACCCCAGTTCTCCGCCAGCAAGGGGAGGCTGTCCTGACCTGCGACAACACCGTCGGCAGAGGGCCTTTCGGCCCTCTGTCCGCAGTCCGGAAACAGCCGTTCACCACGCGTTTGGCGCCGTCAGCGGCAGGCCGTCACAGGCCCTTGGACGCGCCTTCGGGCTGGTCGGAGGGCTCCGGTCCGGTGCCGACCGCCGGTTCGAGGCCGGCGTCCTGGCCGGCCTCGGTGTCGGATCGCGCCACGTCGGCGGGCCCGGTGTCGGCCGCACCGGGGCCGGTCGGCCCCTCCTGTCCTTCCGGGTCTGGCCCGGTCGGCCCCACCGCCGCGGTGCCGTCCGGCTCGACGGTCTCCTCCCGGCCGGGGTGGCGGCGGGCGGAGAGCACGAAGTAGAGCACGGCCCCGGCGAAGACGATGACCGCCGTCCAGTCGTTGAGCCGCAGTCCCAGGACGTGGTGGGCGTCGTCCACCCTCAGGGACTCGATCCAGAACCGGCCCACCGTGTACGACGCCACATAGAGCGCGAAGGCGCGCCCGTGGCCGAGGCGGAAGCGGCGGTCGGCCCAGAGCACCAGCAGCGCCACGCCGACGCACCACAGTGACTCGTACAGGAACGTCGGGTGGTACGTGGCGATGTCCGGCGTCGCCTCCGGGCGGTGCGCCGGGTCGATCTTCAGCGCCCACGGCAGATCCGTCGACCGGCCGTAGAGCTCCTGGTTGAACCAGTTCCCCCAGCGTCCGATCGCCTGCGCGAAGGCGATACCGGGCGCGATGGCGTCGGCGTACGCCGGCAGCGCGATACCCCGCCGCCGGCAGCCGATCCACGCGCCCAGCGCGCCGAGCGCGATCGCGCCCCAGATCCCCAGGCCGCCCTGCCAGATCTTGAAGGCGTCGACCCAGTCCTTGCCGTTGGTGAAGTACAGCTCGTAGTCGGTGATCACGTGGTAGAGACGGCCACCGACCAGGCCGAAGGGCACCGCCCACACGGCGATGTCCGCGACCGTCCCCGCCTTGCCGCCGCGGGCGATCCAGCGCCTGCCGCCGAGCCACACGGCGACGAAGACGCCGATGATGATGCAGAACGCGTAGCCGCGCAGCGGGATCGGTCCGAGGTGGACGACGCCGTGCGACGGGCTGGGAATGAATGCGAGGTTCATGGCAATCACCGACGCTACCCTGCCGGGCGGGTGATCCCGCAACCCGCCCGGCTACGTGTGGATAACTTCCGCACCCGCCGAGGGCGCCCCGGGCCCGCCGGGGACCGCCCGCCGGGGACCTCTCAGGACGGGGTGGCGGTGACTTTCCCCGGCTGCTTGCCCTTGTTCGCCGTCCGGACCAGCTGCCGCAGCGAGTCCGGGGTCAGCGCCGGGCTCTGGCTGCCGTAGACGTTCTTGCCGTTGAGCAGCACGGTCGGGGTGGAGTTGAACCCGGAGGAGTTGAAGGCGTCGTTGGACTTCTTCACCCACTTGTCGTGGGTGCCGTTGTTCACACAGGCGGTGAAGGACGGCGTCCTGAGGCCGGGCACCTTGCCGGCCAGCCGGAGCAGGGTGTCCTTGTCGGCGAACGCGTCGTCCTGCTCGTCCGGCTGGTCGGCGTAGAGCACGTCGTGGAAGGCGCGGAACCGGCCCGCGTCCTGCGCGCAGGCCGCGGCGTTCGCGGCGGTCAGCGAGCCGGAGCCGCCGAGGTTGCCGTCGATCAGCGTGACCAGGTGGTATTCGGTCCGCAGCTGCCCGCCGCCCTCCAGGTCGTGCACGGTCGGCGTGAACGACTTCTCGAAGGAGTCGCAGGCCGGGCAGCGGAAGTCCTCGTAGATCGTCAGGGTGGAGGGGGCGTCGGCGGCGCCGACCGGGACCACCAGGCCGTCCTTGCCGACGGTGCCCCGGGGGGTGCTCACCGATCCCGCCGAGTCGGTGCCGCCGCCGCTGTCGCTGCCGGCGACGACCACGCCGATGACGGCGCCGACGGCGAGCACGGCGACCACCGCGCCCGCCACCACCAGGGTCCGCTTGCGCTTGGCCCGGTGCTTGTCCTTCGCCCGCTGTTCCTGGAGCGCCTCGCGGGCGCTGCGCTTTTCCTCACGGTTCCGTTGGCTCACGTCTCTGGCAACGGTGTGGGGAGGCGCACCGCGTCTCCCCACACCGTTTTTCGCCCTCCGGGGTGACAAGAATCCGTCCCCGGGGTGATGCCGTACGGGTCAGCCGCGCCTGCGGACGCCCTCGGCGAGCTCGGCGGCCAGCGCCCGTACGGCGGCGAGCCCGGCGGCGGGGTCGCCCTCGTGGTCCAGCAGCCGCTTGACGAACGCCGAGCCGACGATCACCCCGTCGGCGAAGCCGGCCACCTCGGCGGCCTGCGCCGCGTTGGAGACGCCCAGGCCGACGCAGACCGGCAGGTCGGTGCCGACCCGGGTACGCCGTACCAGGTCGGCGGCCTGGGCGCCGACGCTCTCCCGGGTGCCGGTGACGCCCATCAGGGAGGCGGCGTAGACGAAGCCGGTGCCGGCCGCGGTGATCCTGGCCAGCCGCTCGTCGCGGCTGGAGGGGGCGACGACGAAGACGGTGGCCAGGCCCTGCTGCTCGGCCGCCTTCCGCCATCCCTCGGACTCCTCCACCGGCAGGTCGGGCAGGATGCAGCCCGCGCCGCCCGCCGCGGCCAGCTCGGCGGCGAACCGCTCGGGCCCGTAGCGGTCCACCGGGTTCCAGTACGTCATCACCAGCACCGGCCTGCCGGCCGCGGCGTGCGCCTCCCGCACGGTCCGCAGCACGTCGGCGATCCGGACGCCGTTCTTGAGCGCGATGTCGTCGGCGGTCTGGATGACCGGGCCGTCCAGCACCGGGTCGCTGTGCGGCAGCCCGACCTCGACGATGTCGGCGCCGCCCTCGAAGGCGGCCTTCACCGCCTCGATGCCGCCGTCCACGGTCGGGAAGCCTGCCGGCAGGTAGGCGATGAGCGCGGCCCGGCCGTCGGCCCTGGCGTCGGCGAGGGTCCGCTCCAGCAGACTGATCTTCCCGGTCACTTCGCCGCCACCTCGTGCTCCTCGTCGACGTCCGCCGTCGGCTCGTACAGCCCGAAGTAGCGGGCCGCGGTGTCCATGTCCTTGTCGCCGCGCCCGGAGAGGTTGACCAGGAGCAGGGCCTCCGGGCCCAGCTCGCGGCCGATCTCCAGCGCGCCGGCCAGCGCGTGGGCGCTCTCGATGGCGGGGATGATGCCCTCGGTACGGGACAGCAGCCGCAGCGCCTGCATCGCGGCGTCGTCGGTGACCGCCCGGTACTCGGCGCGGCCGGAGTCCTTGAGGTAGGAGTGCTCGGGGCCGACGCCGGGGTAGTCCAGACCGGCCGAGATCGAGTACGGCTCGGTGATCTGGCCCTCGTCGTCCTGGAGCACGTACGAGCGGGAGCCGTGCAGGATGCCGGGCTCGCCCTGGGTGAGGGTGGCGGCGTGTTCGCCGGTCTCGATGCCGTGCCCGGCCGGTTCGCAGCCGACCAGCCGCACGCCGGTGTCAGGCAGGAAGGCGTGGAAGAGCCCCATGGCGTTGGAGCCGCCGCCGACGCAGGCCACCGCCGCGTCGGGCAGCCGCCCGGTGCGCTCCAGCAGCTGGCGGCGGGCCTCGACGCCGATCACCCGGTGGAAGTCGCGGACCAGCGCGGGGAACGGGTGCGGCCCGGCGACGGTGCCGAACAGGTAGTGGGTGCGGTCGACGTTGGCGACCCAGTCGCGGAACGCCTCGTTGATGGCGTCCTTCAGGGTGCGGCTGCCGGACTTCACCGCGACGACCTCGGCGCCGAGCATCCGCATCCGGGCCACGTTGAGGGCCTGCCGGCGGGTGTCGATCTCGCCCATGTAGATGGTGCAGTCGAGGCCGAACAGCGCGCAGGCGGTGGCGGTGGCGACGCCGTGCTGGCCGGCGCCGGTCTCGGCGATGACCCGGGTCTTGCCCATCCGCCGGGTCAGCAGGGTCTGGCCGAGCACGTTGTTGATCTTGTGCGAGCCGGTGTGGTTCAGATCCTCCCGCTTGAGGAAGACCCGGGCGCCGCCCGCCTGCTCGGCGAACCGCGGCACTTCGGTGAGGGCGCTGGGACGGCCGGCGTAGTTGACCATCAGGTCGTCCAGCTCGGCGGCGAAGGCGGGGTCCGCCTTGGCCTTCTCGTACTCGGCGGCGACCTCGTCCACCGCAGCGACCAGCGCCTCCGGGATGAACTTGCCGCCGAAGGCGCCGAAATAGCCGTCGGCGGTCGGGATGAGGCCGTCCGGGTCGGGGAGGAAGAACGCGGGTTGTACTGACATGGGGTGCCTTTGCCCTTGGCAGGTGAATGGGGGGCGCGCCGGGATACGGCCCTGCGGGCGGTGCGGCGGCGCCTTCGGCCGGGGGTGCTACGCCGTCGGCCGGTGGTCGCGGATCAGCCGCGGCGCCATCGCCTGCCGTTCACCTGACCGGGTTCGCACCCGATCACGTACCGCACCCGCCGCCCGAGCACGCGCCTGGCAGGCGCCCGGCACCCTCGCGGCCGGCACCCGGGCGCGAGTCGCGACGCGATAGCCATACCCCGATCCTACGGTGCCCCGCTGCCCGCCCCACCCCGGCCTGCCTCGCGGTTCCCGGCGCCCCTCAGGAGCTGCCCCTTGCGGCGCATCGCCGACCACCGGCCCATCGCGGCTGAGCGCGCGGTTCCCCGTGCCCCTGCAGGGCGCGTCCTCGGGTTGTCGTACAGGCCGGAGGCGACGGATCCGTCGCTCGCGCCCCCTGCGGGGCGCGTCCCGGGCTCCGGGCCGGGGGAAGGGCCGGTTGGCCGTCGAAGGGCCGGTTGGCCGTCGCGGCGAGGGGCACCCACCAGGGGCGCGGGGAACCGCGCGGGAAACCCACCCCCCGCGGACGGTCCGGGACCGAAGAGCAGCCGCGCGGGCCGGCCGGACCGGTCCGGAGCGGGAGCGACTAAGCGCGGGGGTTGTTGCGCAGCGCCGGATGCGCCCCCGCCGCCACGAGATCGGCGACGGCCGCGCGCGGGTTGCGGCCGGTGACGAGGGACTCGCCGACCAGGACGGCGTCCGCGCCGTCGTTCGCGTAGGCGATCAGGTCGTGCGGGCCGCGGACACCGGACTCGGCGACCTTGACGACGCGGTCGGGGATCCGCGGGGCCACCCGGGCGAACGTGCCGCGGTCGACCTCCAGCGTCTTGAGGTTGCGCGCGTTGACCCCGATGATCCGGGCGCCCGCGTCCACCGCCCGCTCGACCTCCTCCTCGTCGTGCACCTCGACCAGCGGGGTGAGCCCGATGGACTCGGCCCGCTCGACGAGGGACACCAGCGCGGGCTGCTCGAGCGCGGCCACGATCAGCAGCGCCAGGTCGGCGCCGTACGCCCGCGCCTCCCAGAGCTGGTACGCGGTGACGATGAAGTCCTTGCGGAGCACCGGCACGTCCACGGCGGCGCGGACCGCCTCGAGGTCGGCGAGCGACCCGCCGAACCTGCGCTGCTCGGTGAGGACGCTGATCGCCGCGGCGCCGCCCGCCTCGTAGTCGGCGGCCAGGGCCGCCGGGTCCGCGATGGCGGCGAGCGCGCCCTTGGACGGGCTGGACCGCTTGACCTCGCAGATCACGGTGACGCCTTCGCTGCGCAGCGCGGCCACCCCGTCCTTGGCGTCGCGCGCCCGGGCGGCCCGTTCCTTGAGGTCGCCGAGGGAGACCCGGGCCTGCCGCTCGGCGAGGTCGGCTCGGACTCCGTCGATGATCTCGTCGAGCACACTCACGCGAGAACTCCTTTTCCGGCCGGGTCGAGCAGCGAAATGATCAAGCCAGTGGTGGAGACCCCCGGCACTCCCGATGGTATCCGGCGGCGGCCGGAGTACCCGCATCCGGTGGCCCGCACTGCCACCACCTGGACGAACGCCCTCGTGCGGCGGCCCGGCGGGCCGCGTCGGCTCAGGGCGCGAGCGCGGCGCCGAAGGGCAGGTTCCGGACAATGGTGAACGCGGCCAGCAGGGCGAGCGCCAGAACGCGGTGGGCAGGCCGCAGGGCCGGCGCGAAGGGGCGCCCGAGGGCCGCCCGGGTGAACCAGAGCGCCCAGAAGGCCGCGAAAGCCAGGTATCCGGCGACGGCGACGGCGTTGCAGCCCAGCGCGGTGCCGATGTGGCCGTGCGCGACCGCGTAGGCGCTGCGCAGGCCGCCACAGCCGGGGCAGTACAGGCCGGTGTAGTACCGCAGCGGGCAGAGCGGGTAGTGGCCGGGGCTGTTCGGGTCCACGGCGGCGACGTACCCGAACACGCAGGCGGCCCCGCCGAGCAGGGCGAGCGGTACGGCGGTGCGGCGCAGCGGGCCGCGGCGGGTGGCCGCCGGCGGGGCCGGCCGCGGTACCGGCCACGGCGGGCCGGGCGGCCTGGCGGGCGCCGCCCCGGGAAACCGCGGGGTCGGCCGGAAGGGCGGGGTCACGTCGCCGATTGTGCCCGCGGCCGCGCGGCGGCGCAGCGCGTGGCGTGCCCGGTCGTCCCCCGCCCGACCGGATCGGCCGCACCCGGCGCCCGCGCCCCCGACGGGGTTCCGGCCAGGCGACGGCATCCCGGCGTACGGGGAACGGCGGGGCCGCCCCCGAGCGGTGCCGCCCGGCACCGGCGGCACCGCCCCGGCGTCCGGGCGCCCCCAGGGCCCGATCCGCAAGCGGCCGGCCGGCCGGTGGCAGTGTGCGGTGCGGGCGGTGTGGCCGCCGTTCCCACGGAGGGTCAGGCGGCGTTGGCGGGGGTGCGGGACTCGTCCCGCTCGGCCTCGGCCTCGGCGGCCTTCTCGTGGGCGGCGGCGATGTCGCGCGGCATCTTCGCGCCGAAGCCCATGATCTTCATCACGCCGCCCACCACGGCGCCGAGCAGGATGACGCCGAGGCTCACCCAGAAGCCGACCGGCCGCGCCGCCACCATGAAGGCACCCGCGGCGCAGAAGCCGACGAAGGAGATGATCACGCCGGTCCAGGCGGCGGGCGTGTGTCCGTGGTCGTGCGTGGCCGCCATGAGTACTCCCTGATGTTCTCGGTCCCGGTGGAAGGCGTCTTTCCGCCACCCGCTTCGTCCCCCATTGTTGCGCGGCCGTCGGGCGCGCCGCGCACCGGGGGTGGCCCGGCGGAGCGCCGCGGCCCGGCCGGGAAAAGGGTCGGAAAAGGGTCGGGAAAGGACCGGGAAAGGGTTCGGCGGGCGGCGCTCCGGCGGCGGGCGACCGGCGGGCGGCGGCCTCAGCGGGAGGCCGGGGCGGTGGGGTCCTCGCCGCGGTCGAGGGCCTTCCACAGGTCCTCGGGACGGTCCGGGTCGACCGGTACGGGGGCGGCGGCGCGGGGCGCGGCGGGTTTCTTGCCGCCGGCCCGCTCGTAGCGGCCGGACATGGCCGGCCAGCGCGGGCCGTAGCGCAGCGCGAGCAGCCCGGCGATGAGCAGCAGCAGGCCGCCGGCCGCCGCGACCAGCGGCCAGGATGTGGTGGTGACGTGCCCGGCGGTGGCGCGGGTGAGGCCGGTCGCGCCGGCGGCGGCGTTGTCGACGGCGCCGTGGTCGCCGCGCCGGGCCAGGACGCCGGCCACCGCGCCGGCCCCGCTGAGGGTGAGCAGGGCGGCGACGGCGTAGCGGCCGAGCCGGCGTACCGCGAAGACCGCGACGAGGGCGGCGAGCCCGACCAGCGCCAGCGCGCCGGGCAGCGCGGTGGTCTGGCTGCCGGAGGCGTGCACGGCGATACCGCGGCCGGTGAGGGCGGCGGTGCCGCGCGTCCAGGTCTTGCTGACGCCGAGGAGCACCAGGGCCGCGCCGAGCGCGCCGAGCGGCAGGGCGAGAGCGAGGGCGCGCATAGCGGTCCTGCGGTCGGCGGCGCCGACCGCAGGACCGGGGTCCGCGGGATCGTAGGCCGGCGGACCGTCCGCGGCGCCGGAAACCCGTGCGGTGTCCGGGCCGCGCGTGCTCCCCCGCCGCTCGGCGGCGCCCGGCGGCCGCCCGTCCCGGGGCCGGGACGGGACGGGCTGCGGCTTTGGCTCGGCGGCCGTGCGGGGCGGGGGAACGTCGGTCACCCCACCACTATCCCGCGTCGGGCGCCCCGCCCCGGCGCCGGGGCTCGAAGGTCAACCGGAGGTAAAGATTCCGGCATCCCTTCTTGTTGTCGTGTGCTCATCAGATTAGGTTCCCCGAGTCCCATCCACCACTCCAGACAGCAGTGGAACCACAGGTCACACACATCACCTCCACGCATCCCCCCACTCCTCCACTGCTTCTCTCGACCCCCCACGCTCCGGAGGCAGTTGCTTTGCGTTTTCCCTCCATTTCCCGCGTCCACCGCACCTCCGACGGCTCCCTCACCTCCCTCGCCTCCCTCACCCCCCGCAGCGCCATCCCCCACGCCCCCACCGCCCGCCGCACCGCCGTCGCGCTCACCGCCGCGGCCGGTCTGGCCCTGTCCGGGCTCGCCCTCGCCCCCACCGCGGGCGCCCAGACCACCGCGCACCGGCTCACCACCGCCCGCTCCTGCGCGGTCGCCGCCAAACCGGGCCTGATGGCCTGTCAGGCACTGAAGGTGACGGCCGGCGCGCAGACGCTGGCGAGGTCGACCGGCTCGGTCGGCGCCGCGGCGGCCCCGGCCGGCTACGGCCCGGCCGACCTGGTGAGCGCCTACGGTCTCCCGTCCGGCGGCGGTTCCGGCCAGACCGTCGCGATCGTGGACGCCTGGGACGACCCGAACGCCGAGTCGGACCTGGCCGTGTACCGCGCCGCCTTCGGCCTGCCCGAGTGCGGCACCGCCAACGGCTGCTTCCAGAAGGTCGGCCAGGACGGCGGCGGCGCCCCGCTGCCGCTGCCCGACCGCGCCTGGGCCGAGGAGATATCCCTGGACCTGGACATGGTCAGCGCGATCTGCCCGCTGTGCCGCATCCTGCTGGTCGAGGCGTCCTCGTCGGCGATGGACGACCTGGGCGCGTCGGTCAACACCGCGGTGGCCCTGGGCGCGAAGTACGTGTCCAACAGCTACGGCGGCGGCGAGTCGCCCGTGGACGCCTCGTACGACAGCGCGTACTTCGACCACCCCGGCGTCGCGATCACCGTCAGCGCCGGCGACGCGGGCTACGGCATCGAGTACCCGGCCGCCTCGCAGTTCGTCACCGCCATCGGCGGCACCGCGCTGACCAGGGACTCCTCGGCACGCGGCTGGAAGGAGACGGCGTGGGGCGGCAGCGGCTCCGGCTGCACGTCCTACGACCCCAAGCCCGCCTGGCAGCAGGACACCGAGTGCGGCGGCCGGACGATCTCCGACGTGTCCGCCGTCGCCGACCCCTCCACCGGGGTCGCGGTGTACGACACCTACGGCGGCGACCCGGGCTGGGAGGTCTTCGGCGGCACCAGCGTCGCCTCGCCGATCGTCGCCTCGGTCTACGCGCTGGCCGGTACGCCGTCGGCCGGCTCGTACCCGGCGTCCTTCCCGTACGCCCACCGGGACGCGCTCAACGACGTGGCGGACGGCTCCAACGGGACGTGCGCGGGGTCGTACCTGTGCACCGGCCTGCCGGGCTTCGACGGCCCGACCGGCCTCGGCACCCCGATCGGCCTGACCGCCTTCCAGGGCTGACACCCGGCGGAGCGGCGGGGCGGGCCGCCCCCGTCCCCCCGCTCCGGCGCCCGCGCTACGGCTTGCGCATGCCGTTCGCCGTCGCGACCGCCCGCAGCACCGCCGCCGCCTTGTTGCGGCACTCGGCGTCCTCGGCGTCCGGATCGGAGTCCGCGACAACGCCCGCGCCCGCCTGGACGTACGCGGTGCCGTCGCGCAGCAGCGCGGTACGGATCGCGATCGCGGTGTCGGCGTCCCCGGCGAAGTCCAGATAGCCGACGCAGCCGCCGTACAGTCCGCGCCGGAACGGCTCCAGCTCCTCGATGATCTGCATCGCCCGCGGCTTGGGCGCCCCGGACAGGGTGCCGGCCGGGAAGCACGCGGTCAGCACGTCGAAGGCGCTGCGGCCGGCGGCGACCTTCCCGGTGACGGTGGACACGATGTGCATCACGTGCGAGTAGCGCTCCACCGACATGAAGTCGACGACCTCGACCGTGCCGGGCTCGCAGACCCGGCCCAGGTCGTTGCGCCCGAGGTCGACCAGCATCAGGTGCTCGGCCCGCTCCTTGGGGTCGGCGAGCAGTTCCTCGGCGAGCGCGCTGTCGGCCTGCGGGGTGGCGCCGCGCGGCCGGGTGCCGGCGATCGGGTGCAGCAGCGCCCGGCCGCCCTCGACCTTCACCAGCGCCTCCGGGCTGGAGCCCACCACGTCGAAGGCTCCGCCCTCGTCGCCGGGGAAGCGCAGCAGGTACATGTACGGGCTGGGGTTGGTGGCCCGCAGCACCCGGTAGACGTCCAGGGCGCTCGCCGAGCAGGGTGTCTCGAACCGCTGCGAGGGCACCACCTGGAACGCCTCGCCGGCCCGGATCCGCTCCTTGATGTCCACCACCGCCGCCTTGAAGTTGTCGCCGCCCCAGTACGCGGTGTAGCCGAAGTCGGCCGACTCCGGCAGCACGGCGGGTTCGCTCGGCGCGGGCCGGGCCAGGTCCGCCTCCATGACGTCGAGCCGGGCCACCGCGTCCGCGTACGCCTCGTCCACGCCGGTGTCCCGGTCGTTGTGGTTGATCGCGTTGGCGATCAGCAGCACCGAGCCGTCCCAGTGGTCGAACACCGCCAGGTCGGAGGTCAGCAGCATGGTCAGTTCGGGCAGCCGCAGGGTGTCCGCGCCGTGCTCGCCGATGCGCTCCAGCCGGCGCACGATGTCGTAGCCGAGGTAGCCGACCATGCCGCCGGTGAAGGGCGGCATACCGGCCGCCAGGTCGCGCGGGGTGTGCAGCGCCTCGACGGTGGCGCCCAGCGCGGCCAGCGGGTCGCCGTCGACGGGGACGCCGACCGGCGGAGTGCCCAGCCAGTGCGCCCGGCCGTCCCGTACCGTCAGCGTGGCCGAGGAGCGCACGCCGACGAAGGAGTAGCGGGACCACGAGCGGCTGTTCTCCGCGGACTCCAGCAGGAAGGTGCCGACCCGTTCCCCGGCGAGCTTGCGGTACAGACCGACGGGGGTGTCGCCGTCCGCGAGGAGGCGCCGGCTGACCGGGATGACTCGGCGGTCGACCGCGAGTTTGCGGAAGGTTTCCAGGTCCATGGCCGCAGACCTTACTGGCCCGCGGGCGTGCCCGGCGCGGCCGGCAGGACGTCCGCGTCGAAGCAGGTCCGGTCCCCGGTGTGGCAGGCCGCGCCCACCTGGTCGACCCGGACCAGCAACGTGTCCCCGTCGCAGTCCAGGGCGACCGCCTTGACGTGCTGGACGTGGCCGGAGGTGTCGCCCTTGACCCAGTACTCCCGCCGGCTGCGGCTCCAGTACGTGCAGCGGCCGGTGGTCAGCGTGCGGTGCAGCGCCTCGGCGTCCATCCAGCCGAGCATCAGCACCTCGCCGGTGTCGTACTGCTGCGCGATGGCCGGAATCAGCCCCTCGGGAGTGAGCTTGAGGCGGGCGGCGATGGCGGGATCGAGTGAAGTCGCGGGCATGCCGCCATTCTGCCGCCGATCCGCGGCAACGCGAAAAGCCGCATTAAATAGCAAAGGGTACAGGCAAGTTGTCCGTCATCCGGTGTTCGCTCGCTGTTGTCACCCGTATGGGGCATCCTGCCTGCATGGGTTTTCCTCCGCCGCCACCGAATGGTCCGCCGCCGCCTCCCGATCAGGGCGGCGGCTACGGTCCGCCGCAGGGTTACGGCCCGCCCCCTCCCCCGCCGCCGGGTGACAGCGGCTACGGCTACGGCCAGCAGCCGCAAGGCGACCCGGGCTACGGTTACGGCCAGCAGCCGCAGGGCGACCAGGGGTACGGCTACCCCCAGCAGGGCGGCCAGAACTACGGCTATCCGCAGGAGCAGCAGGGCTACGGCTACGGCCCGCCCGCGCAGCCCGGCCCCCCGGCACCGCCCGGGGGCTACGGCGCTCCGCCCGAGTACGGCTACGGCTACCCGCCGCCCGGTCCGGGCGGCTATCCGCCGGGGCCGCCGCCGAACCACACCAAGCGCAACGTGTGGCTCGCGATCGGCGCGGTCGTGGTGATCGGCGCGGTCATCGGCGCCGTCGTGGCGGCCGGCGGCAGCGACGGCGACAACACCGCCGACAACAACAAGCCGCCGACGGTCAGCGGGCTGCCGTCCCTGCCCACGGGGCTGCCCACCGGGCTGCCCTCCGACCTCCCGACGGGCACGCCGACCTTCGACCTGCCCACCGACACGCCGACCTTCGACCTGCCGACCGACCTCGACCCGACGCCGACCGAGAAGCTGGTCCCCTACGTGGCGCTGCCGCCGGGCCAGTGCTTCGACGCGCCGACGCTGACGAAGACGGTGGACAAGGTCACCACCCGCTCCTGCGCCGCGGCGCACGACGCCCAGGTGGTCGCCAACGAGACGCTGAGCGGCTCCTTCGCCAGCGACGAGGAGATCCAGACCAAGGCGCTGGACCTGTGCACCGCGGACGCCAGGAAGCACCTGCCGGCCGACGGCAGGGAGTACTACCCGTACGCGCTGTTCCCGAAGCTGGTCACCTACGAGCTGCAGAACAAGAAGACGGTGACCTGCTCGCTGACCCGCAACGACGGCACCAACGGGGTGAAGCTCTACAGCAGGCTCGGCTGAACCGGGCGGGTGAGGAGCGGACGTACAGCCCAATCAGGACTAACCTGGCGGCATGTCGAGTCATGCACAGCGTGAACGTCTGCTCCTCGCCGACCTGCTGGAGCGATCGGGGCCCGACGCCCCGACGCTGTGCGAGGGTTGGCGGACCCGGGACCTGGCCGCGCACGTGGTGGTGCGCGAGCGGCGCGGCGACGCGGCCGCCGGGATCCTGATCCCCCGGCTCGCGCCCCGGCTGGAGCGGGTCCGCGGCGAGTTCGCGGCCAAGCCCTACGATGAGCTGATCCGGCTGATCAGGACCGGTCCGCCGCGGCTGTCCCCCTTCGCCGTCAAGCAGCTCGACGAGATCTCCAACACCGTCGAGTTCTACGTGCACACCGAGGACGTCCGGCGGGCCGCGCCCGACTGGACACCGCGGGTCGTCGACCCGCTGCTCGCCGAGACCCTCTGGAACCGCCTGGAGCGCGGCGGCCGGCTGCTCGGCCGCCGGGCCCCGGTCGGCCTCGTCCTGCGCCGCCCCGACGGCCAGACCGTGGTGGCCCACAAGGGCTCCCCGGTGGTGACCGTGACCGGGGAGCCGAGCGAGCTGACGCTCTTCGCCTTCGGCCGCCAGTCGGCCGCCAAGGTCACGACCGAGGGCGACCAGGACGCGGTGGCGAAGGCGTACGCGGCCGAGCTCGGCATGTAGGCGCCCCGCCGCCCGGACGGACGTCCCAGGGGGTACGCCGCCCAGACCGGGCTCCGGGCGCCGCCGCGGGCGGCCCGCCGCAATCAGCGGACCGGGTGACCGGCCTCGCGCAGCGCCGCCTTGACCTCGCCGATGCGCAGGTCGCCGAAGTGGAAGACGGAGGCGGCCAGCACCGCGTCGGCCCCCGCGGCCACCGCCGGGGCGAAGTCGCCGGCCTTGCCCGCGCCGCCGGAGGCGATCACCGGGACGGACACGTGCGCGCGCACCGCGGCGATCATCTCGGTGTCGTAGCCGTCCTTGGTGCCGTCGGCGTCCATCGAGTTGAGCAGGATCTCCCCCGCGCCCAGCTCGGCCGCCCGGTGCGCCCACTCCACCGCGTCGACACCGGTACCACGCCGGCCGCCGTGCGTGGTGACCTCGAAGGAGCCGTCGGCGGTGCGGCGGGCGTCCACCGACAGCACCAGCACCTGCCGCCCGAAGCGCTCGGCGATCTCCTGGATCAGCTCGGGCCTGGCGATGGCCGCGGTGTTGACGCCCACCTTGTCCGCGCCGGCCCGCAGCAGCTTGTCGACGTCCTCGGCGCTGCGCACCCCGCCGCCGACGGTCAGCGGGATGAAGACCTGCTCCGCGGTGCGCCGCACCACGTCGTAGGTGGTCTCCCGGTCGCCCGAGGACGCAGTGATGTCCAGGAAGGTGAGCTCGTCGGCGCCCTCGGCGTCGTAGAGCTTGGCCATCTCGACCGGGTCGCCCGCGTCCCGCAGGTTCCGGAAGTTGACGCCCTTGACGACCCGCCCGGCGTCCACGTCCAGGCAGGGGATGACTCGGACCGCGAGGGTCATGCGGCGGCTCCTGGCTCGGGGGCGTGCGGGGGCCGCTGGGCCGGCGCGGCCGCCGGGGACCGTTCGGCCGCCGGGGACCGCGGGGGTTCCTGCGGCCCCGGCCGGTCACCGGCGGGGCGCTCCGCGCCGGAGCCGCCGGCGGCCGGGCCGCCTGCGGCGGCGGACCGGTACGCCTCGATCTCGACCTCGACCAGCACCCGGGAGTCGGAGAACCCGGCCACCACCACCATCGTGGCGGCCGGCCGCACCAGGCCGAACAGCTCCCGGTGGGCCCGGCCCACCTCGTCGACGTCCCTGGCGTGGCTGAGGTACATCCGGGTCCTGATCACGCTCCCGGCGTCCAGGCCGAACGGTTCGAGCGCGGCGAGCGCGCTGCGGAAGGCGCTCAGGGTCTGCTCGTACGGCTCGTCCTCGCCCGGTACGGCGCCGTCCGTCGGGTCGGGCATCATCCCGGCGACGATCACCCGGTCGCCGGCGGCCACCGCGCGGGCCGAGCCGATCGCCTCTTCCCACGCGCTACCGGACTGTTCACGGCGCACACCAGCGTTGCCGGTCATCGTGACACTGCCTCCAGGGCTTCTTCGAGCGTGAACGCCTTCGCGTAGAGCGCCTTTCCGACAATGGCGCCCTCCACACCCGCCGGGACCAGACCGGCGACGGCCCGCAGGTCGGCCAGGCTGGACACCCCGCCGGAGGCGACCACGGGCTTGTCGGTGGCCGCGCACACATCGCGCAGCAGGTCCAGGTTGGGGCCCTGCAGGGTGCCGTCCTTGGCGATGTCGGTGACCACGTAGCGGGCGCAGCCCTCGGCGTCCAGCCTGGCCAGCGTCTCGTACAGGTCGCCGCCGTCACGGGTCCAGCCGCGCCCGCGCAGCGTGGTGCCGCGGACGTCCAGGCCGACCGCGATCCGGTCGCCGTGCTCGGCGATCACCTTCGCCACCCACTGCGGGCTCTCCAGCGCGGCCGTCCCGAGGTTGACCCGGGTGCAGCCGGTGGCCAGGGCCGCGGCGAGGGTGTCGTCGTCCCGGATGCCGCCGGACAGCTCGACCTTGATGTCCATACTGCGGGCCACCTCGCCGATCAGCGCCCGGTTGTCGCCGGTGCCGAAGGCCGCGTCCAGGTCCACCAGGTGCAGCCACTGCGCACCGGCCCGCTGCCAGGCGAGCGCGGCGGCGAGCGGCTCGCCGTACGACGTCTCAGAGCCGGACTCGCCGTGCACGAGGCGGACGGCCTGGCCGTCCCTGACGTCGACGGCGGGGAGGAGTTCGAGCTTGGTCATCGCGATGCGGTCCTCGGTCCTGGCGGAAGGCGGAAAAGGCGGACGAGACGGTTAGGACGAAAACATTCAGGAAGGGCGGGAAAGGCGGGAGGGGCGGAAAGCGGGGGGGAAGGCCGGGCGGCGGGCGGTCCGGGGGCGGGGCCGGGCGGGGGCGCGGGCCGCCGGCTAGAGGGTGCCGAGCCAGTTGGCCAGCAGCTGCGCCCCCGCGTCCCCGGACTTCTCCGGATGGAACTGGGTGGCCCACAGCGGCCCGTTCTCCACCGCGGCCACGAACGGCTCGCCGTGGGTGGTCCAGGCCACCTTGGGGGCGCGGATGGCGCCGTTGTGGGCGTCCAGCCGCCACTCGCGTACGGCGTAGGAGTGCACGAAGTAGAACCGGGCGTCCTCGTCCAGACCGGCGAACTGCCGGGAGTCCTCGGGGGCCCGTACCGTGTTCCAGCCCATGTGCGGGACGACCGGGGCGTTCAGCGGCTCGACGGTGCCGGGCCACTCGTCCAGGCCGTCGCTCTGCACGCCGTGCTCGATGCCCCGGGCGAAGAGGATCTGCATACCGACGCAGATGCCCATCACCGGGCGCCCGCCGGCCAGCCGGCGGCCGACGATCCAGTCGCCGCGTACCGCGGTCAGCCCGGCCATGCAGGCCGCGAAGGCGCCGACACCGGGCACCAGCAGCCCGTCGGCGGCCATCGCCCGGTCGTAGTCGGCGGTGATCTCCACCTCGGCGCCGGCCCTGGCCAGCGCGCGCTCGGCGGACCGGATGTTGCCGAAGCCGTAGTCGAGCACCACGACGCTCTTGGTCATCGCCGCGCCCCTACAGCTGGAGCAGTCCGGCCACGACCGCCATCACCGAGCCGATCGCCAGCAGGGTGATGACGCTCTTGGACTGCTTCTGCTTCCAGAACGAGTAGACCCCGCCGGCCAGGAACAGCCCCAGCAGGATGAAGAGGGAAGACCCCTTGTTCACAGCGCGCCCTTCGTCGACGGCAGGATCCCCGCGGCGCGCGGATCGCGCTCGCTGGCGTAACGCAGCGCCCTGGCCAGCGCCTTGAACTGGCACTCCACGATGTGGTGCGCGTTGCGCCCGTACGGTACGTGGACGTGCAGGGCGATCTGCGCCTGCGCGACGAAGGACTCCAGGATGTGCCGGGTCATCGTCGTGTCGTAGCCGCCGATCATCGGCGCCATGTTCTCCGGCTCGGTGTGCACCAGGTAGGGGCGGCCGGAGAGGTCCACGGTGACCTGGGCGAGGGACTCGTCCAGCGGCACCGTGCAGTTGCCGAAGCGGTAGATGCCGACCTTGTCGCCGAGCGCCTGCTTGAAGGCGGCGCCGAGGGCGAGGGCGGTGTCCTCGATGGTGTGGTGGGTGTCGATGTGCAGGTCGCCCTCGGTCTTCACGCTGAGGTCGAACAGGCCGTGCCGGCCGAGCTGGTCGAGCATGTGGTCGTAGAAGCCGACGCCGGTCGACACCGACACCTGGCCGGTGCCGTCCAGGTCGATCTCGACGACGGTGGACGTCTCCTTGGTGGTGCGTTCCACCCGGCCCAGGCGGGTCATACGGACTCCTCGGTACGGTGTTCGGTGCGCGGCGGCCGGCTCTGCTGTTCCTTGAAAACGGTCCGGGCGGCGTCGAGGAAGGCGTCGTTCTCGGCCGGGGTGCCCGCGGTGACCCGCAGCCGGCCGGGTACGCCGTTGTCGCGGACCAGGACGCCGCGGTCGAGGAGCGCCTGCCAGGCAGCGTGGCTGTCGGCGAACCGGCCGAACTGCACGAAGTTGGCGTCGGACGCGGTGACCTCGTAGCCGATCGCCGTCAGTTCGGCGACCAGCCGGTCCCGCTCGGCCTTGAGCTGCTCGACGTAGCCGAGCAGGGTGTCGGTGTGCTCCAGCGCGGCCAGCGCGGTCGCCTGGGTGATCGAGGACAGGTGGTAGGGCAGCCGGACCAGCTGGACGGCGTCCACCACCGCCGGGTCGGCGGCCAGGTAGCCGAGTCGCAGCCCGGCCGCCCCGAACGCCTTGGACATGGTCCGGGTCAGCACCAGGTTCGGGCGGCCATCGATCAGCGGCAGCAGCGAGGGCCGGTGCGAGAACTCCCCGTACGCCTCGTCGACCACGACCATGGAGGGTCCGGCGGCCATCGCGGCCTCGTGGAGCGCGAGGACGGTCTCGGCGGCGACCGCGGTGCCGGTCGGGTTGTTCGGCGAGCAGACGAACACCACGTCGGGCGCGCGCTCGGCGATCTCCCGGGTGGCGGCGGCCACGTCGATGGTGAAGTCGTCGCCGCGCGGCCCGGAGATCCACCCGGTGCCGGTGCCACGGGAGATCAGCGCGTGCATCGAGTACGAGGGCTCGAAGCCGATGGCGGTGCGGCCGGGGCCGCCGAAGGTCTGCAGCAGCTGCTGGATGACCTCGTTGGAGCCGTTGGCGGCCCACACCTGCTCCACGCCGACCGGGTGGCCCGCGGTCCGGGTCAGGTACCGGGCGAGTCCGGCGCGCAGCTCGACCGCGTCCCGGTCGGGGTAGCGGTTCAGGCCGCGGGCGGCCTCGGCCACGCGCTCGGCGATCCGGGCGACCAGCGGTTCGGGCAGCGGGTAGGGGTTCTCGTTGGTGTTCAGCCGCACCGGTACGTCGAGCTGGGGGGCGCCGTACGGGGACTGGCCGCGCAGCTCGGCGCGGACCGGCAGGTCGTCGACGCGGGTCACCGGTCGGCTCCGAACCTGACGCTGACCGCCGCGCCGTGCGCGGGCAGGTCCTCGGCCTCGGCGAGGGTCACCACGTGGTGGGCGACCTCGGCGAGCGCGGCCCGCGAGTAGTCCACGACGTGGATGCCGCGCAGGAAGGACTGCACGGACAGGCCCGAGGAGTGGCAGGCGCAGCCGCCGGTGGGCAGCACGTGGTTGGAGCCGGCGCAGTAGTCGCCCAGCGAGACCGGGGCGTGGGGGCCGACGAAGACCGCGCCGGCGTTGCGTACCCGGGCGGCGACGGCGGGCGCGTCCTCGGTGTGGATCTCCAGGTGCTCGGCGGCGTAGGCGTCGACCACCTCCAGGCCCTGGGCGAGGCTGTCGACCAGGACGGTCGCGGACTGCCGGCCGGACAGCGCGGCGGCGATCCGGTCCCGGTGCCGGGCGGCGGCGACCTGGACGTCCAGCTCCTTGTCGACCGCGTCGGCCAGCTCGGCGGAGGTGGTGACCAGGACGGCTGCGGCCAGCGGGTCGTGCTCGGCCTGGCTGATCAGGTCGGCGGCGACGAAGGCGGCCTCGGCGGTGGCGTCGGCGAGGATGGCGATCTCGGTCGGCCCGGCCTCGGCGTCGATCCCGACCCGGCCCTTGAGCAGGCGCTTGGCGGCGGCGACGTAGATGTTGCCGGGGCCGGTGACCAGGTCGACCGGGCGGCACTCGTCGGTGCCGTAGGCGAACATGGCGATCGCCTGGGCGCCGCCGGCGGCGTACACCTCGGTCACGCCGAGCAGGGCGCAGGCGGCCAGGATGGTGGGGTGCGGCGACCCGCCGAACTCCTTCTGCGGCGGTGAGGCGACCGCGACGCCGGCGACGCCGGCCTCCTGGGCGGGCACCACGTTCATCACCACGGAGGACGGGTAGACCGCGATACCGCCGGGCACGTACAGCCCGACCCGCCCGACCGGCACCCACCGCTCGGTGACGGTGCCGCCGGGGACGACCTGGGTGGTGACGTCGGTACGCCGCTGCTCGCGGTGCACCAGCCGGGCCCGCCGGACGGACTCCTCCAGGGCGGCCCTGACCGCCGGGTCCAGGCCCGCCAGCGCGTCCCGCAGCGCCGCCTCCGGCACCCGCAGCCGCTCAGGCCGTACGCCGTCGAACCGCTCCCCGTACTCGATGACCGCCTGCGTCCCGCGATGGCGTACGTCCTCGCAGATGGGCCGCACGGTGTCCAGCGCGGCCTCCACGTCGAAGTCGGCGCGAGGCAGCAGGTCGCGGTCGATCCCGCCCTCCGGGAAGGCGGTACCGCGCAGATCGATTCGGGAGATCACGCTGCCAAGTGTAGAGACCCGGTCATGGCGGACGTTCCGCGGTTCCACTCCGTGATACGCGGTGATCCCGCCGCGAGACGCCGCGACCAGCCGCGATCAGCTCCGCGGACACCGCGGGGCGCCGCGGGGACCGGGGGAGGCCGTTGCCGGTCGCGCGGCCCCGCCGGTCCCGCTGCGCTGCTCCGGGTCCGGTCCGGGTCCGGTCCGGGTCCGCCGGGCCGCCCGCGGGCCCCCGGGTCCCCTCCTCCCCCGCCGCCCGCCCCGCTAGCGTGTGCGCCGACACGGGGGAAGGGGTCGAGGTGGCTGAGCCGGCGGAACTCGCGGCGCCGCAGGGGTGGACGCCGGTCGAGCAGCGCATGTGGCGGGCCTTCCGGGCCGGGCGGACCTGCGACCTGCGCCCGCGCGGGGCGGACCGGGAGGAACCGCTGACCGGCCCGCCGTGGCCGGCGTGGCGGACGGTGCGGGCGCAGGCGGTCGCGGAGCTGCTGCTCGACCCGCCACCGCCGGTGCCCGGCCGGGTGGCCGCGCTGAAACTGGCCGGGATGCGGATCAGCGGCCGGCTGACGCTGGCCGGCGGCACGGTCACCCCGTACCTCCAGCTGGACGACTGCCGCTTCGACGAGCAGGTGCTGATGCCGGAGTGCCGGGCCGGCAGCATGCGGATGGTCCGCTGTCTGATACCCCGGCTGGAGGCGGCCCGGCTCCAGGTGAGCGGTGACCTGCACCTGCCGCAGTGCCTGGTGACCGGCGGCATCCGGCTGACCGACGCGCAGATCGGCACCGACCTGCTCATGAACCAGCTGACCGTGCGGCGGGACCGGCACAGCCGGGCGGTGTCCGCCGACGGGCTGTTCGTCGGCCAGGACGTGGACGCCGAGCTGATGGACGTCATCGGGGAGTTCAGCCTGCGCAGCGCCCGGATCGGCGGCCGGCTCAGTCTGCGCGGCACCGTGCTGCGCAACCCCTACGGCCGGTACGCGCTCAACGCCGCCCGGGTCGGCGTCGAGCACACCCTGTACCTCACGGCCGGCTGGAACGCGCTGGACGGTGCCCCCGGCGACACCCGGCCGCCGGTCGGGGCGACGGTCCGGGACTTCGAGTGCGAGGGCGGCCTGCGGCTGGACGACGCGCGGATCGGCAACGCGGTGATCGTCAGCCGGGCGCACTTCCGGCTGGCGGAGGACCAGCAGGTGTCGCTGCGCCGGCTGCAGACCCCGGAGCTGCGGTTCACCCCGGGCGAGCCGCCGCTGGGCCCGGTGTCGCTGGCCGGCGCCCGGGTCGGCAAGCTGGTCGACGCGCGCGACAGCTGGCCGGCCGCCGGGCTGCTGGACCTGACCGGCTTCGGCTACGACGAACTGGCCAGCCGGGACGACTTCCCGCTGCGGGCCAGGATCCGGTGGCTGCACGCGGCCACCCCCGAGTACAGCCCGGGGCCCTACGAGCGGCTGGCCGCCGCGCTGCGCTCGGGCGGTGAGGACGCCGAGGCGCGCGAGGTGCTGCTGGCCAAGCAGCGGCGCCGCCGGGAGTCGCTGCCGCCGGCCGGCCGGGTGTGGGGCTGGCTCCAGGACGTCACGGTCGGGTACGGCTACCGGCCCGGCCGGGCCGCGGTGTGGATGGCGCTGGTGTGGGCGCTGGGCACGGTGTACTTCGCGGCGCGCGGCACCCCGCCGCCCGCCGACAGCGGCGGCTACCGGCCGCACTGGAACCCGGCGCTCTACGCCTTGGACCTGCTGCTGCCGGTGATCGACCTGGGCCAGGACAACGCCTGGCGGGAGGCCGGAATCAGCCAGTGGGTGGCGTCCGGCATGACCCTGCTCGGCTGGATGCTGGCGACGACCGCGGCGGCGGGGGCGTCCCGGCTGCTGCGCCGGGGCACCTGAGGGGATCCGGCGCGGCGCCACCGGGAACAGCGGGTGACGGAGCGGGCCGCCGTGCCCGTACCCTGGCTTGCTGTGACCGATCGCCTTCCGCTCTTCCCGCTCAGCTCGGCGCTCTTCCCCGGCCTGGTGCTGCCGCTGAACGTCTTCGAGGACCGGTACCGCGCCCTTGTCGGCGGCCTGCTGGCGCTGCCCGAGGACACACCCCGGCGGTTCGGGGTGGTGGCGATCAAGAACGGTCACGAAGTGGCACCCACCGGTCAGGAAGGCCGGGTCATCGGGCCGATGACCGGCCTGGGCGACGACCCGATGACCGCGCTGCACGGCTACGGCTGCATCGCGGAGGCGGCCGGTATCGCCGAGCGCGACGACGGCGGGTACGAGCTGGTCGCGACCGGCGTCATGAGGTTCCGGCTGCTGTCGGTGGACACCACCGGCGCGTACCTGACCGGCGAGGTCGAGGAGGTCCCGGACGAGCCGGGCGGCGACGCGGGAGCGCTCACCGCGGAGGTGACGCGGGCCTTCGGCACCTACCAGAAGCGGCTGGCCGGGGCGCGGGAGCGGACGCTGTCGGCGCAGGAGCTCCCCGACGACCCGACCGTGCTGTCCTACCTCATCGCGGCGGCGATGATCGCCGAGGGCCCGGTGAAGCAGCAGCTGCTGGAGGCGCCGGACACCGCGGCCCGGCTGACCGCGGAGCTGCGGCTGCTGCACCGCGAGACCGCGATCATCGAGAAGCTGCCGTCGCTGCCCGCGGCGGAGCTGACCCAGACACCGACCTGCGCGAACTGACGGCGGGACCCGATGGCGAAACCGACGGCGAAGAAGTCCCGGCCGGCCGGCGGCACCCCGGCCACGGCCCTGCTGGAGAAGGCCGGGGTGCCCTTCGGCGTGTACTCCTACGAGCACGACCCGGCCGCCGGGCTGTCGTACGGCGAGGAGGCGGCGCGCGCGCTCGGCGTCGTACCCGAGCGGGTCTTCAAGACGCTGGTGGCCGAGGTCGACGGCGCCCTGACCGTCGCGGTGGTGCCGGTGTCGGCGAGCCTGGACCTGAAGGCGCTGGCCGCGGCCGCGGGCGGCAAGCGGGCCGCGATGGCCGATCCGGCCGCCGCCGAGCGCAGCTCCGGCTACGTGGTCGGCGGGATCTCCCCGCTCGGCCAGCGCCGCCCGCTGCCGACCGTCGTGGACGACTCGGCGCTCGGCTTCGCGACGGTCTTCGTCTCGGCGGGCCGGCGGGGCCTGGAGGTGGAGCTGCCGCCCGCGGAGCTGGTGCGGCTCACTTCGGGGGCAGCGGCCCCCATTGCACGCCGCTAGGCAGCGGCCGGGGTTCCTCGCGCGGGCCGAACGCCGAGGTCACGCACAGGTGCGCCAGCATCGCCGCCGCCGACCAGGCGACCAGGGCGGCCTTGGCCCGCAGCTCCAGGGGACCGTCGAAGACGACCTTCGGCCCGACCTGCTTGGCGTGCGCGACGATGTCGGTGGACGGCCCGAGCCAGACGCCGATCCGCCAGCCCACCACGGACGCCAGCACGCCGCCGACCGCGAGGCCGAGCACGCTCCCCACCCCGCCGTCGCGCCGCCGCCAGAACACCAGCAGCGCGCTCACCGCGCCCAGCGCGGCGGCGATCAGCACGAACGTGCCGTCGCCGCCGATCGCCTCCTCGCCCTCGGTGTCCTTGAGGTAGACCGCCTGGCCGTCGGAGACCATCGGGATCCGCGGCGAGAGCCACAGCCACAGCAGTCCGAGGGCGATCCCGCCGATCGTGACGAGCACCGCGACCAGCACCCCCCTGCCGAGCTCGGCGGCGAACCGCTGCCGGCCGCCCGGTCCGTCACCGGGGCCGGACCCGCCCCCCGGAAAGGGCGGAAACGGCGGCTCTTGCGGCGTCAGGGGTGCGGTCACCAGCCCATCGTGCCAGGTGTCGGCGCGGGGTACGTCACCGGCAGGCGGCCCTGCGGTAGGCCCGGGTCGCGACGAACAGGGAGACCGCGCCGACCGCGGCGCACACCGACAGGTCGGCGCCGACCGCCGCCCAGTCGGTGGCCCCCCCTGCGAAGGTACGGGCGAGCGCCTGCACGCCGTACGTGGACGGCAGCAGGTCGCGCGCCCACGCGACGGGCGCGGGCAGGTGCGAGGCGGGCAGCACCCCCAGCAGCAGCGCGGCGGACATGCCGAGCTGGCCGAGCAGGGTGGCGATCTCCGGCCGGGGCGCGAGCAGCCCGAGGGCCGCGCCCAGCCCGGACAGGGCGGCGCCGGCCAGCGGGACCACCACCAGCAGCACCCACAGGTTGGCGAAGGACAGGTGGAACAGCACGCAGCCGGTGACCGCGGTGACGGCGGTGCCGGGGACGGTGAAGGAGGCGTAGGCCGCCGCCGTCCCGAGGACGACCGAGGCGGGCGGCACGGGCAGGGTCGCGTACGTGTCCAGGCCGCCGGAGGCGCGCAGCTGCCCGAAGTACTGGGCCAGCAGGTTGAGCGCCACGAAGGCCACGACGAGCACGGTGGACCCGGCGACGACGGCCCGCGCCGCCTCCCCGTCCCCGGCGTGGACGACGCCGCGCATCATGACCATGATGCCGACGGACTGGAAGGTGGCGACGAACAGCAGCGGGATCCGGGCGACCCGCGCCCGCGACAGCTGCGCCCGGTACACGGCGCCGAACGCGGCCCCCAGCCCGGCCCGGGGCGCGAGCGGCGCCGCCGCCGGCTCGTCGGCGGGGTCGGCGAGCCGCGGCCCGCCGACCGGCTGCAGGATGACGGTCACAGGGGACCTCCAGCGGTACGTTCGGGCCGGCCGGCGGAGCGGGCGGGGGGCGTGGCACGCGGCCGGTTCCGTGCCGGGGCGGGGCCGGGGACGCGGCCGTGCCCCGGCGGGCGCGACGGGGCCGCCGCCGTGGCCGGGGGCCGGTTCCGTACCGGGGCGGGGCCGGGGACGCGGGTGCGACCCGGCGGGCGCGACGGGGCCGCCGCCGTGGCCGGGGTGCGCTTCGCGGCGGCTCCGGTCGGGGCCGCCGGGCGGCGGGCGCGCGGGCCGGGTGCCGCGGGGCGCCCGGGGCGCTGCCGGGAGGCGGTGGGGCGCCGGGTCGGCGCGGGTCCGTTCACGCCTTGCTCAGCCCCTTCCCCCGGCCGCCCAGGGCCAGGTAGACGTCCTCCAGGCTGGGAACGGCGAGGGTGAAGTCGTCCAGGGCGGCGAACGCGGGGCCGCCGGTGACCTCGGCGACCGCGGTACGGGCCCGGTCCTGCGGCAGGCGCAGCGTCCAGCGGCGGCCGGAGACCTCGGCCAGCGGGTACAGCGCGGCGATGGCGGGCAGGCCGAGCGGCGCCTCGTACCGCCACACCAGTTCCAGCCGTACCTCGTCCGCGACCAGGGCGCGGAGCCCGGCGGGGGTGTCGGAGGCGATGACCCGGCCGCGGTCCAGCACGGCGACCCGGTCCAGCACGGTCTCGGCCTCGATGACGTTGTGGGTGACCAGCAGCACGGTGCTGCCGTACCGGGTGCGGCGGCGGTCGACGGCGGCCCAGACCGCGCGGCGGGCCACCGGGTCCATGCCGGTGGTGGGCTCGTCCAGCACCAGGACCGGCCGGTCGCCGACCAGGGCTGCGGCGAAGCAGGCCAGGCGGCGCTGGCCGCCGGAGAGCCTCTTCAGCGGGCGGCCGGCCAGCGGTCCGAGGCCGAGTTCGTCGAGTACGGCGTCGCGGGCGCCGCGGGCGGCCGACGCGTTCAGGCCGCGCAGCCGGCCGGTGGTCTCGGCGGCCAGCGCCACGGTCAGCTCGTCGAAGGCGGTGGACTCCTGGCCGAGGTAGCCGATGAGCCGGGCGGCGCGGTCGGGGTGGCGGACCAGGTCGTGGCCGAGCAGGCGGATGGTGCCGGCGTCGGGGCGGAGCAGGCCGGTGAGCTGGCGGACCAGCGTGGTCTTGCCGGCGCCGTTGGGGCCGAGGATGCCGAAGATCTCGCCGTGCCGGACGTCGAGGTCGATGCCGTCGTTGGCGCGAACCGCTTCGGCGGCGGCGCCTCGCGCCCCCCGCCGCCGGGCCCCGGAACCGCCCGGGTACGTCCTGATCAGACCCCGCACCGAGCACGCCGCACCGCGGCCTGTGGCAACCGCCGTCGGCGCCGTCCCCTCCGTGCCCGTACTCACGAACACCGAGCGTACGCGCAATCCCCCGCCTCCAGCCGAGCGGGTCTCCCCACACCCCCTCCCCGCGACACCCCCGCCCCCGGCCGACACCCCTCCCGGGGCCGCTCCCGCGCCCGCCGCCGGGCGCACGACCCCGCGGCGCGCGGGGGGCCTGTCCGTCCGCAACCGAAAAAGGCCGGGGCCTGCCCCGGGGACCGGTCCGGCGCCGGTCGGCTGCCCGGCCCGAGCACGTCTCCCGGTGCGGGGAACCGTTTTCGCCGGGTCCGGCCGGGGGCCGGTGGCGGGACGGCGGGGGAAGGGCGGGGGAAGGGCGGGGGAAGGGCCGGGGGCCGCGCCGGAGGCGTCAGGCGTCGGGCGTCAGGTTTCGGAGGCGGCGGGGGTGCGGCCCTCGACCTCGCGCCAGAAGCCCGCGCGGATCGCGTAGCGGTCGTGCTCGTCGATCTGGTCGTCCTTGTGGGCGAGCAGGCCGAAGCGGGCGGCGTAGCGCAGCAGCTCGCCGTCGATGCGGTGCGGGACGCGGGGGTAGTGCGAGGACAGGTGCTGGAGCTGGGCGGTGTCGTTGACGCGGGCGATCCAGCGGCGGGCGAAGACCTGGCCGACCTCGTAGGGGTCGCCGCTGACCGCGGTGATGTCGGCCTCGCGGTCGGCCCAGCGCTGCTCGGCGGAGGTGACCTGCGCGAGGGTGGGCAGCCCGCTGGTGTCGGGCAGGTCCGCGCCGGGGCCGCGGTCGGTCCAGCCCTTGTCGGAGGACCAGCGCAGCGTCGCGTTGGTCGCGGAGTGCGGCGGCGGGGTGGCCGCGTGCGTGGCGCGGCCGAGCCCGGCCAGGTCCTTGGGGGTGGGGACGACACCCTTGCCGGGGGGCACGCCCTGCGCGGTGTCCGGCTCGGGCGCCGAGCCGTTCTTCGCCGCGTGGACCGGGTGCGTTGGGTGCCCGGTGTGCGGGGCGTGCCCGTTGTCCTGCGGCTCGTTCCCCGACTCCGGCAGCGGCGCGGACAGGATCGCGGCGATCTCCGGCCGGATCTCGGGCCGCGGCCCCGGCGGCGGGCAGGCCCCGCTGATGTCGCGGGCCCGGATCGCCGCGGTGATCCACTCCCGGTCCAGCACCCGCCGCTCGTCGGCCTCGGCCACCAGGTCCTCGGACTGGTTGTAGTCGCCGTCGGCGGCCTGGACGGCCCACAGGTGCACCGCGACGCCGTGCTCCTTGGCGGACATCATGCCGGGCAGCAGGTCGCCGTCCCCGGTGACCAGTACGACATCGGAGCAGGCACGGTTGCGGGCCAGCTCCGACAGTTCCGC
Organism: Streptomyces sp. ITFR-21; assembly: GCF_031844685.1. Lineage (NCBI taxonomy): Bacteria > Bacillati > Actinomycetota > Actinomycetes > Kitasatosporales > Streptomycetaceae > Actinacidiphila > Actinacidiphila sp. ITFR-21. The sequence goes on from NZ_CP134605.1 coordinate 1,314,164, forward strand.
GTGCATCGCCGCGTCGACGCCCTTCTGGGCCCACCGGCCGTCCGTCCGGGTGAGCGCGCCGAGCCGTACCGTCACCCGGGGCATCACCCGCAGCCTGCGGTGCTCCGGTTGCGGAACCCGGTCGGGTGCCCCGTCGAACCAGTAGATCCGCAGCAGCGGTTGCCCGGTCTCCTCCTCGGCGCGTTTGCGCAGGCCGGCGACCACGGCGGCATGATCCACCAGGATCCGGGAACGCGACGGTTCACCGGCCAGCAGACTCGCCGCTGCGCCCAGCAGATATCCGGCGTCCACCAGGACGACGCAGCGGTCCACCTTGCACCTCTTCCGGTCGCCCCCCGGCACGGAACTTCCCCCGCGGTTCCCCCGAGTCTGCCCGAATGCTCGGACGTTATGACCGTGAACCCGATCTTCGGCGTGGCGGTCCTCACTTTTTCCTGCCGGTTCTCCGGCACACACGGGGCCAATTGTCCGACATGCGCGCTTTGTCGTCCCGTGTGAACCTGATGGCGGCCAACGGCCCACCCGGCCGGTCGGCCTCAACACCCCCCACACCAGGAAGGCACGACCGTGGCGAAGAACAGGAACCAGAACCGCCAGCGTGATCAGCGCGACCGGCGGACCGGCCAGGACATGGACCCGCAGGACACCGCGCGCCCCGCGGCGCCGGCGGACCGGCACGAAATGCCCGCCGCCACGCAGGTCCCGCCGCGCAAGCAGAAGCAGCGGTTCGGCCACAACTGACCGGCCCGCGCCCGCCGGTCGGGCCCGAACAGGCGGATCACGACGCGGGGGCGCCCTTTCCGGGGCGCCCCCGCGCTCGTACCGCCGTCAGCCCGCCGTCAGCCCGCCTGCTGGCCGACTCCCAGGCACGCGGGGCCGAGCAGCGCCTTGAGGTCGCCGAAGAGCGACGGATCGGCGGTCACCCGGTGCCGGTCGAGCCGCAGCACCGTGGTGGACCTGGCCCCCTGCAGCCTGACCCGCACCTCGGTGTTGCCCTTGTGGCTGTCCAGCACCTCGCCGAGCCGGGCCACCAGCGGCGGGGTGACCTTGACCGTCGGGATGGAGATCATCACCGGCGCGTTGGTGCCCACGTCGGTCAGGTCCGGCACCATCAGCTCCATGGCGACCAGCCGCGGGATGTCCTCGCGCTTGTCCAGCCGCCCCTTGACGAAGACCACCGTGTCCTCGACCAGCTGGGTGGAGACCAGCTGGTAGGTGGCGGGGAAGAACATGCAGTCCACCGAGCCCGCCAGGTCCTCCACGGTGGCGATGGCCCAGGCGTTGCCCTGCTTGGTCATCTTCCGCTGCAGGCCGGAGATGATGCCGCCGATGGTGACGATCGCGCCGTCGGCGTAGTCGCCGGCCAGTGCCGCGATCGAGGCGTCGGTCTTGTCGTTGAGGATGTGCTCGATGCCGAACAGCGGGTGGTCGGAGACGTACAGGCCGAGCATCTCCCGCTCCTGGGCGAGCAGGTACGTCTTGTCCCACTCGATGTCGGAGAAGACCACGTCCATCCCGAAGGCCGGGCTGTCGGCGCCGTCGTCCCCGCCCATTCCGCCGAACAGGTCGAACTGCCCCTCGGCCTCCTTGCGTTTGACCTGCACGACGTTGTCGATCATCGTCTCGAAGTGCTCGGTCAGCCCGCGCCGGGTGTGCTTCATCACGTCGAAGGCGCCGGCCTTGATCAGCGACTCCACGGTCCGCTTGTTGCAGACCACCACCTCGACCTTGTCGAGGAAGTCCGGGAAGGAGGTGTAACGCCCCTTGGCCTTGCGGCACTTGACGATGGACTCGACGACGTTGGTACCGACGTTGCGGACCGCGGTGAGGCCGAAGACGACGGTGTCGTCACCGCTCGGGGTGAAGTTGGCGTTGGACTCGTTGACGTCCGGCGGCAGCACCTTGATGCCCATCCGGCGGCACTCGTTGAGATAGAGCGCCATCTTGTCCTTGTCGTCCTTCACCGAGGTGAGCAGGCCCGCCATGTACTCGGCCGGGTAGTTGGCCTTGAGGTACGCGGTCCAGTACGACACCAGGCCGTACGCGGCGGAGTGCGCCTTGTTGAAGGCGTAGCCGGCGAAGGGGACCAGGACGTCCCACACCGCCTGGACGGCCTGGTCGGAGTAGCCGCGCTCGCGCATGCCCGCCTGGAAGGGGATGAACTCCTTGTCCAGCACCTCCTTCTTCTTCTTGCCCATCGCGCGGCGCAGCAGGTCGGCCTGGCCGAGCGAGTAGCCGGCCAGCACCTGCGCGGCCTTCTGCACCTGCTCCTGGTAGACGATCAGGCCGTAGGTGATGTCCAGCACCTCGCGGAGCGGTTCCTCCAGCTCGGCGTGGATCGGGGTGATCTCCTGCTGCTTGTTCTTCCGCAGCGCGTAGTTGATGTGCGAGTTCATGCCCATCGGGCCCGGCCGGTACAGGGCCGAGACGGCGGAGATGTCCTCGAAGTTGTCGGGCTTCATCATCCGCAGCAGGGCCCGCATCGGGCCGCCGTCGAACTGGAAGACGCCCAGCGTGTCGCCGCGGCTGAGCAGGGCGTAGGTGTTGGGGTCGTCCAGCGGCAGGGACAGCAGGTCGATGTCGATGCCCTTGTTGGCCTTGATCGACTTGACCGCGTCGTCCATGATCGTGAGGTTGCGCAGGCCCAGGAAGTCCATCTTGAGCAGGCCGAGCGACTCGCAGCTCGGGTAGTCCCACTGGGTGACGACCGCGCCGTCGTTCTTCGGCGAGAAGATCGGCACGTGGTCGATCAGCGGCTCGGCGGACATGATCACACCGGCCGCGTGCACGCCCATCTGCCGGACCAGGCCCTCGATGCCCTTCGCCGAGTCGATCACCTTGGTGACGTCCGACTCGTTCTCGTACATCGCGCGGACCTCGGCGGCCTCGCTGTAGCGCGGGTGGTTTTTGTCGGTGATGCCGGACAGCGGGATGCCCTTGCCGAGCACGTCGGCGGGCATCGCCTTGGTGATCCGGTCGCCCATCGAGAACGGGTAGCCGAGCACCCGGGCCGAGTCCTTGATCGCGGCCTTGGCCTTGATGGTGCCGTAGGTGGCGATCTGGGCCACCTTGTCGGAGCCGTACTTCTCGGTCACGTAGCGGATGACCTCACCGCGCCGGCGTTCGTCGAAGTCGATGTCGACGTCGGGCATGGACACGCGCTCGGGGTTGAGGAACCGCTCGAAGATCAGGCCGTGCGGCACCGGGTCGAGGTCGGTGATCCGCATCGCGTAGGCGACGATCGAGCCGGCCGCCGAGCCGCGGCCGGGGCCGACCGCGATGCCGTTGTCCTTGGCCCACTTGATGAAGTCGGCGACGACGAGGAAGTAGCCGGGGAACCCCATCTGGATGATGGTGTCCATCTCGTACTCGGCGAGCTTCTGCCGGTCCTCGGGGATGCCGCCGGGGAACCGGAAGGCCATGCCGCGGGCGACCTCCTCGCGGAACCAGGTGATCTCGGTGTAGCCCTCCGGCACGTCGAACCGGGGCATCAGGTTCCGCTCCTGGAACATGCCCGTGGTGTCGATCCGGTCGGCGATCAGCAGCTGGCTGTTGCGGCAGCCCTGCTGCCACGCGTCGGAGGAGTCGATGGCGTACATCTCGGCGGCGGACTTCAGGTAGTAGCCGGAGCCGTCGAACTTGAACCGGCCGGGGTCGGACATGTTGGAGCCGGTCTGGATGCACAGCAGGGTGTCGTGCGCGGACGACTCCTTGGCGTAGGTGTAGTGGGAGTCGTTGGTGACGACGAAGGGCGCGTTCAGCTTCTTGGAGATCTCCATCAGCCCGTCGCGGGCCCGGCGGTCGATGTCGATGCCGTGGTCCATGATCTCGACGAAGAAGTTGTCCTTGCCGAAGATGTCCTGGTATTCCGCCGCCGCCTTGACCGCCTCCTCCATCTGCCCGAGCCGGATCTTGGTGGAGACCTCGCCGGAGGGGCAGCCGGTGGTGCCCATCAGGCCGGCGGCGTACTCGCTGAGCAGTTCGCGGTCCATCCGGGGCTTGCGGAAGTAGCCCTCGAAGGACGCCCGGGACTGGGCCCGGAACAGGTTGTGCAGCCCGACCACGTCCCGGGCCCAGATCGTCATGTGGGTGTAGGCGCCGGCACCGGAGACGTCGTCGTTCTTCTGGTGGGGGGCGCCCCACTTGACGGGCTTGTTGTACCGCCGGGACTCCGGCGCGAGATACGCCTCGATGCCCATCACCGGGGTGACGCCGGCCGCCTTGGCCTGGTGGAAGAAGTCGTAGGCGCCGTGCAGGTTGCCGTGATCGGTGATGGCCACATGGCTCATCCCCATCTCGTTGCACGCCTTGAACATGTCCTTCAGTCTCGCCGCTCCGTCCAGCAGCGAGTACTGGGTGTGGACGTGCAGATGAGTGAAGGGCTGGTCGGTCACGGGCTGCGACACCTCCGGCGCGAGGGGTTGGTCTGACGGCGCTGGCGAGTCTACGACCCGGGTCCGACAGCACGGGTCCGGCTCTCCCGGTCCCCCGGCCGGGTCCCGTCGGCCGGACCCGGGCGCCGGACCCCGGTGACCGGTTCCGCCGCCGGGCGGGCGCGCCGGCCCCATCTGTTACCCGTCCTTTAGGCCACGCCTACGCCCCCGCGTGGCACACTCTGCGCCATGGAGGAGATACGACCGCGGCTGAGGGTGGTTCGCGCCGCCCTTTTCGCCGCGCTGTGCGTGACGCTCTCCTCCACCTCCCACGTCCTGATGGCGCACACGCCGCTGCCGCTGTTCGCGGTGGGCGGGGCGTTCGCCGCGGTGTTCACGCTGGCGTACCTGCTGGGCGGCCGGGAGCGCGGCTTCTGGGCGATCGCCGGGCTGATGGTCCCGGTGGAGCTGGCCGTCGACACCTTGTTCACCTCCGGGCAGCAGGCGTGCTATGGGCCGTCCGGCGGGCCGGTGACCGGCTCCTGGCGGACCCTGCACGAAGCGGTGGTCTGCCACGGCAGCCAGGTCGGCGGCGGCCTGGCGGCCGTACCGGGCGGTCAGGCGGCCCAGCAGATGCCGTCCACGGCGCTGCCGTGGCTGCTGCTGGCCGCGCATGTCTCGGTCGGCCTGCTGGCTTCCTGGTGGCTGCGCAGCGGTGAGACCGCGCTGCTGCGGGTGCTGCGCTCGACGGCCGCCGCGGCCTTCCGGCCGCTGCTGTTCGCGGTCGCCGCCGCCGGCCCCGTCACCGCGCCGCCGCCGGGCCGGCCGCGCCCGGCCGCCCGGTCCGCGGCCGGCGCGCCGTCCGCCCGGCCGCTACTGCACGCCGTCGTACGCCGTGGTCCGCCGGTCCTGGTCGCGCTGTAACCGCACGACGACCGGCAGGGCCCACACGCGCACACCGACGGAGAAACCGGACATGAGCACCAGGAACAGCAAGGCCGCCAAGGACGCCGCCCGCGAGCGGCTGCGGATCCAGCGGGAGAAGGACGCCAAGCGGGCCAAGGTCCGCCGCCAGCTGCTGGTCGGCGGCGGCGTCATCGTGGTCCTGGCGATAGCCGGCGGCGTGGCCGTGGCCGTCAACGCCGCCAGCAAGCCCAGCTACTGGTCGGCCGCCGCCAAGGACAAGCTGGTCAAGCCGGCCAACACCTCGGGCACCAACGGCACCACCGTGATCATCGGCGACAAAAACAACAAGAACACCGTCGAGGAGTTCGAGGACCTGCGCTGCCCGATCTGCGCGGCCTACGAGCAGACGGCCGGTGCCGCGGTGCTCAAGGACGCCGAGGCCGGCAAGTACAAGATCTCGTACACCTTCGGCACCTTCCTGGACGCCGCCAACGGCGGCTCCGGGTCGAAGAAGGCGCTGAGCGCGCTGGGGGCGGCGCTGAACGTCTCCACCGACGCGTTCAACCAGTACCACACCCTGCTCTACTCCAAGTCCGTCCACCCGGACGAGAAGACGGACGAGTTCAACGACGCCGACCACCTGATCGCGCTGGCCCAGAAGGTCCCGGCGCTCAAGGGCAACGCCAAGTTCTCGGACGCGGTCAAGCAGGGCACCTTCGACAAGTGGGCGCTGGCGATGACCGACAAGTTCAACGGCAGCGGGGTCAACGCCACCCCGACCGTCAAGGTCAACGGCAAGGACGTCCAGGTCTCCGGCGTGCCCTCGGACGACGTGGTGAAGGCCATCGCGGCCGACCTCACCTAGCGGCGGACCGGCGGGCACCCGCCCGCGCTTCCTCCGGGACCCGCCCTACAGGTCCCGGAGGAAGTCCAGCGCGACCGCCCAGGTCCGCTCCGCCGCCTGCGCGTCGTAGTCGGGCAGCTCCGGGTCGGTGTAGAGGTGCCCGGCGCCGCGGTAGCGGTGGACCTCCACGTCCGCGCCGGCCCGGCGCATCCGCAGGTACCAGGCGTTCAGCCAGTCCTCGGTCTCGTAGGGGTCGGGATCGGCGACGTGCAGCTGCACCGGGATGTCGGTGGCCGCGTCGTCGGCCATGTCCGACGTCCCGTGCAGGAGCAGCAGCCCGCGGGCCCTGTCGTCCCCCAGCGCCAGGTTCTGCGCGACGGAGCCGCCGAGCGACAGGCCCGCGTAGACCAGCCCCTTCCCGCTGTGCGGGGCCACGGCGGCGACCGCCCGGCGCAGCAGCTCGTCGGAGCCGATCTCGTCCCTGATCCGCAGGCCCTCCTCGGCGAGGTCGGTGGTGCGGCCGTCGTAGAGGTCGGGTACGAGCACCTCGTGGCCGGTCGTCCGCATCCGCTCGGCGGCGGCGTGCACGGCGGGGCGCGGCCCGTACATGGAGTGGAACAGGACGATCGTCACAGTCTGGCTTCCTCAGCGCTCGGGTACGCGACCATGGTGCCAGCACCCCCGCGGGTGCGAAGTGCCCGGGGAGAAGCGTCCTGCTCGGATCGGAGGCGACGATGGACGGCGCGTTGCGCCCGGTACTGGTGGTCTGCGCGGCCGTGGTGTTGTCCCTGATCGCCGGCTGGGCCGTCGACCGGTCCCTGCGCACGGTGGACACCCGGCACCCGGAGACACCGCTGTGGCATCTGCTGCGCCGCTGCGGTGTGCCGCTCCAGGTGGTGATCCTCACCGCGATCCTGCGCGGCGGCTACCGCTCGGCGCACTTCGCCGACGAGCACGCGGCGGCCATCGGCCAGGCCCTGGTGGTGGTGCTGATCGCCGCCTCCGGCTGGCTGGTGGTGCGGATCGCCGCCGCGGTCACCGACTCCTCGTACGCCCGCTACGCGGCCGTCTCGCACGACGTCCCCAAGATCCGCCGGCTGCGCACCCAGCTGACGCTGATCCAGCGGGTGTTCACCGCGGTCGTGACGGTGATCGCGGTGGCCTCGGTGCTGTTCACCTTCCCGGCGCTGCGGACCGTGGGGGCCTCGGTGCTGGCCTCGGCGGGCATCATCGGCATCGTCGCCGGTGTGGCCGCCCAGTCCACGCTGAGCAACCTCTTCGCCGGCCTGCAGATCGCCTTCGGCGACATGGTGCGGATCGGCGACACGGTGGTGGTGGACGGCGAGTGGGGCGTGGTCGAGGAGATCACCCTGACCTTCCTGAGCGTCCGCACCTGGGACGAGCGGCGGATCACCATGCCGGTGTCGTACTTCACCAGCAAGCCGTTCGAGAACTGGTCGCGCGGCGACCCGCGGATGACCGGCACGGTCTTCTTCCACCTGGACCACTCCGCCCCGGTCGACGCGATGCGCAAGCGGCTGCTGGAGGTCCTGGAGCAGGCGACCGAGTGGGACCGCAGGGCGTGGGGGCTGGTGGTGATCGACAGCACGCCGACCACCATCCAGATACGGGCGCTGGTCACCGCCAAGGACGCCGAGGACATCTTCAACCTGCGCTGCATCGTGCGCGAGCAGCTGATCGACTGGCTGCGCTGCGAGCACCCGTACGCGCTGCCGCGGATCAGCACCGCGCCCGCCCCGGGGCGTCCGGGAGCCGGCCAGGACCGGGGGATGACGCCGATGCCGGACTCCAAGGACCTGGGGCCCGGCCCCGGAGCACGCTGAGCCCCTCCCCAGCGCGCCGGCCCCACCAACGCCGGCCCGCCGCCCCCACCGTGCCGCCTTCCCCGCGCCGGCCCCGGGGCCGGGCGTCCCGGGCCGCCCCGCCGCCGCCTCACAGCCCCCGCATCGAGCGCAGGTCCAGGTGCCGCAGCACCCGGTCCACCACCTCGGGGTCGTTGCCGGGCTCGCTGCGCGCGGCCAGCACCTCGTGCCGGGCGGCCGAGAGCATGTCCTCCTGGATACGGCGCAGCGCCTTGAGCCGCTCCAGTCGCCGGGCGTGGCTGCCGCGTCGCTCCTCGTCCACCAGGTCGGGCGAGATGCGGGCGGCCACGTCCAGCGCCCTGCGGTGCAGCATCTCCGACAGCTCCTCGTCGAGCTGCTCGCGGCTCTCGACCTCCTTGAGCCGGGCCCTGGCGGCGGCCATCGCCCGTACCGCCAGGGCGCGTTCCAGGGACTGCTCGGCGTCGGCGTCGCTGCGCACGCCGAGCCGCTTGACCAGCCAGGGCAGGGTGAGCCCCTGCACGACGAGGGTGGCCAGCACCACCGCGAAGGCGATGAACAGCAGTTCCTGGCGGGCCGGGAACCTCCCGTCGTGGTCGGTGGTGAGCGGGATCGCCAGGGCGAGCGCCACCGACGCCACCCCGCGCATCCCCGACCACCACATGACGACGGTCTCCTGCCAGGTCATCGGGATGTCCTCGTCCATGTCCCGCAGCGAGTGCAGCCGTCTGGCGATCCACGAGGCGGGCAGCAGGTACAGCAGCCGCACCCCGACCACGACGGCCACCACCAGCCCGGCGTGCCGCAGCATCTCCACCCGGTAGCCGGCGCCGACGGTGAAGACGTTGTGCAGCTCCAGGCCGATCAGGCCGAAGGCGATGCCGGTGACGAGGGTGTCGACGATCTCCCAGAAGGTGTTGCCCACCAGCCGGGCCTGTACGTCGTCGGCCTCGAAGGCGTGCTCGGCCAGGAACAGCGCGGTGGTGAGCACCGCGAGGACGCCGGAGCCGTGGAACTCCTCGGCGAGCGCGTAGGAGGCGAACGGCACCAGCAGCGACAGGCCGATCTGCAAGGTGGCGTCCCCGACGACGCCCATCAGCTTGTTGGCCGCCCAGCCGAGTGCCAGTCCGACGGCGACCGCGACGACCGCGGACAGCAGCAGTTCCAGGGCCGCGTGCGGCAGCGAGAACTCGCCGGAGACCACCGCCGCGACCGCGACGTGGTAAAGCACGATGGCGGTGACGTCGTTGAACAGCCCCTCGCCCACCAGGGTGGAGATCATCCGGCGGGGCAGCCCGAGCGCGCCGGCCACCGCGGTCGCCGCCACCGGGTCGGGCGGCGCGACCAGGGCGCCGAGCGCCACGGCGGCGGCCACGGTGATCCCGGGCACCACCGCGTCGGCGACGGCCGCGACGGCCGCGGTGGTGACGAAGACCAGGGCCACCGCGAGCAGGAAAATGGCCCGCCTGTTGGCCGCGAACTGCCGCCAGGAGGTGCGCTGCACGGCCGCGTAGAGCAGCGGCGGCAGCAACAGCGGCAGGATCAGGTCCGGGTCGATCTGTACGTTCGGCACCTGCGGGATCAGCGCCAGCACTCCGCCGAGCAGGGTCATCAGGACCGGCGCGGGCAGCTTCACCCGGTCGGCGAGCGGCACCATGACGATGGCCGCGAGCATGATCACGAAAAAGAGGGCGAGCTGATCCACGGCGTCAGTCTGCCGGGTGTTCCGCGTACACGGGCCGTCAATCGCCGAGCGGCCCGGCCGATTCATGGCCAAGGGTGTGCCGGCGGGCGGGGGCGGTCCGGCTGCGTGGCGGACCGCTCACTGACTGTCCGCGCGCACGACCTCCAGCGCGTGCCGCAGGTCGGCCGGGTAGTCGCTCGCGAACTCCACCCACTCACCGTCGGCGGGGTGCTCGAAGCCGAGCCGTACCGCGTGCAGCCACTGCCGGGTCAGCCCGAGCCGCTTGGCCATCGTCGGATCGGCGCCGTAGGTGAGGTCGCCGACGCAGGGGTGGCGGTGGGCGGACATGTGCACCCGGATCTGGTGGGTGCGGCCGGTCTCCAGCTTGATGTCGAGCAGGCTGGCCGAACGGAACGCCTCGATCAGGTCGTAGTGCGTCACCGAGGGTTTGCCGTCGGCGGTGACCGCCCACTTGTAGTCGTGCTGCGGGTGGCGGCCGACCGGGGCGTCGATGGTGCCGCTCATCGGGTCCGGGTGCCCCTGGACCAGGGCGTGGTACCGCTTGTCCACCACCCGGTCCCGGAACTGCGCCTTGAGCAGGGTGTAGGCCCGCTCCGACTTGGCGACCACCATCAGGCCGGAGGTGCCGACGTCGAGGCGGTGCACGACGCCCTGGCGCTCGGCGGCCCCCGAGGTGGAGATCCGGTAGCCGGCCGCCGCCAGGCCGCCGATCACGGTGGTGCCGGTCCAGCCGGGGCTGGGGTGGGCGGCGACCCCGACGGGCTTGAGGACGACCACGACGTCGTCGTCGTCATGGACGATCTCCATGCCCTCCACGGGTTCGGCGACGATCCGCACCGGCTCGGCCGGAGCGGGCATCTCGACCTCCAGCCACGCCCCGCCGCGCACCCGCTCCGACTTGGCCGCGGCGGCGCCGTCGATGGAGACCTTGCCCGAGGCGGCCAGCTCGGCGGCCTTGGTCCGGGAGAAACCGAACATACGGGCGATGGCGGCGTCGACGCGCTCGCCTTCCAGACCTTCGGGTACGGGCAGGGAACGGACTTCGGGAAGCGTACTCACCTGACCGAGTATGGGCCCTCAGTCCTGGTGCTTGGTGCCGTCGGGGTCCACCCCGCGGAACGAGAGCAGCACGATCAGCACGCCGCCGCAGCAGATCGCCGAGTCGGCGAGGTTGAAGACCGCGAAGTGGGCCGGCGCGATGAAGTCCACCACACGGCCCTGGAAGCTGCCGGGAGCGCGGAAGATGCGGTCGGTCAGGTTGCCGAAGGCGCCGCCGAGCAGCAGGCCCAGCGCGACCGCCCAGGGCAGGCTGTACAGCCGCCGGGACAGCCGGACGATGACCGCGATCACACCGACCGCGATCACCGTGAAGACGATCGTCATGCCCTGGCCGAGCCCGAAGGCCGCGCCGGCGTTGCGGATCGCGTCAAAGCGCAGGTAGTGGCCGAAGACGTCGATCGGGTCGTGGTGCTCCAGGCTGTGCACGACCCAGATCTTGGACAGCAGGTCGAGCAGGTAGGCCAGCACCGCGACCCCGATCAGCACGGCGATCCGGCGCCCCCGCACCCCGGCGGCGCCGGGCGCCCGTACGGACGTGCCGGCCGGCGCCCCGGTGTCGGGGCCGGTCCCGGCGTCCGCCGCGGCGTCGGTCTCGGCGCCGGCCTCCGGAGCGGCCGACGAGGGATCGGCGGACCGCGCCGCCCCGTCCGGCGCGTCCGGTGTGGTGATGGTGCGCTCCGCTTCCGTCACGTGAGTTCCTCAGCCGTCGTGAGCCCTGTGCCGCTGCCCGCCAGGGCGAATCCTGACTGCTGACGAGGGTACGGCACCGGCCTGGCGAGGGCCCCCCGGCGGGTGGCGGGCGGGAGCGGTCAGCGGCGCTCCTGCCGCTGCTTGTCGTCCAGGCACAGGGTGGCCCGCGGGAACGCCTGCATCCTGGCCTTGCCGATCGGGTTGCCGCAGACCTCGCACAGGCCGTACGTGCCCTCGTCCAGCCGCTGGAGCGCGTGGTCGGCCTGGGAGAGGGTCTCCCGGGTGTTGTTGGCCAGCGCCAGCTCGTACTCGCGGGTGATGTTCTTGCTGCCGGTGTCGGCCTCGTCCCCGGTGCTGTCCCCGGAGTCGCGCATCAGGCCCGCGACGGCCGCCTCGGAGGAGGCCAGCTCGGCCCGCAGCCGCTCGACCTCCGACAGCAGCTCGGCGCGGGCCTCCGCCACCTCCTCGGGCGTCCACGGGTCCTCGCCGGGGAGCACGGCCAGGATGTCCGGCCCGGCGACGGTACCGGCGGCGGGGATCGGGGACCCCGATGTCGCGGCCGGCTGGGCCACGGTCTTCTTCGCTGCCACCTTGCGGGCTCCTGTCTTCTTCGCGCCGGCGGCCGCAGTGGCCGCCGGTGTCCTGCCCGGCGCCTTCGGTGCCGGTGCCTTCTTCGCGCCCTCGCGGCCCGCGGCCCTCCGGGCCGCGGCGGTCGGGCCCGCGCTCCGGCCGGCCGGGCTCCTCGTCGAACCGCCGGCCGCCTCCTGTCGAAGCAGCGTTCCGTGCCGCCGCGATCTTCCCCGGCGCCGCCCTCCCGGGCGGCGTCTCCTCCGTCGCGCCCCGCGCCGCCTCCTCCGCGGCCGGGAGGGGGCCCCGGCACCCGGGTGATCTTGTTCGCGGGCCGTGCCGGAAACGGTAAGTCGACAATGGCTCCGCGGCAACGGGGGCACGCTGCGCGGCGGCCCGGCCGCCCTCGGGGCGGACAGGTCTCCAAGCGTTGTTCCCAGCTCGCCGCCAGGTATTCCGGCGCACCACCCCGACCGTGCGGAAAGCCGCCATTCGGGTCCAAGCCGGACCGGACGGGCCGTGGACAACCGGTCGGCGGCCTGCTCCGGGGCCCCGTACACTGGGGGCAGCGAGAGGCGTGGATGGGACGAGTAGCGCCGCAGGCAGCCCAGAGCGACCCGGGGACGGTGGGAGCCCGGGGGTGTGCGCGGTGCGAAGATCACCCCGGAGCCGCCGGAAGAAAGCCCTCGGGCGAGTAGAACCGGCGTCGCGACCCCAATGAGGGGGCGGTGCCGTCCGCGAGGACGCCGGGCGCCGCCAAGGAGGGTGGTACCGCGGGAGCGCCTCGTTCTCGTCCCTCCGACGGAAGTACGCGACAAGCGACAAGCGTCCGCCGGAGGAAGTCCCGATGAGCCAGCCGAGCCAGCCGCAGTACCGCCAGGTGCCCGCCCAGGTCGACCTGCCCGCCCTCGAACGCGAGGTGCTGGCCCTGTGGAGCGAGCGCGACACCTTCGCCCGCTCGCTGGCCCGGACCGAGGGCCTGCCCGACTGGGTCTTCTACGAGGGCCCGCCGACCGCCAACGGCATGCCCGGCGCCCACCACATCGAGGCCCGCGTCTTCAAGGACGTCTTCCCGCGCTTCAAGACCATGCAGGGCCACCACGTGACCCGCAAGGCCGGCTGGGACTGCCACGGCCTGCCGGTCGAGCTCGCGGTGGAGAAGGAGCTGGGCTTCACCGGCAGGCAGGACATCGAGAAGTACGGCATCGCCGCGTTCAACGCCAAGTGCCGCGAGTCGGTGACCCGGCACACCGACGCCTTCGCCGAGCTGACCACGCGCATGGGCTACTGGGTGGACCTGGACGACGCCTACCGCACCATGGACCCCGGCTACGTCGAGTCGGTGTGGTGGTCGCTCAAGGTGATCTTCGACAAGGGCCTGCTGGTCCAGGACTACCGGGTGGCGCCCTGGTGTCCCCGGGACCAGACCGGCCTGTCCGACCACGAGCTGGCCCAGGGCTACGAGACGATCGTCGACCCGTCGGTCTACGTCCGCTTCCCGCTGACCTCGGGCCCGCTGGCCGGTCAGGCGGCGCTGCTGGTGTGGACCACCACCCCCTGGACGCTGGTGTCCAACACCGCCGTCGCCGCCCACCCGGACGTGGCGTACGTCGTCGCCACCGACGGCACCGAGCAGCTCGTCGTCGCCGAACCGCTGCTCGGCAAGGCGCTCGGCGAGGGCTGGACGGCGACCGGGCAGCGCTTCACCGGACGCGAGATGGAGCGCTGGACCTACCAGCGGCCGTTCGCCTTCGTCGACGTGCCGGACGCCCACTACGTGCTCAACGCCGAGTACGTGACCACCGAGGACGGCACCGGGCTGGTCCACCAGTCCCCCGCGTTCGGCGAGGAGGACCTCAAGGCGTGCCGGGCGTACGGCCTGCCGGTGGTCAACCCGGTCCGCCCGGACGGCACCTTCGAGCCGGAGGTGCCGCTGGTCGGCGGCGTCTTCTTCAAGAAGGCCGACGAGGCGCTGGTCGCCGAGCTCCGGTCGACCGGCCGGCTCTTCAGGCACGTGCCGTACGAGCACAGCTACCCGCACTGCTGGCGCTGCCACACCGCGCTGCTCTACTACGCGCAGCCGTCGTGGTACATCCGCACCACCGCCGTCAAGGACGCGCTGGTGCGGGAGAACGAGCGCACCAACTGGTACCCGGACAACGTCAAGCACGGCCGGTACGGCGACTGGCTCACCAACAACGTCGACTGGGCGCTGTCCCGCAACCGCTACTGGGGCACCCCGCTGCCGGTCTGGCGCTGCGCGGACGGCCACCTGACCTGCGTCGGCTCGCTCGCCGAGCTCGGCGAGCTGACCGGCACCGACCAGTCCGGCCTCGACCCGCACCGCCCGTACATCGACGAGGTCACCTTCCCCTGCCCGACCTGCGCGCAGACCGCGACCCGGGTGCCCGAGGTGATCGACGCCTGGTACGACTCGGGGTCGATGCCGTTCGCGCAGTGGGGCTACCCGTACCGCAACAAGGACGTCTTCGAGCGGACGTACCCGGCGCAGTTCATCTCCGAGGCGATCGACCAGACCCGCGGCTGGTTCTACACGCTGATGGCCGTCGGCACCCTGGTCTTCGACAGGTCGGCGTACGAGAACGTGGTGTGCCTCGGCCACATCCTCGCCGAGGACGGCCGCAAGATGTCCAAGCACCTGGGGAACATCCTGCAGCCGATCCCGCTGATGGACCAGCACGGGGCCGACGCGGTCCGCTGGTTCATGGCGGCCGGCGGCTCCCCCTGGTCGGCCCGCCGGGTCGGCCACGGCACCATCCAGGAAGTCGTCCGCAAGACCCTGCTGACGTACTGGAACACGGTCGCCTTCCAGGCCCTGTACGCGCGAACCTCCGGCTGGGCGCCGAGCGCGTCCGACCCGGCGGTGGCGGACCGCCCGCTGCTGGACCGCTGGCTGGTCGGCGAGCTCAACGCACTGGTCCGGGACGTCACCGACGCCCTGGAGTCGTACGACACCCAGCGCGCCGGCAAGCTGCTGTCCGCGTTCGTGGACGACCTGTCCAACTGGTACGTACGCCGGTCCCGGCGGCGGTTCTGGCAGGGCGACGCGGCGGCGCTGCGCACCCTGCACGACGTGGTCGAGACGGTCACCCGGCTGATGGCTCCGCTGGTCCCCTTCATCACCGAACGGGTCTGGCAGGACCTGGTGGTCCCGGTGGTCCCGGACGGCCCGGACTCGGTGCACCTGGCGTCCTGGCCGGTGGCGGACCGGGAGCGGATCGACCCGGCGCTGTCGGAGCGGATGCGGTTGGTCCGGCGCCTGGTGGAGCTCGGCCGCGCCACCCGCGCGGAGTCCGGCGTCAAGACCCGCCAGCCGCTGTCCCGCGCGCTCCTCGCCGCGGCCGGCTTCGCCGACCTGGAGGAGGAGCTGCGGACGCAGATCGCGGAGGAGCTCAACGTCTCCGCGCTGGCCTCGCTCTCGGAGGTGGGCGGCTCCCTGGTGGACACCAGCGCGAAGGCCAACTTCCGCGCGCTCGGCCGGCGGTTCGGCAAGGGCGTCCAGGCGGTCGCGGCGGCGGTCGCGGCGGCGGACGCGGCGGCCCTGTCCGCCTCCTTGCGCGAGCACGGTACGGCGACGGTCACCGTCGACGGCCAGGAGGTGGCGCTCTCCCCCGAGGAGGTCATCGTCACCGAGACCCCGCGCGAGGGCTGGTCGGTCGCCTCCGACTCCGGTGCCACGGTCGCCCTGGATCTGGAGATCACCCCGGAGCTGGCGAGGGCCGGGCTCGCCCGCGATGTGATCAGGCTCATCCAGGAGGCCCGCAAGAACAGCGGGCTGGACGTGTCGGACAAGATCTCCGTCCGGGTCGCCGAGGCCACCGCCGAACTCTCGGCGGCCCTGGCCGCGCACGCCGGCCTCATCGCCGACGAGGTCCTGGCGACCGACTTCGCCGAAGCCGCCCCCGACCCCTCCTACGGCCCCGCCTTCACCGACCCGGCCCTCGGCCTCACCTTCCATCTCCGCAGGTCCTGACCCCCCGACCGGACGGTCCGGCGCTGCCGGCCCGTCCGGTCGGCCCGGTCCGTCCGACCCCCTCGGGTCCCTGAGAACGCACAGGGGCCGGGCCCCCGGGGATGCGCATCCCCGGGGGCCCGGCCCTTCGCTCAGCTCAGCGCCTGGCGGTCAGTTGTCGTCCTCGTCGATCAGGAAGCCCCGCATCGGCGTCGGCGCCTGCTGCAGCGGCGCCGGCCCCTGCGGCCGTACCGGTGCCATCGGCTGGGTCATCGCGGGGGACATCTGCTGCTGGCCGCCGTAGGTCGGACCGGGGGTGTGCCCCATGCCCTGGCCGCCTCCGTACGAGGGCCCGGAGCCGTTGTGACCCATCGCGCCCGCGCCGGCCGGGGCCATCCCGTTCATGGAGCCGCCGCCCATCGACCCGTTCATGGACGAAGCGGACGGAAGGGACGGAGCCGACGGCGCGGAGGTCCGCGGCGGGGCGAGTGAGTCGTCCGCCTGGTTCTCCAACTGCCGCAGCTGGGACTCCAAATACGACTTCAGCCTGGTCCGGTACTCCCGCTCGAAGCCGCGCAGGTCCTCGACCTTGCGCTCCAGGGTGGCGCGGGCGGACTCCAGCGAGCCCATCGCCACGCGGTGCTTCTCCTGGGCGTCCCGCTCCAGCGCGTCCGCCTTGGCGCGGGCGTCCCGCTCCAGACCCTCCGCGCGGCTGCGCGCCTCACCGACGATCTTGTTGGCCTCGGACCGCGCCTCGGCGATGGCCTGGTCGGCGGTCTGCTGGGCGAGCGACAGGACGCGGGCGGCGCTGTCGCCGCCGGGGCCCTGCTGCTGCATGGGGTGCTGACCCATCGGACCGGGACCCTGCTGCTGCATGGGGTGCTGGCCCATCGGACCCTGCATCCCCGGCCCCTGCATACCGGGACCCTGCTGCTGCATCGGGTGACCCTGCTGCTGCATGGGGTGCTGGCCCATCGGACCCTGCATCCCCGGCCCCTGCATACCGGGACCCTGCTGCTGCATCGGGTGGCCCTGCTGCTGCATGGGGTGCTGGCCCATCGGGCCCTGACCGCTCGGACCGGCCGGCAACTGCGGCTGGCCGCCAGGCAGCTGGGGCGGGCCCATCTGCTGCTGGGGCATCTGCTGCTGCACCGGCTGGGGTCCAGATATGGCGGCGGGTACCGGCCGGTCCTGCTGCTCCGGTTTGCGCATGCCCTGTTGCTGGTTCTGGGCGGCGGCACGAGTCGCCGCGGCCAGCTTGGCCCGCAGATCCTCGTTCTCGCGGAGCAGCCGGGTCAGCTCCGCCTCCACCTCGTCGAGGAAGGCGTCGACCTCGTCCTCGTCATAGCCCTCTCGGAGGCGGACGGTCGTGAACTGCTTGTTCCGAACGTCCTCGGGGGTCAGCGGCATCTCTTCACCTCAACGTGATCGTCGACATATCGGGAGCCCGCACCGGTCATCCTTGCAAGCCCTTCAATACGTCGAGCAGGATGAGCACGATGATCATCAGTACCAGGAAGGACAAGTCGAGCGCGACGCCCCCGAGACGCAACGGCGGGATGAACCGCCGCAGGAGCTTGAGCGGCGGATCAGTGACAGTGTAGGTGCCCTCCAGGACGACCACCATGGCCTTGCCAGGGTGCCACGAACGAGCGAACTGGAAGACATAATCCATCACCAATCGGAAAAGCAGGACAGCGAAGAAGCACGCAAGCGCGATCCACAGCACTTGGAGTGCGATGTCCATCGCGCTTCCCTCTCCCCTGCTCGTCGGCCGGTCGGCCGGGTCCTGCGCTTGTGTTCGGCTCAGCTCTGGTTGAAGAACCCGCCCTCGGCGATCCGGGCTTTGTCCTCCGCCGTGACGTCGACGTTAGCAGGCGAGAGCAGAAAGACCTTCTGCGTCACCCGCTCGATGCTCCCGTGCAGGCCGAAGACCAGACCGGCGGCGAAGTCGACAAGTCGCTTCGCGTCCGTGTCGTCCATCTCCGTCAAGTTCATGATCACCGGCGTGCCCTCACGGAAGTGTTCCCCGATAGTACGGGCTTCGTTGTAGGTCCGGGGGTGAAGTGTCGTGATCCGGTACGGCTCGCGTTCTGACACGACCTTGGGCATGATCACCGGTGCGTTCTTCTCCAGGCTGTGACGTTCGGGTGTGATGGATGCCACTGGGGCGATCCGCGGTTCGCGGGGGGCCGGCGCGTGGACGAGCCGCGGCGGCTCCTCCTGCGGCGGCTGGTGCTGGACCGGCGCCGGGACGTGCTGGCGCCGGGGCAGCCGCTCCGGTTCGGGGGCGGTTCGGCCGCCGGGCGGCGGTGCCATCTCGGGTTCGAACTCGTCGTCCGGGTCGAAGCCCGGTCCGTCGTATCCGTCGTCCTCCACGAGGCCGAGGTAGACCGCCATCTTGCGCATCGCGCCGGCCATGCTCTGCGTCCTCTCAGCGGGGTTGCGGTCCTCGACCGCCGGTGGGACGGCCGCCACAGCGTATTTATGCTGTGGTCCGACTTGTTTGGTGACGTTACCGGAGCCGCGGACGGACTCCGAGCACCGCCGTACCGACGCGTACATGTGTCGCTCCGGCGGCCACCGCCTGTTCGAGGTCCTGGCTCATCCCTGCCGAGACCATGTTCGCAGCCGGATGAGCCTCGCGCAGGCGGGATGAGATTTCCGTCAACCGATCGAAGGCTGCCCGGGGTTGGCCCGCGTACGGACCGGCCAGCGGTGCGACGGTCATCACGCCGTCGAGCCGCAGTCCGTCCGCCGAGGCGATCGCGTCGGCGAGCGCCCCGACCTCGGTGGGCGCCACCCCGCCGCGCTCCCCCCGCTCCCCGGACCCCGCGTCCAGGGCGACCTGGATGAGGCAGCCGAGTTCGCGGTCGGCGGCGGTGGCCGCGCCGGAGAGCGCGCCGACCAGCCGGAGCCGGTCGACGGAGTGCACGTGGTCAGCGTAACGGACCACGCTGCGGACCTTGTTGGTCTGCAACTGGCCGACGAAATGCCAGCTCAGCGGGAGATCGGCGCACGCGTCGGCCTTGGCCGCGGCCTCCTGGTCGCGGTTCTCCGCCACCTGCCGCACCCCGAGTCCGGCCAGCAGCCGTACGTCGTCGGCCGGGTAGGTCTTGGTGACCGCGATGAGGGTCACCTCCGCCGGGTCGCGCCCGGCGGCGGCGCACGCGATGGCGATGCGCTCCCGGACCCGGGCCAGGTTCCCGGCGAGTTGGGCCTGTCTGCCGTCGTTCACCGTGGTCCGTCCAGCCAGACGTAGCCGGCGAGCCGACCGGTGGTGTGCTCGCGCCGGTAGGAGAAGTGGTCGGCGGACTCCCGGGTGCACACGTCCGGCGCCTCGGTCACCCGTACGCCGCAGCGCGCGAGTTGGGCGCGTACGCCGGCGCTCACGTCGACCGCGGGCGTGCCCCGGCTCGTCTCGGCGTACGCCTCCGGCACGACGGCGGCGACCTGTTCCCGCAGCGCGGCGGGCACTTCGTAGCACTTTCCGCAGACCGAGGGTCCGAGCGCGGCGATGACCCGACCGGGGTCGGCGCCCTGTTCGGCCATGGCCCGCACCGCGGCGGGCACCACCCCGGCGACCAGTCCCGGCCGGCCGGCGTGCGCGGCGGCGGCGATCCCGGCGACGGGGTCGGCGAGCAGCACCGGTACACAGTCGGCGGTGAGCACCGCGAGGGTGAGGTCGGGCCGGGAGGTGACCAGCGCGTCGACCGTCGGCACCGGGCCGTCGCCCCAGGGGGCGTCGACCACGGCGACGTCCCGGCCGTGCACCTGGTTCATCCACACCACCCGGTCGGGGTCGCGGCCGAGCGCCTCGGCCACCCGGGTCCGGTTGGCGCGCACGGCGGCGGGGTCGTCGCCGACCGCGCCGCCGAGGTTGAGACCGTCATAGGGAACGGCGCTCACCCCGCCCCACCTGTCGGTGAAGGCGAAATGCGCGCCGTCCGCTGCTGTGCGATGCCCTATCACTGCCGGGCGGTCACTTCAGGAAGTCCGGGACGTCGAGTTCCTCGGCGGCCGTGTCCTGGTAGGGGCGGGCCGGCGGCACCACGGGCGGGTGCACCGGACCGGACGGGACCTCGCCGACCGGGGTGTTCTCCGGCTCGGACTCGGCCGACGAGGTCGGCAGGGCGCCGATCCCGCTGAACGACGGGGCGGTCCTGGGCGGGTCGATCCGGGCGCCGGCGGCCGGGGTGGCGTCGTCGCGCGCCGGGTAGGGGTTGAGCACCCGGTCACGGGAGCCCTTGGGGGGCGGCTGGCCGCCGTCGAAGCCGGCCGCGATCACGGTGACCCGCACCTCGTCGCCGAGCGCGTCGTCGATGACCGCGCCGAAGATGATGTTGGCCTCGGGGTGCGCGGCCTCGCTGACCAGCTGGGCGGCCTCGTTGATCTCGAACAGGCCGAGGTCGGAGCCGCCGGAGATGGACAGCAGCACACCGCGGGCGCCGTCGATGGACGCCTCCAGCAGCGGGGAGGAGATCGCCATCTCGGCCGCGGCCACCGCCCGGTCGTCGCCCCGGGCCGAGCCGATCCCCATCAGCGCCGAACCGGCCTCGGACATCACCGACTTGACGTCGGCGAAGTCCAGGTTGATCAGACCGGGGGTGGTGATCAGGTCGGTGATGCCCTGCACGCCGGAGAGCAGCACCTGGTCGGCGGAGCGGAACGCGTCGAGCACGCTGACCTGGCGGTCCGAGATGGACAGCAGCCGGTCGTTGGGGATGACGATCAGGGTGTCGACGTTCTCCCTCAGTCCGGCGATGCCG
This sequence comes from Streptomyces sp. ITFR-21, assembly GCF_031844685.1. Taxonomy (NCBI): domain Bacteria; kingdom Bacillati; phylum Actinomycetota; class Actinomycetes; order Kitasatosporales; family Streptomycetaceae; genus Actinacidiphila; species Actinacidiphila sp. ITFR-21. The sequence continues at coordinate 1,334,891 of NZ_CP134605.1, forward strand.
TCCTCGGCCTGGTTGGCGCGGCGACGGCCCTCGAAGGTGAAGGGGCGGGTGACCACTCCGATGGTCAGCGCACCCAGTGAGCGGGCGATGTTGGCGACCACGGGGGCGCCGCCGGTGCCGGTGCCGCCGCCTTCGCCGGCCGTGACGAAGACCATGTCGGCGCCCTTGAGCACCTCTTCGATCTCCTCACGGTGGTCTTCGGCGGCCTTGCGGCCGACATCGGGGTTGGCGCCCGCGCCGAGGCCACGGGTCAGTTCACGGCCGACATCGAGTTTGACGTCGGCGTCGCTCATCAGGAGGGCCTGTGCATCGGTGTTGATCGCGATGAACTCGACGCCCTTGAGACCGACCTCGATCATCCGGTTGATGGCGTTGACACCACCGCCGCCGATGCCGACGACCTTGATGACTGCGAGGTAGTTCTGGGGTGCTGCCACGTCGAAGCCCTCTCGCCTCGATTACGAATCGTGTGGGACGGTCGGTGGCGCGCCGGTTGCCGTGCTGAACCCTAACCGTGAGGTTTAGGGTTACCAGTATGCCTGTCCCACGTGTTCTCTTGGGACAGGACACTAAGTCGACAAGCGGTAGCGGTTCAACGAACACGCCGAACCTACCGTTTTTCTTTTCACCCTATGTGATCACGCCGTCGTTCCTTGAGCCAGGGTCGCACACCTTGCGACATGGTCCCCACCGGCCGTCAACTCCCGGACACCGCAGGGGCCATGGGAGCACTGACGTCGAAGTGCGACGCGTCCGGCTCGGCCTTCATCAGCGCGGTGAGCACCGCGGCCTTTTGTACGCCGTCCACCGCGCTCCCCCACACCACGTCGCGGCCCCGGGTGAGTTCGACGGTGATGCCGTCGTAGGAACGCACCCGGATGGCGGTCGCCTGGCCGCGCAGTGCCGCGGGCAGGTCGGCGGAGACGGTGATCGCCGACCGCAGCAGCCGTGTTGTGCCGAAATGGCGGAGGCTGGCGGACTGCACCGGCGTCAACTGCACCAGCGGCACGCCGGCCGGCGCCCGGTCGACGGTGGCGAAACGCACGCCGTCCCGGTCGACTTCGGTGAACCGGCGGCCGCTGTGCAGCACCGCGGAGGGGGTCCGCTCGGTCACCTTCACCGTGACGGTGTGCGGCCAGGAGCGCGCCACCTCGACCCGGTCGATCCGGGGCAGCGCTGTGAGCAGCCGGTGTCGTACGGCGTCGGTGTCGACCGAGACCAGCGGCCCGCCGAGCGGCACGGCGGCGGCCCGCTCGACCTGATCGGTGGTCAGTTCCCCGGTACCGGTGACCGCCACCCGCTCGGCCCGGAACCACGACGAACCGTAGACCGCCCAGGTGCCGCCGGCCACCAGGACGGTGAGCGCGATCAGGGCGAACAGCACGGCCCGCCGGCCGGACGGCCCGCCGCCGCCCCGCGCGGCCGGCGGCCCGGCCGGCCGCGGACCCCGCTCGGGGGTGCCGGCGGGCGCGGGCGCTGCGGCGCCCCCGTGTCCGGTGTCTGCTCCGGCTCGGGTCATCCCGGTCCTCCCGTCGTTCCTGCCGCGCGGCCGTTCGGCCGGGGCCCGGGGCGGTCGCGGCCCGGGGCCCTATCGTGCCCGGCCGGCGGCCACCGCCTCGTACACCATGCCGACCAGCAGGTCGTCCGCGTCACGGCGGCCGAACTCGGCGGCGGCGCGGGACATGTCGTAGAGCCGGTGCGGATCGGTGAGCACCGGCAGGACGTTGGCGAGCACCCAGTCCGGGGTCAGCTCCGCGTCGTCCACCAGCAGGCCGCCGCCGGCCTTGACCACCGGCTGCGCGTTGAGCCGCTGTTCGCCGTTGCCGATCGGCAGCGGTACGTACGCGGCGGGCAGGCCGACCGCGGACAGTTCGGCGACGGTCATCGCGCCGGCCCGGCACAGCATCATGTCGGCCGCGGCGTAGGCCAGATCCATCCGGTCCAGGTACGGCACCGGGCGGTACGGCGGCATGCCAGGCATATTGTCGGACCGAGGCAGTTCGTTCTTGGGGCCGACCGCGTGCAGGATCTGCACGCCGGACTGCTGGAGCCGGGGCGCGACCGTGGCGATCACCTCGTTGAGCCGCCGGGCGCCCTGGGAGCCGCCGGAGACCAGCAGGGTGGGCAGGTTCTGGTCCAGGCCGAAGGCGTGCCGGGCCTCGGGGCGGGCCGCGGCCCGGTCCAGGACGGCGATGCTGCGGCGCAGCGGGATGCCGATGTACCGGGCGTCGCGCAGCTTGCTGTCCGGGGTGGAGACGGCGACCGCGTGGGCGTACCGGGAGCCGATCTTGTTGGCCAGGCCCGGCCGGGCGTTGGCCTCGTGCACCACGATCGGCACACCGAGCCGCTTGGCCGCCAGATAGCCGGGCAGCGCCACGTAGCCGCCGAAGCCGACCACGCAGTCGGCCTTGGTGCGCTCCAGGATCTGCTCGGCGGCCTTGATGGTGCCGCGCAGCCGGCCGGGCACGGTGATCAGTTCGGGGGTGGGCCTTCGGGGCAGCGGCACGGCGGGGATCAGGGCCAGTTCGTAGCCGCGCTCGGGCACCAGCCTGGTCTCCAGGCCCTTCTCGGTGCCCAGTGCGGTGATCCCCACGGTCGGGTCCTGCCTGCGCAGGGCGTCGGCGAGCGCGAGCGCCGGCTCGATGTGGCCGGCGGTCCCGCCGCCGGCGAGTACGACATGCACCGAAATTCACCGCTCTCCGGACGGCCGCCTTCTGGCGCGCCGTCGCATCGTCCTTCTCACTGCCCTGGTCAACGGGTTGTTGCGGCTCCGCACGGCCAGCGCCGCCCGCGCCGCGGGCTCGTTCCTGGCGAAGCAGATCAGCAGCCCGACCGCGAACATGGTCGGCAGCAGGGCCGACCCCCCGTAGGAGAACAGCGGGAGCGGGACGCCGGCGATCGGCAGCAGGCCGAGCACCGCACCGATGTTGATCACGGCCTGAACGGTGATCCAGGTGGTCACGCCACCCGCTGCGAACCTGACGAAGGGATCCTCCGTACGACCCGCCACACGGATACCCGCGTAGCCTAGTGCCGCGAAGAGGGCGAGCACCGACAATGTGCCCGCCAGGCCCAGCTCCTCCCCGGTCACGGCGAAGATGAAGTCGGTGTGCGGCTCCGGGAGTTCGCCCCATTTCTCCACACTCGCGCCGAGCCCGGAGCCGAACCAGCCGCCGGACGCGAGCGCGTAGATGCCGTGCACGGCCTGCCAGCACTGGTCGTTAGGGCCCGGGGAGCTGGCCCCGATGCAGTGCAGCCGGCCCATCCGGTTGGCGCTGGTGGCCACCGCCAGGGCGCCCAGCGCGGTCGCGGCGGCCAGCACGCCGGTGAACAGCCGGGTCGGGGCACCGGCCAGCCAGAGCAGGCCGAAGAGGACGGCGGTCAGGATCACCGTGGTGCCCATGTCGCCGCCGAGCATGATGAGGCCGAGCAGCAGCACGGCGACCGGCACCAGCGGGACCAGCAGGTGCTTCCACTGGGCCAGCAGGTTTTTGGCGTTCTTGCGGGCCAGCAGGTCCGCGCCCCACATCACCAGCGCGAGCTTGCCGAACTCGCTGGGCTGGAGCTGGAAGGGGCCGCCGACGGACAGCCAGTTGGTGTTGCCGTTGACCGTCTGCCCTATCCCCGGCACCTGCACCAGGGACATCAGGAACACCGAGCCGAGCAGCAGCGGGTACGCCAGCGCCCGGTGCAGCCGGACCGACAGCCGGACGGCGGACCACAGCAGCACCGACCCTATGGCGACCGCGAGCAGCTGCTTGCGGAAGTAGTAGGTGGACGGCAGCCCGTACTGCAACGCGATGATCTGCGAGGCCGAGTAGACCATCACCAGCCCGAGCACGGTGATCAGCGACCCGGCCCCCAGGATGACGTAGTACGCGGTCAGCGGCCGGTCCCACGCCTCCCGGATCCGCGCGGGCAGCCGGGCGGCGCCGCGCAGCGCGCTGGGCCCGGTGCCGCGCGGGGCGGGGCGGGGCGGCCGGGGGGCCGGCCGGCCCGGACGCGGCCGGGGCGCCGCGGCCCGGGCCCGCGGGCCGGCGGTGCGGCGCGGACCCGCCGCGCCCTCGGCGGCGACCGGGCGGCCGCCCGCCGGGTTCCCGGCCCGGGGGCCGGCGGCGTGCGGCGGCCCGGCGGGGGCCGCCGCGCGGCGGCCGGCCGGGGGCGGCTCGGGCCGCCGGCCGGCCGCCCGCCGGTCACCGCCGTGGGCGGTCGGACGATCCGCGCTCATGCGTCCCCTCCATCGGTGCGCTGCGCCGGCGCCCCGCGCGGGAGTGCCGGCTAGTGGGCCTGGGCCGTGGTGCCCGGCAGGGCACGGACCGCCGCGGCGAACAGGTCCCCGCGCTGGTTGTAGTTCGCGAACATGTCCATCGAGGCGCAGGCCGGGGCCAGCAGCACCGTGTCGCCGGGCCGGGCCAGTTCCCGGGCCGCGGCGACGGCGTCGGACATCGCCCCAGTGTCGGTCCGTTCCAGCTCGACCACCGGCACCTGCGGGGCGTGTCGCGCCAGGGCTTCGCGGATCAGCGCGCGGTCGGCGCCGAACAGCACCACCGCGCGCAGCCGGTCGGCGGCGCGGGCGGTGAGTTCGTCGAACGCGGCGCCCTTGGCGAGGCCGCCGGCCAGCCACACGACCGGGTCGTAGGCCGCCAGCGACGCCTGCGCCGCGTGGGTGTTGGTGGCCTTGGAGTCGTCCACCCAGGTCACGCCGTCGACGGTGGCCACCTCGGCGATCCGGTGGGCGTCCGGTCGGAACGCCCGCAGCCCCTCGCGGACCGCGGCCGGCTCCACCCCGAAGGCGCGGGCCAGCGCCGCCGCCGCCAGCGCGTTGGCGATGTTGTGCGGCGCGGACGGCCGTACGTCGCCGGTCTCCGCCAACTCCTGGGCGGTGCCCTGCCGGTCGGCGACGAACGCGCGGTCCACCAGCAGTCCGTCCACCAGGCCCAGTTCCGAGGGGCGCGGGGCGCCCAGGGTGAAGCCGACGGCCCGGCAGCCCTCCTCCACGTCGGCCTCGCGGACCAGCCGCTCGGTCTCCGGGTCGGCGGTGTTGTAGACGCACGCGACCTGGTTGCCCCGGTAGATACGGCCCTTGTCGGCCGCGTAGCCGGCCATCGAGCCGTGCCAGTCCAGGTGGTCGGGCGCGAGGTTGAGCACGGCGGCGGAGTGCGGCCTGATCCCGGGCGCCCAGTGCAGCTGGTAGCTGGAGAGCTCGACGGCGAGCACGTCGTACTCCTGCTCGCCGAGCACCGCGTCCAGCAGCGAGACGCCGATGTTGCCGACGGCCGCGGTGCGCAGGCCCGCCGCGGTGAGGATGGCGGCGAGCATCCGGGTGGTGGTGGTCTTGCCGTTGGTGCCGGTGACCGCGAGCCAGGGCGCGGCGCCGGGGCCGCGCAGCCGCCAGGCGAGTTCGACGTCGCCCCAGACCTCGACGCCGCGTTCGGCGGCGGCGGCGAACAGCGGGCTGTCCGGCCGCCAGCCGGGGCTGGTGACGACCAGGTCCGTACCGCCGGGCAGGGTGGCGCCGTCGCCGAGCCGTACCGCGACGCCGAGTGCCTCCAGCTCGGCCGCCTCGGACCGCGCCCTGTCGTCCGCGGCGCCGTTGACGACGGTGACACGGGCGCCCAGCGCGTGCAGCGCCCTGGCGGCCGGCACCCCGGACACCCCGAGGCCGGCGACGGTGACCGCGGCACCCCTGAGCCCGGCGGCGGCCGTCACGAGGCGGCCACCCAGCCGGCGTAGAAGATGCCGAGCCCGACGGCCATGCACATGCCCTGGATGATCCAGAACCGGACCACGACCAGAACCTCGCTCCAGCCCTTGAGCTCGAAGTGGTGCTGGAGTGGCGCCATCCGGAAGACCCGCTTGCCGGTGAGCCGGAAGGAGCCCACCTGGATGATCACGGACATGGTGATGAGGACGAACAGGCCGCCGAGGATCGCCAGCAGCATCTCGGTGCGCGAGCAGATCGCCAGGCCCGCCAGCGCGCCGCCCAGCGCCAGCGACCCGGTGTCGCCCATGAAGATCTTGGCCGGCGAGGTGTTCCACCACAGGAAGCCGAAGCAGGCGCCCATCAGCGCGGCGGAGACCACCGCCAGGTCGAGCGGGTCGCGCACCTCGTAGCAGGCGCCGTTGGCGCTGACCGGGGCGCCGCACCACTGCCCGTACTGCCATACGCCGATGACCGTGTACGCGGCGAAGACCATCGTGGAGGCGCCGGTGGCCAGGCCGTCCAGGCCGTCGGTGAGGTTCACGCCGTTGGACATCGCCAGGATCATGAACAGCGCCCAGATCACGAAGATCACCGGGCCGATGGACCAGCCGAAGTCGGTGGTGAAGGAGAGCTTGGTGGACGCCGGGGTCTGGCCGCGGGAGTCGTGGAAGTTCAGCGCCAGCACCGCGAAGGCGATGCCGACAATGAGCTGGCCGGCCATCTTGGCCTTGGCCCGCAGGCCGAGGCTGCGCTGCTTGACGATCTTGATGTAGTCGTCCAGGAAGCCCACCAGGCCGAGCCCCGCGGTCAGGAACAGCACCAGCACACCGGACATGGTGGGCTTGTCGCCGGTGATCAGCTTGGTCGCCGCGTAGGCGATCAGGGTGGCCAGGATGAAGGCGATACCACCCATGGTGGGGGTGCCGCGCTTGCTGTGGTGGGCCTTCGGGCCATCGTCCCGGATCATCTGCCCGTAGCCCTTGCGGGCCAGCAGCCGGATCAGCAGCGGAGTGCCGACCAGCGACAGGAAGAGCCCGAGTACCCCGGAGACGAGGATCTGCTTCATCGCGCGGCACCCTCGCCGGCCGTACCACCGAGGCCGCCGCGCGGGGCGGCCCCGATCAGCGCCAAGGCGACGGATTCGAGGCCCACCGACCTCGATGCCTTCACCAGCACGACATCGCCCGGACGCACCTCTGCGCGCAACAGGTCGACCGCCGCCTCCGCGTCGGACACGTGCACCGACTCCTCACCCCACGAACCCTCGTTATAGGCGCCCATTTGCAGCCAGGCGGCTTCGACACCGCCCACGGCCACGAGCTTGCTGACGTTGAGCCGGACGGCCAGCCGCCCCACCGCGTCGTGCTCGGTGAGCGCTTGCTCGCCGAGTTCGGCCATCTTGCCCAGCACCGCCCACGTCCGGCCCCCCCGGGCCCGCGCGGGCCCGCCCATCGCGGCCAGTGCGCGCAGGGCTGCCCTCATGGATTCGGGGTTCGCGTTGTAGGCGTCGTTGACGACCGTCACGCCGTCGGGCCGCTCGGTGACCTCCATCCGCCAGTGCGAGAGCGAGCCGGCCGTGGAGAGCGCGGAGGCGATCTCCCCGACAGGCATGCCGAGTTCACCGGCGACGGCGGCCGCGGCGAGCGCGTTCGACACGTGGTGCTCACCGTACAGGCGCAAGGTCACGTCGGCGCACCCGGAGGGTGTTCGCAGGCTGAAGATCGCCTGCCCCCGGTCGTTGAGCCGGACGTTCTCGGCGCGGACCTCGGCCTGCTCGCTCTCCCCGAAGAGCACCACGCGGGCCCGGGTACGCGTCCGCATCGCGCTGACCAGCGGGTCGTCGGCGTTGAGCACCGCGATGCCGCCGTCGGCGGCGGCGGGCAGCGCCTCGACGAGTTCGCCCTTGGCCTGGGCGATCTGCTCCCGGCCGCCGAACTCGCCGATGTGCGCGGAGCCGACGTTGAGCACCAGGCCGATGCGCGGCGGGGTCAGTCCGGTGAGGTAGCGGATGTGGCCGATGCCGCGGGCGCCCATCTCCAGCACCAGGTGCCGGGTGCCCTGGTCGGCGGTCAGCGCGGTCAGTGGCAGTCCGATCTCGTTGTTGAGCGAGCCGGGCGTCCACACGGTGGGGGCGGCCTTCGCCAGCAGCTGGGCGAGGAGGTCCTTGGTGCTGGTCTTGCCGGCCGAGCCGGTGAGCGCCACCACGGTCGCGCCCAGGTGCTCGATGACGTGCTTGGCGAGCGCGCCGAGGGCGGCCTGTACGTCGTCCACCACGATCGCGGGCACGCCGACCGGGTGGGCGGCCAGTACGGCGACCGCGCCGTCGGCGACGGCCTTGGCGGCGTAGTCGTGGCCGTCCACCCGCTCCCCGGCGAACGCCACGAACAGCGCGCCCGGCACCACCTCGCGGGAGTCCTTCACCACGGGTCCGGTGACCTGGACCGAGCTGTCCGGTATGTCATGCGTGCTCCCGCCGACCGCGCGTGCGACCTCGGCGAGGGTAAGGGGGATCACAGTTGCTTCTGGTCCTTCTCGATCGCGGCGCGCAGCACCTCGCGGTCGTCGAAGGGGCGTACCTCTCCGGCGATGTCCTGGCCCTGCTCATGGCCCTTGCCCGCGACCACCACGATGTCGCCCGGCCGCGCCTGGGCGACGGCGGTGGCGACGGCGGCGGCCCGGTCGGGCTCGACGATGACGTGTCCGCGCTGCTCCGCGGGGACTTCGGCGGCCCCGTTCAGCATCGCGGCGAGGATGCTCAGCGGGTCCTCGGAGCGCGGGTTGTCCGAGGTGAGCACGGCGGTGTCGGCGAGCCGGGCGACGGCCGCGCCCATCGGCCCGCGCTTGCTGCGGTCCCGGTCGCCGCCGCAGCCGAGCACCGCGTGGATCCGGCCGTCGGTGGTGGTGCGCAGCGCGCGCAGCACGGACTCCACGGCGTCGGTCTTGTGCGCGTAGTCCACCACCGCGAGGTACGACTGGCCGGCGTCCACCCGCTCCAGCCGGCCGGGGACGCCGGGGACGCCGGCGATGCCGTCGGCGGCGGCCTGTGGGTCCAGGCCCGCCGCGGCCAGCGCGGTGATCGCGGCCAGCGTGTTGGCGACGTTGAAGGGGCCGGGCAGCGGCGCCACGGCCCGCACCCGCTCGCCCTTGGGGCCGAGGACAATGAAGCGGCTGTCCATCGGCCCGGCGGTGACGTCCTCGGCCCGCCAGTCGGCGTCCAGCCGGCCCTCGGCGGAGAAGGTGACCAGCGGGACGGTGGCCTCGGCGAGCAGCCGCCGGCCGTACGCGTCGTCCAGGTTCACCACGCCGAGGCGGCTGCGGCGCGGGGTGAACAGCTGCGCCTTGGCCTGGAAGTAGTCCTCCATGCCGGAGTGGAACTCCATGTGCTCCGGGCTGAGGTTGTTGAAGACGGCCACGTCGAAGACCGCGCCGTCCACCCGGCCGAGCACCAGGGCGTGGCTGGAGACCTCCATGACGACCGACTCCACGCCGCGTTCGCGCATCACCGCGAACAGCGCCTGCAGGTCGGTGGCCTCCGGGGTGGTGCGCTCACTCTTGACGTGCTCGTCGCCGATCCGGGTCTCCACGGTGCCGATCAGGCCGGTGACGCCGTACCGGGTGGCCCGCAGGCCGCCCTCCAGCAGGTACGAGGTGGTGGTCTTGCCGGAGGTGCCGGTGATGCCGAACCGCAGCAGTGCCTCGCCCGGCTCGTCGTAGACCGCGGCGGCCAGCCCGCCCATGACGGCCCGCGGGTCGTCGACGGTCAGCACCGGCAGTCCGGTGGCGGCGGCGCGGTCGGTGCCCGCCGGGTCGGTCAGTACGGCGGTGGCGCCCGCCGCGGCGGCCTGGGCGGCGAAGTCGGCGCCGTGGAAACGGGCGCCGGGCAGCGCCGCGTAGAGGTCGCCGGGGCGTACGGCCCGCGAGTCGTGGGTGATCCCGGTGATCACCGCCGCGCGGCCGGAGCCGGCCGGCGGGCGGGTACCGAGCCGTCCAGCGAGCTCTGCGAGTGGTTTGGGACGGACGCGCGTCGGGCGCGGCGCGCCCGGTGGCTGGGTGAGGGTGGGTTGATCGGCTGTGGGCACGGCGGTGAGGTTACCGGGCCGGCCGGGGTCCGGGCCAAAAGGCCCCGGGGGGCGGTGGCGCGGGTCGCGCTGGCGGCCGGCGTCCGTTCCGTGCTGGTCAGGGTGGTGGCTGCGCATGATCACGGTCCCTTGGGGGTGACGGCGGGCAGCGGCTGGCCGGGGTCGAACTCGATCGGCAGCTGGGGGGCGGGGTGTCCCGAGGGCGCTACGTCCAGGCTCTTCAGCGCGAAGGTCATCACCTGCTGGAAGACCGGGCCGCAGATCGAGCCGCCGAAGTAACTGCCCCTGGTCGGGTTCTGGATGACACAGGAGACGGTGACCCGGGGGTTGTCGGCGGGCGCGAAGCCCAGGAACGAGGAGGTGTAGCCCTTGTAACGGCCGGTTTTCGGGTCCACCCGGTTGGCCGTACCGGTCTTGCCCGCGACCCGGTAGCCCGCGATCCGGGCGTTGACCCCGGTGCCCTCCTCGCTGCCGACGACCGACTCCAGCATCTCGGAGAGCGTCTTGGCGGTCGCGGCGCTGACGACCCGGGTCCGCTGGGGCGCCGGGGCCGGCACGAAACGGCCGTCGGGGCCGGTGACGCCGCGGACCAGCGACGGCTCGACGCGTACCCCGCCGTTGGCGATGGTGGAGTAGACGGAGGTGGCCTGGAGGGCGTTGACGGACAGGCCCTGGCCGAAGGGGATGGTGTACTGCTGCGAGGCGTTCCAGTCCTGCGGCTCGGCGAGGATGCCGGGGGTCTCGCCGGGAAGGCCGACGCCGGTCGGCACGCCGATGCCGAACTTCCTCAGGTACGCGTACAGCACCCGGTTGGCCTGCGGCTGGGTCGGGCCGAGCTGCCCGCTGGCCAGGATGGTGCCGATGTTGCTGGACTTGGCGAGCACGCCGTTGAGGGTCAGGTACCAGGTGCCGTGGTCGACGTCGTCGTGGAAGACCCGGTCGGCGCGCGGCAGGGTGCCGGGGACGGTGACGCGGGTCGCCGGGGTGGCGGTGCCGGTGTCGAGTATGGCCGCCATGGACATCACCTTGCTGACGCTGCCGGGCTCGTACGCGTCCTGCACCGCCGCGTTGCCGAGGGCGGCGGGGTCGGCGTGGGCGAGGTCGCCGGGGTCGAAGCCGGGGGCGTCGGCCATGGCGAGCACCTGGCCGGTGCGGGAGTCCTGCACGATCACGTAGCCGCGGTCGGCCGCGGACTTCGCCACCTGGGCGGTGATGGCGCTCTGCGCGGCCCACTGGATGTCCCGGTCGAGGGTCAGCTCCACATCGGAGCCGGGCACGGCGGGCTTCTCCTGGCTGCCGGCGGTGGGGACCTGGCGGCCGTTGGACTGGGCGTAGCGGATCGTGCCGTTGGTGCCGGACAGCTGCTTGTCGAACATCGACTCCAGGCCGCCGGCGCCCTGGCCCTCGGCGTTGACGAAGCCGATCACGCCGGCCGCGAGATCGCCTGCCGGGTAGACCCGCTTGGTGTGCGGCTCGCTGAAGACGCCGGCCAGGACGTCGGCGCCGCGGCCGGCGGCGGACTTGGCGGCGAAGGCGGACTTGAGGTCCTTGATCTGGTTCCAGACCTGCGGGGACTGGAGGTGGGCGATCAGCTGGTAGCGGGAGTGCGGGGCGGACAGCTGCCGGGTGATCGTGGCGGCGTCGCCGCCGACGATGGGCGCGAGCAGCTGGGCCGCCTGCTGCGGGGCGTCCTTGACCTTGGTCTGCGCGTAGCTGAAGAGATAGGGGTCGGCGGTGATGTCGAACGCGTCCACGGTGGTGGCCAGGTCGACGCCGGACCGGTCGGTGATCGTGCCACGGTCGGCGACCACCTCGTGCGTCACCCAGCGGTTGACGGCGGCCTTGGCGGAGTACGCGGAGGCGTCCACGGCCTGGACCTGGAGCAGGCGTACCACGAAGACGGCCATCACCAGGGTCAGCGCCACGCCCACCAGGCGCAGCCGGGGCCGGGGCCGGCCGAGCCGGACCGCCTTGGGGCCCGCCGGGTGCCGCGGCCTCGGCGGCCGGGGCGGCCCGCCGGCCCGCCGCGCCGGGGTGCCGGCGGCCGGGCGCGGTCCGGGGCGGCGGCGGGGGGCTTCGTCGCGGGGGCGGCGGGGATCGGTCACCGTGGGGTCCTTCGGGCGCGGGCCTGCCGGAGCTGGCGGTTCACGGGGTCACCTGTCAGGGGGTCGGGGCGGCCGGAGCGGTGGTCCCGGTCGGGTTCGGGAGCGTCGGGAGGGTCGGGAGGGTCGTCGGGAGCGCTGCCGGGGTCGCCGGCGCGGTGCCGGTGGTCGGGGTGGCCGGCGGGGGCGGCGCGGGCGGGGCGGTGGCCTCGTCCGGGGTGCCGCGCACCGTGCCGTCGGGGCCGAGGAAGGCCGGGTTGCCGCCTGGGACCATGCCGAGCTGCTGAGCCCGGCGTTCCAGTTCCTCCGGCGCCGAGTAGCCGTCGACCTCCTGCTGGAGCTGCTGCTGCTCGTCCGTGTACCCCGTGGTCTCCTTCTGCAGCCTGTCGAGCTGGAAGGAGTCCCGGTTGACGGCGGAGTTCAGCAGCAGCAGCGACACCAGGCCCCCGGCGAGCAGCGTCACAACAACGACGACGAACGGCGTGCGCGCCGCGGTTGCGGACGGCCCGCGCAGCCCGCCGAGCCGGCTCAGCCCGCCGCCGAGCGTCGCCCACCGCGCCGCGCCCGGCAGCCGCCCGCCGGCGGCCGGCACCGGCCGGCCGGCCGGGCCGGGGGAGGCCGGCCGTCCCGGGCCGCCGGCCCGCCGGCCGGGGGCGGCGGGGCGCGGCGGGGTGCCCCGGCCGGCGGGGGCGCCGGGGGTGGCGGGGCGCTGCGGGCGGGCCGGCCCGCCCGGGGCGCCGCCGGCCGGGCTCATCGGGTGTCCTCGCGGATCCGCTCGGCGCCGCGCAGCCTCGCCGGGGCGGACCTGCGGTTCTCGGCGATCTCGTCCTCGGTGGGGAGTTCGGCGCCGCGGGTGAGGAGTTTCAAACGCGGCTGGTACTGCTCGGGGACCACCGGCAGGCCGGGCGGCGCGGTGGTGGCCGCACCCGCCGCGAGGACCTGCTTGACCAGGCGGTCCTCCAGGGACTGGTAGGACAGGACCGCGATCCGGCCGCCGACCGAGAGGGCCGCGACCGCCGCGGGCACCGCCCGCTCCAGGACCGCCAGCTCCCCGTTGACCTCGATCCGCAGCGCCTGGAACGTCCGCTTCGCGGGGTTGCCGCCGGTGCGCTTGGCGGCCTGCGGCAGCGCGTCCCGGATCAGCTCCACCAGCCGCGCGCTGGTGGTGAAGGGCTCCCGTTCCCGCTGCCGGACCACCGCGTCCACGATCTTGCGGGCGAACTTCTCCTCGCCGTAGGAGCGCAGGATCCGGACCAGCTCGCCCGGCGGGTAGGTGTTGAGCACCTCGGCCGCGCTGATCCCGGCCGACTGGTCCATCCGCATGTCCAGCGGCGCGTCCTGCGCGTAGGCGAAGCCGCGGTCGGCCTCGTCGAGCTGCATGGACGACACACCGAGGTCGAACAGGACGCCCTGCGCCCTGGGCACGTCCAGCCGGGCCAGCACCTCGGGCAGCTCGTCGTACACGGCGTGCACCAGGGTGGCGCGGTCGCCGAAGGGCGCCAGCCGCTCCGCGGAGAGCTTGAGCGCCTCCTGGTCGCGGTCGATGCCGATCAGCCGCGCCGAGGGGAAGGTGCCCAGCAGCGCCTCGCTGTGGCCGCCGAGCCCGAGCGTGGCGTCCACCACCACGGCGCCCGGCTCGGCGAGCGCGGGCGCCAGCAGGTCGAGGCAGCGCCGCAGCATCACGGGGACGTGCCGCGGGGATGGGGACGGGTTGCTCATACGGGCCCTGGTTTCTGGTGGTGCGGGATGTCCGGCGGTGCGGACTCGGGGGTGCGGCCGGGAGTGTCGCGGACCCGGGCCGCGCGGCCGGGCGGCGCCGGGCGGTGGACGTACGGCCGGGTCCCCGCCCGCGCTCGCGAGGAGCGCTCCCCCGGCACCGGGGAAGTGGTGCCGGCGGAGGCGGACCGGAGAGCGGGAGGAGGCCGGGCCGTACGTACGTCCGCGCGGGACGGTCGCGCGGGCACACACGTGGTGCGGGGCCGCGCTCACAGTAATCCGGGCGGAACCTCCTGTGACAGGGCCGAAAAGGTGTCTTCCTGGGCCGCCAGATAGCCGCCCCAGGCGTCGGCCGCCCAGATCTCCACCCGCGTGTTGGCGCCGATCACCGCGCAGTCGCGGACCAGCCCGGCGTACTCCCGCAGCGGCTGCGGCACCGTCACCCGGCCCTGCCGGTCCGGCACCTCGTCGTGCGCGCCGGCGAACAGCACCCGCAGGTAGTCGCGGGCGGACTTGGAGGTGAGCGGGGCCGCGGACAGCTGCTCGGTGGCCGCCGTGAAGCCGTCGACCGGCCACACGCACAGGCAGCGCTCCTGTCCGCGGGTGATCACCAGCCCGTCGGCCAGCGCGTCACGGAACCGGGCGGGCAGCACCAGGCGGTTCTTGTCGTCCAGCCGAGGGGTGTACGTCCCGAGGAACATGAAGGACCCGGTCCTCCTCCCGCAGACGGCACCACTTCGCGCCACTTTACTCCACCCTGCCCCACGGTCAACGGAACACGGGTCCGGCGCGCCCCACCACGACGGCGGGCCACCCGCTACCGTCAGAGACATGTCGATATCTGCCAGCGGCCTCACCGGCCCCGCCGAGCCCGCCGCGACTCCGTCGGAGACCTCCGGAACCGCTTCCGTCACCGACCGGCTCGTCGCGGCCAACCGCAGCTACGCCGCCGACTTCCACGACCCGGGCATGGGCGCCGCGCCCGTGCTGCAGGTGGCGGTCGTCGCCTGTATGGACGCCCGCATCGACCTGCACAAGGCACTCGGCCTGGAACTGGGCGACTGCCACACCATCCGCAACGCCGGCGGGGTGGTCACCGACGACACCATCCGCTCGCTCACCATCAGTCAGCGCGCGCTCGGCACCCGGTCGGTGGTCCTGATCCACCACACCGGCTGCGGCCTGCAGAGCATCACCGAGGACTTCCGCGGCGACCTGGAGCGCGAGGTGGGCCAGCGGCCCACCTGGGCGGTCGAGGCGTTCACCGACGTCGACCAGGACGTCCGGCAGTCGATGGCCCGGGTGCGCACCTCCCCTTTCCTGGCCCACACCGACGACGTGCGCGGCTTCGTCTTCGACGTCACCACCGGGCTGCTGCGGGAAATCACGAACAAGTAACGGCCGGCGAGTGACGCGGACCGCCGCGTAAGGGAAGAATGCATCGTGCGGCACGTCTCGCCCACAGCGGGCGTTGCCCAGTTCGGGGAGGGCCGGCCCAGGGATGACCGTGCCTTTGCAGTCCCTAGGAACAGGCCGAGGAGCACCGGGTGACGACCATTGACCCACGAGCAAGCCTGAGCGACCTCACCACAACCGCGGACAGAGTGCGCCGCGCGGTGGAGAGCGTGATCGAGGGCAAGCCGGAGGTCGTACGCATCGCACTGACCGTTCTGCTGGCCGAGGGGCATCTGCTGATCGAGGACGTGCCGGGCGTCGGCAAGACCATGTTGTCGAAGGCCCTGGCACGTTCGATCGACTGCTCGGTGCGGCGTATCCAGTTCACGCCCGACCTGCTGCCGTCGGACATCACCGGCGTCAGCGTCTTCGACCAGCAGCGGCGCGACTTCGAGTTCAAACCGGGCGCGATCTTCGCGCAGATCGTGGTGGGCGACGAGATCAACCGCGCCTCGCCCAAGACCCAGTCGGCCCTGCTGGAGTCCATGGAGGAGCGGCAGGTCACCGTCGACGGCACCACCTACGAGCTGCCCAGCCCGTTCATGGTGATCGCCACCCAGAACCCGGTGGAGATGGAAGGCACCTACCCGCTGCCCGAGGCGCAGCGGGACCGCTTCACCGCCCGGGTCTCCATCGGCTACCCGAGCCCGGACTCCGAGCTGAAGATGCTCGAGATGCACGGCGGGGCCTCACCCCTGGACGACCTCCAGCCCGTCGCGCACGCCCGCGAGATCGTCGAACTCATCAAGGCGGTACGGCAGGTGTACGTCTCCGAGCCGGTCCGGCGGTACGCGGTCACGCTGGTCGGCGCCACCCGCAACCACCCCGACCTGCGGCTCGGCGCCTCACCGCGCGCCACCTTGCACCTGGTGCGGGCGGCCCGCGCGTCGGCCGCGCTCGACGGACGGGACTACGTGCTGCCCGACGACGTGCAGACGCTGGCCGCCTCGGTGCTGGCGCACCGGCTGCTGCCCACCGCGCAGGCGCAGTTGAACCGGCGGACCCCGGAGCAGGTGGTGACCGAGATCGTACAGCGGGTACCGGTGCCGGACCCGACGGCGGGCAGCTGGCCGCAGCCGGGCGCCCCGGGCAGCCGGAGTCGGTGATGGCACCTCCGCAGCCGCCCATGCCACCGGCCCCGCCGGCCGCCCCCTCCGCCGTGCCCGCGCCGCACTCGGCCCCCGCCGCGCGCAACGGCCGGCCGGCCGGCGGGTTCCGTACCGCGCTGGGCGGACTCACCACCCGGGGCCGGTCCTTCGTGGCCGCGGGGGTCGCCGCCACGGCGTGCAGTTACGTCCTGGGGCAGTCCGACCTGCTGCGGGTCGGACTGCTGCTCGCGGCGCTGCCGCTGGTGTGCGTCGCGGTCCTGTACCGCACCCGCTACCGGGTCGCCGGCAGCCGCCGGCTGGCGCCCTCCCGGGTGCCGGCGATGTCCGAGGCCCGGGTGCACCTGCGGGTGGACAACGTCTCGCGGGTCCGCACCGGGCTGCTGATGCTCCAGGACCGGGTGCCGTACGTGCTCGGGCCCCGGCCGCGGTTCGTGCTGGACCGGGTGGAGCCCGGCGGGCACCGCGAGGTGTCCTACCGGGTCCGCTCCGACCTGCGTGGCCGCTACCCGCTGGGCCCGCTCCAGCTGCGGCTGACCGACCCGTTCGGCATGTGCGAGCTGACCCGCTCGTTCAGCGCCCACGACACCCTGACCGTGGTGCCCAGCGTGGAGCCGCTGCCCCCGGTGCGGCTGGCCGGCGAGTCGTCCGGGTACGGCGAGAGTCGCGACCGGGCGCTGGCGCTGGCCGGCGACGACGACGTGATCCCGCGCGGCTACCGGCACGGCGACGACCTGCGCCGGGTGCACTGGCGGTCCACCGCCAAGTACGGCGAGCTGATGGTGCGCCGCGAGGAGCAGCCGAACCGGGCCCGCTGCACCGTACTGGTCGACACCCGGGAGCTGGCCTACTTCGGCTCCGGCCCCGACTCGGCCTTCGAGTGGGCGGTCTCCGGTGCCGCCTCGGTCGCCACCCACATGCTGGAGCGCGGCTTCGCGGTGCGGCTGCTGACCGACAGCGGCACCACCGTGCCCGGCCCGGAGGGCGCGGGCGGCTTCCACGGCGACTCCAGCGACATGGCCGGGGTGCTGCTGGACACCCTCGCGGTGGTGGAGCACTCCACCGGCGAGGAGCTGTCGGCGGCGTACGAGGTGCTGCGGTCGGGCACCGAGGGCCTGCTGGTGGCGTTCCTCGGCGATCTGGACCTCAAGGACGCGGCGGGAGTCGGCCGGATGCGGCAGCGGGCCGGCGCCGCGATCGCGTTCGTCCTGGACAGCGACGACTGGCTGGCCCGCGAGCCCGCCGTACGCCCGGACCAGCCGGGCGGCGAGGCGCCGCCCAAGGCCGCGCCCGAGGACCCGGACGGCACCCGGGCCGCGATCCGGGTGCTGCGCGAGACCGGCTGGACGGTGGTGGCCGTACGGGCCGGGGACGCCCTGCCGGACCTGTGGCAGCAGGCGGACCGCTACCGGTCCCAGGAGGAGTCCCAGCAACGGGACCGGCGTGCGGCGGGAGCCAGGCCATGAGCGGACGTGCCCGGCTGACGGTGTGCGCGGCGGCGGCCTCGATGATGGCCGCCTGCTCGCTGCTGCCGCTGGCCAGCCCGAACAGCTGGATTTTCCGCGCGCTGCTGTGCGTGGTGCTCCAGTCCGGGATGGGCGCGGCGGCCCGCCGGGTACCGCTGGCCCGGCCGCTGACCATACTGGCGCAGGCGGTGGTGACCCTGCTGGCGCTGACCGTGATGTTCGCCTCCCACCAGGCACTGGCCGGCGTCCTTCCCGGCCCGACGGCCTTCCGGCAGCTCGGCGGCCTGGTCGGCGACGGCCTGACCGACGTGGGCGACTTCGCCATTCCCGCGCCGGTCACCCCCGGCATCCGCATCCTGCTGGTCGGCGGGGTGCTGGTGGTCGCCCTCGCGGTCGACGCCATAGCGGTCACCTACAACAGCGCCGCCCCGGCCGGGCTGCCGCTGCTGGCGCTGTACTCGGTGGCCGCCGGGCTCGCCGACGGCAGCGCCCAGTGGCTGTACTTCCTGGTCGCGGCGGCCGGCTATCTGCTGCTCCTGCTCGCCGAGGGCCGCGACCGGCTCTCCCGCTGGGGCCGGGTCTTCGGCGGCGCCCCGCCGGCGAACAGCTGGGCCGGCGGCTCCGCCTCACCGGGCGGCGGTACGGCCTCGGCGCCGGTGCGCACCGGGCGCCGGATCGGGGCGGCGGCGCTGGGCATCGCGCTGGTCGCGCCCTTCGTCCTGCCCTCGCTGGGCACCGGCCTGCTGGACACCACCGGGCACGGTTCGGGCACCGGAGGCGGCGGGGGCGGCGGCGCCGGCGCGGTCAACCTGGTGGCGGCCCTGCAGGACAACCTCAACCAGCCCGACGACCACGTGGTGCTGACGTACCGGACCGACTCCACCGACGTGACCGGGATGTACCTGCGGATCGCGGCGCTGGACAAGTTCGACGGCGACGAGTGGTCGCCGTCCGACCGGGACACCGAGGACATCCCGCAGGTGCTGCCGGCCCCGCAGGGCCAGGCGCCGGACGTGAAGTACCGGCCGGTCACCACCGAGGTGAAGGCCGACAACAGCTACCGGCAGGAACTGCTGCCGATGCCGTTCCCGGCGCTGAGCGTGCGGGCGCCGGGCGACTGGCGCTTCCAGCCGGAGGGCCGGATGGTCATCGGTCGGGCCGGCCAGACCGTCTCCGGTGAGCGGTACACGGTGACGAGCATGCAGCTGGAACCGACCGCCGCGCAGCTCGCGGCGGCGCCGCCGGCCACCGGGCGGATCGCCGAGGAGTACACCAGGGTCCCCGGCTCACTGCCGCCGGTGGTCGGGCAGACCGCGAAGTCCGTCACCAAGTCCGCTGCCAACGACTACCAGCGGGCGCTGGCCCTCCAGCGCTACTTCACCTCCGGGCAGTTCGTCTACAACACCGAGGCCAAGGCGGGCACCGGGGTGGACGCCATCGCGCGGTTCCTGCAGACGAAGGAGGGCTTCTGCGTCCACTTCGCCTTCACCATGGCCGCGATGGCGCGCACCCTGCACATACCGGCCAGGGTCGCGATCGGCTTCGCCCCGGGCACGGCGAACTCGGCCGGCACGATGTCGGTGGGCCTCAAAGAGGCACACGCCTGGCCTGAGCTGTACTTCGAGGGCATCGGCTGGACCCGTTTCGAGCCGACGCCGTACCGGGGCTCGGCGCCCGACTACACCCAGGACACCCCGGCCGCGACCGGTGGCGGCGCGACGGACGTGGCGCCGCACGGCGACACCGCGACCCCGGAGCCCGGCACCTCGGCCGCCGCGTCCTGCGCCCCGGAGAACCGGGCGCCGACCGGCGCCTGCGCCGGGGTGGCGGCCCCGGGCGGCGGCACCGGCGGCGGCGGCTTCCGGGTGGGCTGGCTGCTGCTGGCGGCCGTGCTGGTCCTGCTGGCGGTGGGTCTGCTGTCCGCGCCGCGGTTCTGGCGGGCCCGGGTCCGGGCCGGCCGGCTCGGCGGCGCGCCGGCCGTGGCGCCGGGGGCGGCCCTGACCGCCGCCGGCGCGGGGCCGGGCGCGGGCCCCGCGCCACCGTACGGCGGCCGGCCGGGAACCGGGGCGAGCGCGCTGTCCGCCTGGCGTGAGGTGCTGGACACCGGCTGGGACTACGGCGTGCTGCCGGACGACTCGGAGACCCCGCGGAAGGCGGCGGCCCGGCTGGTACGGGAGGGCAGGCTGACCGGCGCCCCGGCGGAGTCGGTGGGGGCGCTGGCGACCGCGGTCGAGCAGGCGCTGTACGCGCCCGCTCCGCGGCCGGCGGCCGGTCTGGCGACGGAGGTCCACCGGGTGCGGGCCGGCCTGCGGCAGTCCGCGGGCCGCGGCACCCGGCTGCGGGCCGCGCTGCTGCCCCGGTCCTCCGTGCGGCTGCTGTGGTCGCTGTCATCCCGCTGGGCGGCGGCCTCCGACCGGCTCACTCTGGCCGGCCACCGCCTCACCGCCCCGCTCCGGCGCCGACTGACCCGAACCGGCCAGGCGCCGTCCTAGAGGCACGGACCCCGGAACACCGCCGGGGCTACGGGCCGCAGGGCACGACCACGCGGCCCCGCAGCGGGCACCGAGCCCCGGAACACCGCCGGGGACCCTCGCTGCGGGGCCACTGCCGGTGCCGTCCGGGCGGCTGCTGCGGTCGCTGCCGCTCGCCGGGCGACACCCGCCGAGCGGCTCAGCCCGGCCGGCCGGCGCCTCACCGCCCGGCTGCGGCCCCGGCGCCGGCCGGCCCGAACCGGCCAGGCCAACCTTCCCGAAGCGCAAAACCGCGCGGGGCGCCGTCGTAGCGGCCCGGACGGGACCGCGGCGCCGGTTCGCCGACCAGGCCCGCCCCCCATCGTCCCGGCCCCCGGGGGCCGGGAGGCGCGGCCCGCGGCCCGGCGGCCGCAGGGCAAGGAGAAGGGCCCGCATCCCCTTGCGGGGTGCGGGCCCTTCCTCGGCTCTGCCGCTGGGCCGCGGGCGCCGCCCGGGGTCACTGACCCTGCTGGTCCCGGCGGCGCTGCCAGCGCTCTTCGATACGGTCCATGACCTTGCCGCGGCGCGGCGGATGCTGGTGGCGGCGACCGCCGAGCCGGCGGCCGGGGTGGGGGTTGGTGGGCAGCTGCTCGGCGGGCCTGCCGAGGCGGCGCCAGCCGGTCACCGCGACCACCGCACAGCCCAGCATCACCAGGAAGCCGACCACGCTGACCCAGGGCTGCTTGGCGACCATGCCGCCCATGAGCAGGCCGATCCCGATCAGGAAGCCCGCCCCCGCCAGGTAGACCCGGCGGTGGGTGTACGTGCGCAGCCCGTTTCCCTCAAGCGCCGACGCGAACTTGGGATCTTCGGCGTACAGCGCTCGCTCCATCTGCTCGAGCATGCGCTGCTCGTGCTCCGAGAGCGGCACGGAGACCTCCTACTCGTCGGTCGCGGGAAACGACCGTTCCGACCCTTTCAGGATAGGCAGGGATCCGCCCCCGTGAAACCCGCCCCACTGCGCCAATCCGACGGGGCTCTCCTTCCCCGTCCACTGCCGCGTCATGCCAGCATACGGTCAGGAATAAGGCCGCGGGCGGCGTGCGGCCCGGCCTTCTGCCGGGTGAATCGGGACGGTCCGGTCAACCGCGCTCGGCGAGCACGTGGAGCTGGGTGGCGACCGAGTGGAAACCGGGCTCCTCGGCCGCGGCCAGTTCGAGCCGCAGCAGTGCCTCCAGCGCGCCCGGCTCGCCGTCCACCAGCACTCCCGGCACCAGGTCGGCGAAGATCCGTACGCCGTGCACCGCCACCGCGCGCAGGCCGGAGCCGCCGACCAGCCGGGTCAGCTCCTCGGAGGTGAAGCGGCGGGGCAGCGAGTCCCCGGCGCCCCATCGACCGTCCGGGTCGGCCAGGGCCTGCTGGGCCTCCGCGAAGTGGCCGGCGAGCGCGCGGGCCAGTACCGCGCCGCCGCGGCCCGCGGCGAGCAGGCTGAGGGAGCCGGCCGGCCGCAGCGCCCCGGCGACGTTCCGCAGCGCCTCGGCGGGGTCGTCCACGTACTCCAGGACGCCGTGGCAGAGCACCATGTCGTGGCCGCCGGCCTCGACGACCTCCAGCAGCCCGTGGGTGTCGCCCTGGACCCCGCGGACCCGGTCGGTGACGCCGGCCTCGGCCGCGCGGCGCTCCAGGGCGAAGAGCGCGTCGGGACTGGGGTCGACGACGGTGACCCGGTGGCCGAGCCGGGCGACCGGCACGGCGAAGTTGCCGGTGCCACCGCCGGTGTCCAGTACGTCGAGCACCGCGCGGTCGGCGGTCTTGGCCCGCCGCTGGAGGCCGTCGCGCAGCACCTCCCAGACCACGGCGGTACGCAGGCCGGCTCGGGGGCCCATCGGGTCCACCCCTCCTTGACGGGACATGACGGGCGGTTCTCCTCGCGTACGACAGGTCTCGGCGGACGCGCACGGGTTGTACGGCCTGCGGCGGACCCCAGCGGACCGGACCAACTCTAGGGCGCGGCGCCCGGCGCGGGCGCGGGTCGCCCCGCCGACCCGGCCGCCGGCGGCGGCCGGAGCAGCAGCATCCGCTCGACCAGCCGCAGGAACATCGCGGCGTCCCGGACCAGGTCGTCGGCGTCCCGCGCGGTGGCCGCGCCGGCTATGCCCGCCTCCGCCCTGGCCCGGCGGGCCGCGCCGGCCGCGAACAGCGCGGCCCACTCGGCGAGTTCGGGCGCGATCTCGGGCAGCACCTCCCAGGCGCTGCGGATCCGGCGCCGCCGCCGGGCGGTCTCCTCGGGCCGGCCGCGGACGGCGAGCACCGCGGCGGCGGTGCGCAGCGCGGCGAGGTGGGCGGTGGCGTAGCGCTCGTGGGGTGCCGGCAGGCCGACGGCCTCCGCCAGGCCGAGGTGCGCCTGGGTGAGCAGGTCGAGGGCGGCGGGCGGCGCGGCGGCGCGGCGCAGTACGGGATGGATGTCGCTGAGCGGAGCTGCCATGACGATCCTCCTTGTCTCCGTACCGACCATGGTGCGGCCGACCACTGACAATCGGCGCCGAGCTGCGCGCATGCCCGCAACAGGGACCCGGCCGCCGCCCGCAGGGCATGCTTGCCCCGGCAATGCCGGGTGCGTGTGCCCGTCTTCGGGCAGGCAGAATCAAGGCCATGACCACCGCACGACGTCAGGCCACGCGGCAGAAGCTCTACCAGGCCGCCGTCACCCTCATCGCCGAGCAGGGCTTCTCCGCCACCACGGTGGACGAGATCGCCGAGCGGGCCGGGGTCGCCAAAGGGACCGTCTACTACAACTTCGCCAGCAAGAACGACCTGTTCGAGGAGCTGCTCCGGCACGGCGTGGGGCTGCTCACCGAGTCGCTGCGGCAGGCGGCCGACGACGTGGCCGGCCACGGCGGCACCCCGGTGGAGGCGCTGGACGCGATGATCCGCGCCGGGCTCGTCTTCATCGTCCGCCACCCGTCCTTCACCCAGCTCTACGTCGCCGAGCTGTGGCGCACCAACCGCACCTGGCAGGAGACGCTGACCCGGGTCCGGCAGGAGGCGGTCGCGGTGGTGGAGAAGGTGCTGGGGGAGGCGGTGGCCGCCGGTGAGCTGAGCGGTGAGACCGATGTGCCGCTGACCGCCTCGGCACTGTTCGGCATGGTGCTGGTCGCGGCGCTCGACTGGCAGGCGTTCCGGCCGGAGCGCAGCATCGACGAGGTGCACGCGGCGCTGTCCCGGCTGCTCCAGGGGCGGGTCGGCGGGGCCGCGGCCCGGCCCTGAGCCGGGGCGCCGCCCGGCCGCCCCCCCCGTCGCGTCCGGTCCCGGCAGGGCAGCGCCGCCCCGTGCCGGCGCTGCCCTGCCGGGCCGTCCGCGTGCCTCCACTGTCCCCGGCCGGCCGGCGGCGGCCATCCGCGCGGATACTCAGGCGGGTACTCAGCCGGGGTGCTCGGCCCGGCGGGTCCGGGCCGGGGCCGCGGGTGCCGGAACCCGGGGTCGCCCGGCCGGCCCGGCGAAGTGCCCGCGGCACCCGGCCGGCCCGCGCTAGAGTCCCGGCCATGTCCGTCCTTCCTCTCGTCTTCACCAGCGGCTGGGCCAGCGGGGTCAACGCCTACGCGGTGGTCCTGCTGCTCGGGGTGATGGGGGCGACCGGGGTGACCGACGAGGTGCCGGCGTCGATGCAGCGGCCCGACGTGCTGGCGGTCGCCGCGGTGCTGTTCCTGTGCGAGGCGGTGGCCGACAAGATCCCGTACCTGGACAGCGCGTGGGACGTCGTGCACACGGTGGTCAGGCCGGTGGCCGGCGGGGTGGTGGCGGCGCTGCTGGCCGGCCACGACGGTTCGCTGACGCAGCTGGCGGCCGGCGCGGTGGGCGGTTCGACGGCGCTGACCAGCCATCTGGTGAAGGCCGGCACGCGGATGGCGATCAACACCTCGCCGGAGCCGTTCAGCAACATCCTGATGAGCCTGGCCGAGGATCTGGGCGCCTCCGGGATCATCGTGTTCGCGCTGTTCCACCCGGTGCCGGCGGCGGTCGTCGCGGCCGTCCTGCTGGCGACCGGCCTCACACTGGTGGTCTTCCTCTTCTCCCGGATCCGCCGCTATCTGCGCCGCCGCCGGGAGCGCCGGGAGGCCCGGCGGGGCCGCGGGCAGGGCACCCCGGCGCCCACCTGAGGACCGGGCCGCCGCTACAGTCCGTGCCATGGCTCGGATTGCGGTGATCGGCGCGGGTATGGGCGCACTGGCGGCGGCGGCGCGGCTGGCCGCCGGCGGCCACCGGGTGGTGGTGCACGAGCGGTCGGCCACCTACGGCGGCGGGGTCGGCCGGCTGGAAGAGGGCGGCTTCGCCTTCGACACCGGCCCCAACCTGCTGCTGCTGCCGGCCGTCTACCGCGATCTGTTCGTGAAGACCGGCCGGGAGGGCCTGGAGGCGGCCGTCGGCCTGGTCCAGGCCGATCCGGCCGCCCGGCACGTCTTCGCCGACGGTACGGACCTGGCGCTGCCGAACGCCTCCAGGTCCGGGGTGATCGAGGCCCTGGACGCGGCGTTCGGCGCGGGCAGCGGCGAGCGCTGGAGCGAGTTGCTGGTCAGGGCCCGGCAGGCGTGGGAGATCACCCGCCGCCCGCTGCTGGAGGAGGCGCTCGGCGACACCTCGGCCCTGGTCCGTGACCCCTACCCGGCGACCGCCCGGCGCGGGCTGTTCCGGCGCGGCGCGCCCTCGCTGGCCCGGGTGGCGGCGGCCGAGCTGGGCGACCCGCGGGCGGCGGCGCTGCTGGAGAGCCACGCCCTGGCCCACGGGCTCGATCCGCGCACGGCGCCGGCGTCCGCGGCCGTACTGCCGTATCTGGAGCAGACGTTCGGGGTCTGGTACGTGCTCGGCGGGATGCGGGCGCTGGCCGACGCGGTGTACGAGCGCTGCCTGGCCCGCGGGGTGGAGTTCCGCTTCGGCTGCGCGGTGACCGGGCTGCTGGAGAAGGACGGCCGGGCCGCCGGGGTCGAACTGGCCGACGGCGGCCGGTCGGAGGCGGACCTGGTGGTGGCGGGGGCGCCGCTGCCGGCGCTCTACCAAGAGCAGGTGCTGCCCTGGGACCGGCAGGACGACTGGCCGGACCTGGGGCCGCACGGCGAACCGGGCCGCTTCACCGTCCACCTGGCGCTGCGCGGCGCCCGCCCGGCCGGGACCGCGCACCGTACGGTCGTGCACGCGGCGGACCGGGAGGCGGCCCTGGAATGGGTCTTCGCGGCCCGTACCGGCGAGCCCGGGGCCGGGGCGGTCACCGTGACCGTGCTGCGGCCCGACGACCCCGCGCTGCGGCCGGACGACGGCCACGAGGCGGTGACGCTGACCGCGACCGTGCCCCGGCACGCGGCCAACGGCGGCGCCGGGGCAGTTGACTGGGACGCGCCGGGGACGGCCGAGCGGTTCGCCGGGCGGCTGGCCGCGGTCGCGGAGGCGGCCGTACCGGGCCTGCGGGAGCGGGAGTTGTGGCGGCGGGTGCGCACACCGGCCGACACCCGGCGGGAGACCGGCGCCCCGGGCGGCTCGGTGCCCGCGCCCGCGCTGGCCGGCGCCGGCGGCGCACTGCTGCGGGCCGCCAACCGCTCCCCCGTGCCGGGCCTGTACTTCGTCGGCGGCTGGACCCACCCGGGCGGCGGCCTGCCGCACGCGGGCATGTCGGGCGCGATCGTCGCCGACCTGATCGCCGGCGGCCCGGGCGGCAGCCGCTGACCGTTCGAACCCCTACCACCGCCGCGGGGCCGCCGCCCATGGACGCCGGGGGACCGCCGGCCGTCCGCGAAGCCGCTCCAGCGCGCCACCTGAGCGCGGCTGCGTACCGGTCGGCGGACGCCCCCCCGGCCGCTCCCCGGACCCCCACCACCTGCCGGCCGGCCCGAGGACAACGCCCCGGGCCACCGGGCGAAGGGCCCCGCCGGCCGGCCGTCGAGCCGCCCGCCGGCCGGTCCCGCTCGCGCGTACGCGTAGCCGCCTACCCGCCGGCCGGGCGCCGCCGGCGGTTCCCCGGACGTGGTCGCCCGCTCCCCGCACAGCCGCACGGCGGCGTGCCACCGGCCCGGCGCCACCGGCCGATCCCCTGCGCGGGGGCGCGCAGCACCGGCCGGGCGCCACCGGCGCACCCGCACCCGCACCCGCACCCGCACCCGCACCCGCACCCGCTTCCAAGATCGTTAATCAGCGCCCGCCCGGATTCAACCGATCGAGCGGAAACGCCCGTTGCGCCCTGACACCGCCCCGGGCCGCCCGCCTAGCGTGGGAACCGGCTGATGATCACCCAGCGGAAGGCCCCACCTCCATGCCGCAGCCCTTCGAACTGCCCCAGTTCTACGTCCCTTACCCGGCACGGCTGAACCCCCACCTGGAGGGTGCCCGGGAGCACTCCAAGGCCTGGGCCCGTGACATGACGATGATCGAGGGGTCCGGCATCTGGGAGGAGTCCGACTTCGACTCCCACGACTACGCCCTGCTGTGCGCCTACACCCATCCCGACGCCTCGGGCCCCGAACTCGACCTGGTGACCGACTGGTACGTATGGGTGTTCTTCTTCGACGACCACTTCCTCGACATCTTCAAGCGCACCCAGGACCTGACCGGCGCCAAGGCGTACCTGGACCGGCTGACCGCCTTCATGCCGGTGGACCCGGGCGCGCCGGTGCCCGAGCCCACCAACCAGGTGGAGGCGGGCCTGGCCGACCTGTGGGCGCGGACCGTGCCCGTGATGTCGCAGGGCTGGCGGCGCCGCTTCCACGAGAGCACCCACCACCTGCTGGAGGAGTCCCTCTGGGAGCTGGACAACATCAGCGCCGGCCGGATCTCCAACCCCGTCGAGTACATCGAGATGCGCCGGAAAGTGGGCGGCGCCCCCTGGTCCGCCAACCTCGTCGAGCACGCGGTGGGCGCCGAGGTGCCCGACGTCATCGCGGCCGAGCGGGCGATGCGGGTGCTGCGCGACACCTTCGCCGACGGCGTGCACCTGCGCAACGACCTGTTCTCGTACCAGCGCGAGACCGAGGACGAGGGCGAGCTGGCCAACGCCGTCCTGGTGCTGGAGCGCTTCCTCGGCCTGGACCCCCAGGCGGCGGCCGACCGGGTCAACGACCTGCTGACCTCCCGGCTGCAGCAGTTCGAGCACACCGCGCTGACCGAGGTGGAACCGCTCTTCCGGCAGTACGGGCTCGGCCCGCGGGAGCGTGCCGACGTCCTCGCGTACGTCAAGGGGCTCCAGGACTGGCAGTCCGGCGGCCACGAATGGCACATGCGCTCCAGCCGCTACATGAACGGGGCGAGCGGCAGGTCCCGTACGGCGGGCGTGCTCGGCGGCCCCACCGGGCTCGGCACCTCGGCGGCACAGATCCTCGGCTCGCTGGCCGGCACCATGCCGCAGCGCCTGCGCGCGTACGGCCATGTCCCGCACCAGCGGGTCGGCGGGGTCCGGCGGGCCGCGATCCCGATGCCGTTCGAGACGACGCTCAGCCCCCACCTGGACGCCGCACGCCGGCACAACATGGCGTGGGGCAAGCGGATGGGCATGCTCGACCCGGAACCGGGCCTCCCGCTGCCGGGCGGGCTGTGGAACGAGGAGAAGCTGGGCGGCTACGACTTCGCGCTGTGCGCGGCCGGCATCCACCCGGACGCCGCCCCGGACCAGCTCGACCTGACCACGGACTGGCTGACCTGGGGCACGTACGGCGACGACTACTACCCGATCGTCTTCGGCCGCGCCGGCGACCTGTCGGCGGCCCGGGTCACCACCGACCGGTTCAAGCTGTTCATGCCGCTGGACGGGGACGGGGACACGGGCACGGTCCCGCCGCCGCTGACCGTGCTGGAGCGCTCGCTGGCCGACCTGTGGCAGCGCACCGCCGGCCCGATGGCCCGCGAGGCGCGCGCGAGGTTCCGCAAGGCGATCGAGGACATGTGCGAGAGCTGGCTGTGGGAGGTGGCCAACCAGAAGGAGAACCGGGTCCCGGACCCGGTGGACTACATCGAGATGCGCCGCCACACCTTCGGCTCCGACCTGACGATGAGCCTGTCCCGGATCGGCCACGGCAACGCGCTGTCCGAGGAGATCTACCGGTCCCGCCCGGTGCGGGCCATGGAGGCGGCGGCGGCCGACTTCGCCTGCCTGACCAACGACGTGTACTCGTACCAGAAGGAGATCGAGTACGAGGGCGAGATCCACAACGCGGTGCTGGTGGTGCAGAACTTCCTGGACTGCGAGCCGCAGCAGGCCATGAACGTGGTCGGGGACCTGATGGCCGCCAGGATGGAGGAGTTCCAGCACATCACCGAGACGCAGCTGCCCGCGCTGTTCGACGAGTTCGGGCTGGACCCGGCCGCCCGCAGGGTACTGGCCGGCTACGCCCAGGAGCTGCGGCACTGGCTGTCCGGCATCCTCACCTGGCACGAGGGCTGCGACCGCTACCGGGAGGAGGCACTGCGCCGCCGCTTCCCGCACCTGGCGTCGGCGCTGCCCGACGGCCTGCCGCCGTGGCGGATCCCGACCGGGCTCGGCACCTCGGCGGCCCGGCTGCCGTCGCTGCTGGCGGCCGGGCGCTGAGCGGACCGGTGTCGGGTCAGTAGCGGTAGGGGTCGTACGGGTCCGCGTACTCGGCGGGCTCCGCGGCGTACCGGGGCTCCCCCTGCCCCTCGTAGGGCGACTGGTGCTGCTGGTGCGGGATGTACGGCTGCTGCTGGGGGTCGTAGCCGTATCCCCCATACGGGTCCGCGGGCTGCCCCTGCGGGTCGGCGGGCTGCTGTTCCCGGTACGCCGGCTCGGTGTGCTGCGGGTGCGGCTGCGGCGTCCAGTCCCCGGTGCCGGTGGCCTGGACGCCATAGCTGTCGTAGCCGCCGTACTCGTCGGTGTAGCCGGTGTAGCCCTCGTACGAGGCCGCCGCGGGCTGCTGCTGCTCCTGGTAGCCGCCCTGGTCGTAGCCGTAGCCCTGGCCGCCGCCCCAACCGGTCTGCTGCTGGTCGTAGCCGCCCTGATAGCCCCCGCCGTAGCCGGCGCCGGCGGGCTGCTGCTCGCCGTTCCAGCTCTCATAGCCCTGGGCGCCGTAGCCCTCGTAGCCGCCGCTGGTGTACGGGTCCGGGGTGTACGAGGACCGGCCGTCGTAGAGCGGGTACTCGCCGCTGTCCTCGTGCATCGGCATCGGCTGGAAGACGGACCTCTCGTCGGCGTCGTCGCCGAACGCGCCCTGGGCGGCGAGCACGTCGGCGTCCTCGCGGGCGCCGGCGCCCGCGTACCCCCCGGCCTCCTCCGCCTCGACCGGGGTGACCTCCAGGACCGGTTCGGCCGGCCGCGCGGCGCCGCCCCTGCGGCGGCGGCTGGAGCCGGGCCGGCCGCCGAGCGCCCAGCCGGTGGAGAAGCCGCGCTTGTAGGACAGGGTGACGAAGGACTGCCCGGCGCCGAAGGCGAGCGCGCCGAGCACGATCACGACCACGTCCCGCAGCGCGACCCCGCCGACCACGCCCATGAACCCCGCGAAGGCGAGCAGCCGCCAGCGCAGCCGGGCCTTGTACTGCAGCAGGACCTCGCCGAGCAGCCACAGCGCGACGATGCCGAACGCGATGTAGAGCACCGAGTAGCCCATGTGCCCACTTCCTCACCTAGGGGGGTGTCACGCCGCCCGCCGGTGCAGCCCGAGGTTCTCGTAGATCTCCAGCGAGGCGGTGGAGTGGTTAAGAGTAATGAAGTGGAGCCCCGGAATGTCCTCGGCCATCAGGCGCCGGCACATCCGGGTGGTGAACTCGATACCGATCGCCCGGACCGCCGCCGGGTCGTCACGCACCGCCAGGATGCGTTCCGCCAGCTCCGGGGGGAAGGGGGCGTTGCCCAGCTGGGCGAAGCGCTCGATCTGCCGGACGTTGGTGACCGGCATCACCTCGGGGATGATCGGGATGTCGCAGCCCGCCGCGTCCACCCGGTCGCGCAGCCTCAGGTAGTCCTCGGCGTCGAAGAACATCTGGGTGATCGCGAAGTCCGCGCCGGCCCGGCATTTGTCGACGAAGTGCCGGGTGTCGGTGGCCGGGTCAGTGGAGCGCGGGTGCATCTCGGTGAACGCGGCCACACCCACGCAGAAGTCGCCGGACTCCTTGATCAGCCGGACCAGGTCGGCGGCGTACTCCAGGCCCTGCGGGTGCCGCACCCACGCGCCCAGCGGGTCGCCGGGCGGGTCTCCCCGGACGGCCAGGATGTTGCGGATGCCGGCGTCGGCGTACTGGCCGATGATGTTGCGCAGCTCGGCCACCGAGTGGTCGACCGCGGTGAGGTGGGCGCAGGGGGTGAGCGTGGTGTCCGACACGATCCGGTCGGTGGCCCGCAGGGTGCCCTCCCGGGAGGAGCCGCCGGCGCCGTAGGTCACCGAGACGAACGTGGGACCGACCGCCTCGATCCGCCGGATGGCGTTCCACAGCGTCCGCTCCCCCTTCTCGCTCCGGGGCGCCGCGAACTCGAAGGAGTACGAGCGCTCGCCGCGGGCGAGGAGCTCTCGGATGGTGAGTGCGCGGTCGGTACGCGTCGAAGAAGTCCCCAGGGCCATGTGAGCAGGCTAGCTCGCACCGGCGACCCTCTGTAACGCCACCGCGTCTCCCGGCTGCCGCGGCTGCCGCCCCACCGGGCCGTCGCACCCTGGAAGGCCGGGCACCCCGGCGCCGGACGGCGCCCGCGCACGGATGCAGGGAGTCGCTCACGCCCGGGTATGGACGGTCCTGTCGGCCCGGATCACGGGGCCAGGTCAGGAGGCGGCTCCGCAGCGGCTCGGCGGTGACAGCGTCGGCGAACAGCCACGAGTAGTCGGTGACCTCTTACGCCCTTGGCGTGCAGCAGCCGGGCAATGGAACTGCCGAGCCTGCCGAACCCGATGACAAGTGCGGGCCGACCGTGCATGATGTCGCCGCACCCGCGCATCAGCGCCTCGGTGGAGAACACCACGGACTGGCCCACCAGGAAGTCCTCGGGGGCCTTCAGCGGTGAGCGGGCGACCGATACGACGGGGCACGGCAGCTTCTCGAACTCTGCGTAGCGCCTGTGGCCGTTTTCGGTGTCCTCGACCACGCCGAGGATGCGGCCGGAGAACCGGTCGCACAGCTCAGCCAGCACCGGGGCGAAGTATCCGCCGACGTCCAGAAGGGCGACGCGCTCACCGCTGGCACAGGATTCGAGATATTTCAGGGCCTGGTCGGCGTCCGCGAACAGGTCGCGGGTCAGCGGGTCGCACCGGGTGAACCGTTCGACCTCACGCCGTGCGGCGGGCGAGATCGACTTGGGCTTGGGCAACACCGCGCGCAGGTCGGAGGCAGAAGCGACGGCGCGAACGAATGCGGGGCGTTCAGGCAGCAGGTGCGTCACGAGTAACGACACCGGGGGCTGCTCGGGGCGGAAATGCGCGGCGATCTTGGCGAAGTAGGCGTCCAGGCGGGCGCGCTCAAACGACTCCATGGATTGCCGCTCATGTCGTCACTCCTTCGTGGCGCCGTCCACGCTCCCGGATCTGCCGGTCGCGGGGCATTTCGTTGTCCGCTCCGCATGAAGTACGCGAAGGGATCGAACGACGCTTTCGACGCTAGACGGCGGCGTGCCCGCCGACTACGAAGTTGCACAGGATTATTCGGTTTGCAGGTATCGACCCCGATACGGACGAAGACGGCTGCCCAACGGTGTGGGTGGACACGGACACGTCGGAACTACTCGTCCAGGGCTACACCGCCGACGCGGAAACGGCTGTCGCCTCGCACGCCCTGTCACCGGCCAGGGCGCCCATCCCTGCCACAGAGACGATCACCCGCATCCCCACGCGTATGGCGCCGCTCATCAGGAAGGCACTCGATGCAGGCACCGTCAGTGCACACATCATTCCGAACAGCGACGACGCCGATTCCACCTGAAAACGTTGCAACCGTGCCGCCTGCGAACAAGCGATGATGCGCACAGGGGGGCGATCCCCGCTCCGGGTTCTGCCACAACGGCCGGGCCCCCGTCCGACCGCGGCCTCTGTGGGCTGTCAGGCCGCCTCCTCCCCTGTGATACCCCGAGTCGAAAGGTCCGGCCGATCCCCGCATCGGGGCGTTCGGCTCCCGGCAGCCGCGGGGGTACATTGCGAGTGTCGGGCGCAACGGGAGCCAGCATGCCTCACACACGCGACACGTCCCCGGACAGCGTCGGGGCTCGCATCCGCGAGTTCCGCTTGATCCGTGACTTCACTCTCGCCGAGCTGGGGCGGCGTGCTCACCTTTCCACCAGCCAGCTTTCCCGTATCGAGAACGGTGACCAGCCGCCCAGCGAATCCCTGCTCTCCTCGGTCGCCCGCGCGCTCGCGGTGAACGTGTCCGTACTGCGGGGCCAGCCCTACATGGAGACGCTTCACCTCGATCGGCTGGACGCGCTGCTCCAGCCGATCGGCACGGCGTTCGACGACTGGGACATGCCGCCGGACGACGGACCGCCGCCGCGTGCGCTCGATGTCCTGGAGGCCGACGTGCGGCGTATCCACGCGCTGCGGGTGAAGGCTGCGTTCACCGAGATCGCCGACCACCTGCCGGGGCTGATCTCCGAACTCGCGCTCGTGACGCAGCTTCATCACGCGGGCCGGGACCATGAGCGGGCGTATGCGGCACAGGCCGAGATCTCCCGCACGGCCGCGATCGTCACCTACCGCCTGGGGTACATGGACCTGTCCCGCCTCGCTCTGGCACGCATGGCGGTTGCCGCGCCGCAGTCCGGGGACCCGCGACAGGTCGCCATCGAAAGGTACGAGCGGGCGCAGATAGTCGCGGACAGTTCCCGCCTCGACCGTGGCGTGTCCTTGATGAAGCACGCGCTGAGAGACCTGGACGACGACGGCGACCGTGCGACCCGGGCCGTCCGGGGCACTCTGCAACTGCGCGCGGCGACGCTCTCCGCGCGACAGGGCGACAAGGCCGGCGCGGCGAACTGGCTCGGTGAGGCGGGGGAACTGGCCGACGAGACCGGGGAGACCCGGGACTACGCGCTGGCGTTCGGTCCGCTCAGCGTCCGGCTGCACGAGATCTCGGCTGCCGCCGACCAGAACGACTACGACGCGGCACTTGATGTTGCCGAGAAGGTGAACCTGCCGGAGGACTACCCTCCCACGCGCGCGGCTCACTTCTGGATCGACCGCGCGCATGCCCAAGCGTGGACGGCACGGCGGAACGAGGCTTTCGCATCCCTGGTGAAGGCACGTGATTACTCTCCGCAGTTGGTCCGCTATCACCACTCGGTGCGCCAAACGGTGGGAACGCTGCTGCGGGCCCGTCAGCGGGCGAGTGCTCCCCTCCGTGAGTTCGCCCAGTGGAGCGGCGGCTAGATGAATGAGTCCAAGGGTTCGCCTGCGGACATGGTGCGAGGGCGCCCATGGTCGGTGTGTGAAGACAAACCTGGACACCCTCGCGACTGCACTCTATGCCCGGATCGATGATGAGTTGAAGGCTTCGCCGGGGCTGGCCCCGTGGCGGCCGAAGGTGGGGATCGCGCCTACGCTCAGCGATGCTGAACTGGTCACTCTGGCGGTGATGTCGGCGCTGCTCGGGTACACCTCCGAGCGGCGGTGGCTGCGCCGCGTCGACCGCGACTTCCGCGGCATGTTCCCCTACGTGCCCCAGCCCTCCGGCTACGGCAAGCGACTGCGTGCCGCATCGTCCCTGCTCACCAGCACCATCCGGATCCTGGCCCGGGACACCTCGCTGTGGACCGACGACGTGTGGGTGGTCGATTCCACACCGGTCGGCTGCGGCTGCTCGCGGGAGACCGCGAAACGGTCGGACCTGGCCGGCTGGGCGGAGTACGGCTACTGCGCGTCGCACTCCCGGTATTTCTGGGGACTGCGCCTGCACCTGGTGTGCACGCTGGGCGGCCTGCCGGTCCTGTTCGCGCTGACCGGCGCGAAGGCCGACGAACGCGAGACCCTGCGCGACATGCTCGACACCGCACCCGACGTGGCCGCCTCCCACCCCGGCCAGACGATCATCGGCGACAAGAACTACTACGGACACGACTTCGAGCACGACCTCACCGAACGTCACCTGCACCTGCTGCGACCGGCCCGCAAGGGCGAACCCGAACGGCCCGGCGCGCACCTGTTCAAACCGTTGCGACAGACCATCGAGTCGATCAACCAGACCCTCAAAGGCCAGCTCGACCTGGAACGGCACGGCGGCAAGAGCCCGGCGGGCGTCACCGCACGAGTCCTGTCCCGCGTCCTCGCGCTGACCGCCGCGATCTGGCTCAACGACAAAACCGGGCAACCCATCAAGCGATCCCTGACCGCCTACGACCACTAACCGTGACCCCAACCCTTGGACTCAATCATCTAGCTGTACTGCCCCGGGAGGCCGGGCGCCCCGGCGCCGGACGGCGCGCACGCAGAGGCGAGGGGAACGGTGCGGACGACCACGACGACGTTATACATGGCCGCCGGCCCGATGATGGGGCACTGACGGTCCGCGCCCGGACTCCGCGGCCGTCGGCCGGTTGGGCGCCCCCGGTCGGTCGCCGCCGCCGGCGCGGGCGTCCCCGGGTCAGGTGGCCCGCAGGGCGCGGGTGAAGGCGGCGGCGGAGGCCGCGGGGTCGGGGGACCGGGTGATCGCGCGGACGACCACGACGCGGCGGGCGCCCGCGGCCAGCACGTCGGGGAGGTTGGTGAGGTCGATGCCGCCGATGGCGAACCAGGGGCGGTCGGTGCCGAGCGCGGCGGCATAGCGGACCAGGCCGAGGCCCGGGGCGGGGCGGCCCGGCTTGGTGGGGGTGGGCCAGACCGGTCCGGTGCAGAAGTAGTCCGCCCCAAGCTCCGCCGCCGCCGCCGCGACCTCGGCCTCGGTGTGGCAGGACCGCCCGATGAGGACCTCGTCGCCGAGCAGCGCCCGCGCCATCGGCACCGGCAGGTCGCCCTGCCCGAGGTGGAGGACGTCCGACCCGGCCGCGTACGCCACGTCCGCCCGGTCGTTGACCGCGAGCAGCCGCCCGTGCCTGCGGCACGCCTCGGCGAGCACCGCGAGCGCCGCCAGCTCGTCACGCGCCTCGATGCCCTTGTCGCGGAGCTGGATGACGTCGACCCCGCCGCCGAGCGCCGCGTCCGCGAAGGCCGCGAGGTCGGCGGGCCCGGAGCGGGCGTCCGTGCACAGGTACAGCCGGGCGTCGGCGAGCTGCCGGCGGGCGGTGGTCATCTGCTCCCCCAAAGGTCGCCCCGGCGGCCTTCCCGCCGCCGGGGCGCGGATCGCGGCTACACGGCGAGCGCCTGCGCGCGGCGCTTCACCTCGGTCCCGCGATTCTCCCGCAGCGCCTGCGCGGGCGTGCCGGGCAGGGTCGGGTCCGGGGTGAAGAGCCACTCCAGGGCTTCCTCGTCCGAGAACCCGTCGTCCTTCAGGACGGTCAGCGTGCCGGACAGGCCCTTGATGATCTTCCCCTCACCGAGGAAGTCGCCGGGCACCATCAGTACCTTGTTCTCACCACGGCGGACCGCGAGGAGTTGCCCCTCCTTGATCAGCGGCCGGATCCGGGTCACTTCGAGGCCGAGACGTTCGGCGACCTCCGGCAGGGTGAGCCAGGAGGGAACGAGAGCGTCAATGTGTGCGTCAACCGACGAGAAAACAGTCACGGCACAAGCCTGCCACCTGCCGCCGACAACCGCTGCGGGACGACGCCGACCGGGGGACCCGCCGGGTGTCGCCGGGGGCGCCGCCCGCGCCGCCCCCGGGGCGTACGCCGGGCTCCCCCCGGGCACGCGCCGGGGCTCCCGCCGATATACCCTCCGGGGGCGCGCGCCGGCCCCCTCAGCGGACCGCCGACCTGAGCGGGACCGCCGGGTCGGCGGCGCGTTCGGGGTCCACCGCGGGAGAGCCGCCGAGCAGCTTGCGGGCCTGGGCCATGTCCCGCGGCCTGCCGACCGCGAGCACCGCCGTCAGCAGCCCGTCCCGCAGCCACAGCACCGACCAGGCAGGACCGGCCGGGTCGCCGCGCGGCACCATCGTGTCGGCGTCGGTGTGGTGGCCCGCGTACTGCACGAACCGGCCGAACTGCTCGGACCAGAAGTACGGCACCGGATCGTACGGCTGGTCCCCGCCGAGCAGGTTCGCGGCGGCGGTACGCGGGCCCTGTACGGCGTTGTCCCAGTGGTGGACCAGCAGCCGGCGGCCGTAGCGGGCCGACGGGAAGGATGCGCAGTCGCCGACGGCGTAGACGTCCTCGACGGAGGTGCGCAGCCGGTCGTCGGCCAGCACCGCGCCGTCCGCGTCCACGGCGACCCCGGAGCCGGCCAGCCAGCCGTTGGCGGGCCGGGCGCCGATCCCCACCACGACGGCCGCGGCGGGCAGCCGGCTGCCGTCGGCCAGCACCACCGCGCCGGGCTCCACGGCGGCCACGCGGGTGCCGGTACGCAGCTCGACGCCCGCTTCCTCGTACCAGCCGCGCATGGGGGCGGTCACGGAGGCGGGCAGCACGGCGGCGAGCGGCCGGTCCGCGGCCTCCACGACGGTGACCTCGCAGCCGGCCTGGCGCGCCGCGGTGGCGAACTCGGCGCCGATCCAGCCGGCCCCGACCACGACGATCCGCTGCCGGGCGGCCAGCACGGGGCGCAGCGCGGCGGCGTCGTCCAGCGTCCGCAGCGAGTGGACCCCGGGCAGCCCGGCGGTCCCGGGCAGCTGGACCGGGTACGCGCCGGTGGCCAGCACCAGCCGGTCGTACGGCACGGTGCCCTGGCCGGTGACGATCTCCTTGCTCCCGGACCGCAGCGACTCCGCCCGCACGCCCGGCCGCAGCTCCACCCCGAGCCCGGCGAAGTCCACGTCGAACCGCACGTCCACGGGGGCGTCGCCGTCGCGGCCCCCCAACAGCACCGTTTTCGACAACGGCGGCCGGTCGTACGGGGGATGCGGCTCGTCCCCCACCAGCGTGACCCCGCCCCGCCACCCCTGCCCCCGCAACTCCACCGCGGTCCGCACCCCGGCCATCCCGGCCCCGACGATCACCACATTCCCAGTCACCCGCCTACCGTATTCCCCACCCACCCCCACCACCCCCGAGAGCCCCCGGGAATCGGACGCCCCACCTCACCCACGACCCGGCGGGCACCGGAACGCCGGGCCAAACCCCGCGCGACAGTGCGGTCCCCCTCACCGACCGGCACACGCCGCCGGTGGCGCCACCCGCAAGGGAACGGCCCGCTCGCGGCAAACCCGCAGGACCGAGCCCGACGGCACCCCGGCAACCCCGCGCGGCAGCGCGAACCCGGCCCGGGAAGACCTCCGCGGACCGGCGCACGCCGGCGGCGGCGCGCCCGAGCAGAGGCCCGCACGGCAGCGCCGACCCCCGGCCCGAAGGGCCGAACCCACCCCCACCCACGACCCGGTGGGCACCGGCGGCGGCGCACCCCCGCGCGATGGCGGTCGGCCCAGCGGGAACCCCGCGCGGGTGGACGGCCCGAGAAAGCCCCCCGACCCCCCGGAGGGATAGGGTGCCGGGAGAAGCGCGGGAGCCCGGACGTACCGGGCTGAGAGGGTGGCTGGGCGGCTGCCGACCGTAAATACCTGATCCGGGTCATGCCGGCGAAGGGAGACGCATGATGCCCACATCCCCGAACGGGGCCCGCGGCCACGACGTGCTGGTGGTCGGCGGCGGGCTGATCGGGCTGGTCACCGCGTGGCGGGCGGCGCAGCGCGGGCTGGCGACGGCGCTGGCCGACCCGCTGCCGGGCGGCGGCGCCGCGCACGCCGCGGCCGGGATGCTGGCCGCCGTGACCGAGCTGCGGTACGGCGAGCAGACCCTGCTCGACCTCAACCTCGCCTCGGCCGCCCGCTACCCGGCCTTCGCCGCCGAACTCACCGACCTCACCGGCCTCGGCACCGGTTACCGCCCCTGCGGCACCCTCGCCGTCGCGCTGGACGCCGACGACCGGGCCGACCTGCGCGACCTGCACGCCTTCCAGACCTCGCTGGGCCTGGAGTCGCAGTGGCTCAGCGGCCGGGACTGCCGCCGCCTGGAACCGCTGCTCGCCCCGGGCGTACGCGGCGGGCTGCGGGTGGACGGCGACCACCAGGTCGACCCGCGCCGGCTGGCCGCCGCGCTGCTGCGGGCCGCCGAACTCGCCGGGGTGACGTTCCTGCGGTCCGCGGTGGCCCGCGTCACC
Organism: Streptomyces sp. ITFR-21; assembly: GCF_031844685.1. NCBI lineage: Bacteria > Bacillati > Actinomycetota > Actinomycetes > Kitasatosporales > Streptomycetaceae > Actinacidiphila > Actinacidiphila sp. ITFR-21. Next base: position 1,373,106 of record NZ_CP134605.1, read on the forward strand.
CGTACCTGCGACCGCGTCACCGGCGCCCTGCTGGCGGACGGCACCGAGGTCGCCGCCGAGCGCACGGTGCTGGCCGCGGGCAGCGAGAGCGGCCGGATCGCCGGGCTCCCGGAGGACGTGCTGCCGCCGGTCCGGCCGGTCAAGGGCCAGATCCTGCGGCTGCGGATTCCGGCCGCGCACGCGCCGTTCCTGTCCCGTACGGTACGGGCGGTGGTCCGCGGCAGCCATGTCTATCTGGTGCCGCGCGAGAACGGCGAGCTGGTGCTGGGCGCGACCAGCGAGGAGTTCGGCTGGGACACCACGGTCACCGCCGGCGGCGTCTACGAACTTTTGCGGGACGCGCACGAGTTGGTGCCGGGTATCACCGAACTGCCGCTCACCGAGACGCTCGCCGGCCTGCGTCCGGGCTCCCCGGACAACGCGCCGCTGCTCGGCGCCACCGCCCTGGAGGGCCTGCTGCTGGCCACCGGGCACCACCGCAACGGGGTACTGCTCACCCCGGTGACCGGCGACGTCATGGCCGAGGTGCTGGTCTCCGGTGAACTCCCGGACTACGCGCGGCCGTTCGCGGCGGCCCGGTTCGTACGCGAGGGGCAGCCGGCATGACGATCACCGTGCTGCTCAACGGCGAGGAGCGGCGACTGGCCGCGCCCTGCGGCCTGGACGCCCTGGTGGCCACCCTCACCGCCGCGCGCTCGGGGGTGGCCGCCGCGCTCAACGAGACGGTGGTGCCGCGCACCCGCTGGGCGGCCACGGAGCTGTCCGACGGCGACCGGGTGGAGATCCTGACCGCGGTACAGGGGGGCTGAGCGATGACCGCCGACACCCGGCCGGACGGCGTTCCGGACGCCGCCCCGCGACGGGCGCGACTCCCGCGAGCGGCGGAGGAAAGGGGATCCGCCACGCTCGCGTCCATCACGACCACGTCCACCACGCTCGCGCGGCCCGTCGACCCGCTGCGGATCGGCGACGCGGTGTTCTCCTCGCGGCTGATCATGGGCACCGGCGGAGCGCCCAGTCTGGAGGTGCTGGAGCAGGCGCTGCTGGCGTCGGGCACCGAGCTGACCACGGTGGCGATGCGGCGGCTCGACCCGGCGACGAAGGGCTCCGTGCTGTCCGTACTGGCCCGGCACGGCATCCGGGCGCTGCCGAACACGGCGGGCTGCTACACCGCGGGTGAGGCCGTACTGACCGCGCGGCTGGCGCGGGAGGCGCTCGGCACGGACTGGGTGAAGCTCGAAGTCATCGCGGACGAGCACACGTTGCTGCCCGATCCGGTGGAACTCCTGGAGGCGGCGGAGACGTTGGTGGACGACGGCTTCACGGTGCTGCCCTACACCAGTGACGACCCGGTGCTGGCGCGGAAGCTGGAGGACGTCGGCTGTGCGGCGGTCATGCCGCTCGGGTCGCCGATCGGGTCCGGCCTCGGCATCCGCAATCCGCACAACTTCCAGCTCATCACCGAGCGGGCCGGCGTCCCGGTGATCCTGGACGCGGGCGCGGGCACGGCCTCCGACGCGGCTCAGGCGATGGAGCTCGGCTGCGCGGCGGTGATGCTGGCCTCCGCCGTCACCCGGGCCCGGCACCCCGCCCTGATGGCCGCCGCCATGCGCGACGCGGTCACCGCCGGCCGCCTCGCCCACCGCGCCGGCCGCATCCCCCGCCGTCACCACGCCCTCCCCTCCTCCCCGGCCGCGGGCACGGCGTCCTTCGACCCGGAGGCTCCCGCTTTCTGAGCCGTGCCCGCGGCCGGGCGGCGCCGTCCGCGCCGCGCTCCCGCCGGCCGGCCCGCGGGAGCGCGGCGCGGCGGCCTGCCGGGGTCACGGAACGGTAGCGGTACGCAACGGGCCGGACACAGTGGCGGGCGGGGCCCGGGGGCGGGCGGGGCGGGCTCGTAGAATCGGGCTTCGTGGACACCACCGTGCATGACCCGCTTGTGGGACACCTGCTCGACGGGCGTTACCGGGTCGAGGGCCGTATCGCGGTCGGCGGGATGTCCACGGTCTACCGGGCCGTGGACACCCGCCTGGACCGGGTGCTCGCGCTGAAGGTGATGCACCCCGGGCTGGCGGCGGACACGGAGTTCGTGGAGCGGTTCATCCGGGAGGCGAAGGCGGTCGCACGGCTGGCGCACCCGAACGTGGTGGGGGTCTACGACCAGGGCACCGACGGCACGTATGTGTACCTGGCCATGGAGTACGTGGCCGGCTGCACGCTGCGGGACGTGCTGCGCGGGCGCGGCGCGCTCGCACCGCGCGCGGCGCTGGACGTCCTGGAGCCGGTGCTGGCCGCGCTGGGCGCCGCACACCGGGCGCACCTGGTGCACCGGGACATGAAGCCGGAGAACGTGCTGATAGGGGACGACGGCCGGGTCAAGGTCGCCGACTTCGGCCTGGTCAGGTCGGTGGACACGCAGACCGACGTGACCGGCGCGGGCGCCCTGATGGGCACCGTGTCGTACCTGGCGCCGGAGCAGATCGAGTACGGCACCGTCGACCAGCGCACCGACGTGTACGCCTGCGGTGTGGTTTTCTACGAGATGCTGGCCGGCCGCAAGCCGCGCGGCGGCGGCACCCCGGTGCAGGTGATCTTCCAGCACCTCAAGGAGCCGATGCCGGCCCCCTCCGCGGCCGTCCCGGGCCTGGCGCCCGCGCTGGACGCGCTGGTGGCCAGGGCCTGCGCCCGCGACCCGCGGGAGCGGCCGGCCGACGCGGTGGAGCTGCTCGCCGAGGTGCGGGCGGTGCGGGACGCGCTCACCGCCGAGCAGCTGGACGGGCCGGCGGCCGACACCGTACCGGCGCTGCCGCGCGTCCCGGCCGGTTCCGAGGAGCCGACCGGCGTCGTACCGCTCCCCGCCGCGACCCCGCCCTACGGCACCGCCGCGGACGACCTCCCCGGCGCCACCCCGCCCTACGGCACCGCCGCGGACGCCGCCGACGGGCTCGACCGGACGAGTCGGCTGGCGATGCCGCTGCCGCAGGAGCCGGGGCCAGGACGGGCACGCCGGCGAGGGGCGGGCAGGCGCGGGCCGCTCGCGGTGGTGCTGGTGCTGCTCGCCCTGCTGGGCGTCGGCGCGGGCTTCTGGTACGTCGGCGACGGCCGGTTCACCGAGGTCCCCGGCGTGCTGGGGCTGCCGCAGGCCACGGCCCGGCAGAAGCTGTCGGCGGCCGGCCTGGACAGCAGCGTGCGGCAGGACTTCTCGCTGACCGTGCCGCGCGGCAGCGTGATCGGCACCGACCCGGCGCCGGGCCGGCGGGTGCGGAGCAACGGCACGGTGACCCTGACCGTCTCCAAGGGCCCCGGGCAGGTGCGGGTGCCCACCGTACGGGGCCGTTCGCTCACCGCGGCCCGGCAGGAGCTCAAGGCCGCGGGGCTGGCCCCCGGCACCGTCACCCGTGCGTTCAGCGACGACGTGCCCGGCGGCCAGGTGATCTCCACCGACCCGGCGGGCGGCCGGGACCTCGCTCCCGGCACCCCGGTGGCCCTCAGGGTCTCGCGCGGTGCGCCGGTGGACCTGCCGGACGTGGTCGGCGACCCGGTGACCGACGCCCGGGAGCAGTTGGAGGACGCCGGGCTGAAAGTGGTGCTCGCCCAGGACGAGGTCTACTCCGACGAGGCGGACAAGGACACCGTGGCCCGGGTCTCCCCGTCGGACGGCCTCGGCACCGGGGACACCGTGACGATCACCGTCTCCAAGGGCCGGCAGGAGTTCGACGTGCCCGACGTGAAGGGCAGGAGCGAGACCGACGCCAAGCGGATCCTGTCGGCGGCGGGCTTCGGCACCCGGGTGATCCCCATCTTCTTCGGCGACACCGTCTTCAGCCAGTCCCCGGGCGGCGGCAGCCGGGCCGCCAAGGGCGCCACCATCACGCTGTGGGTGCGCTGAGCCGGGCCGGCCACCCGGTCCGGCCGTGGCCGGGAGCGGCCGGTCCGGTCTGGTCCGGCCGGTCCGGCCTGGTCCGGCTCGTCCTTTCCCGCGCCGTCCGGGGCCGGGCGGGTGGTGGCGGTAAGCCCGCGCTTACTGGATCACGCCCGGCGGCGGTGCAAGGATGCGGGCGACAGCCGAGCCAACCGGAAGGACGGCGTTGCCATGCAGGGCGACCCCGAGGTCATCGAGTTCCTCAACGAACAGCTGACCGCCGAACTGACCGCGATCAACCAGTACTTCCTGCACGCGAAGATGCAGGAGAACTTCGGCTGGCTCAAGCTCGCGAAATACACCCGCTCGGAGTCGTTCGACGAGATGCGGCACGCGGAGCTGATCACCGACCGGATCCTGCTGCTGGAGGGGCTGCCGAACTACCAGCGGCTGTTCCATGTCCGGGTCGGCCAGACGGTCACCGAGATGTTCCAGGCCGACAAGCAGGTGGAGGTCGAGGCGATCGACCGGCTGCGGCGCGGGATCGAGCTGATGCGGGCCAAGAGCGACATCACCTCGGCCAACATCTTCGAGTCGATCCTGGCCGACGAGGAGCACCACATCGACTACCTGGACACACAGCTGGACCTGATCGAGAAGCTGGGCGAGCCGCTGTACATCGCCCAGCAGATCGAGCAGCCCAGCAGCGTCGACTGACCGGCCGGCCGACGGCCGCGGCCGTCGGCCTGTCCCCTCGTCGCCTGTCGGACGTCTGCGGGCGGCTCAGGCCGCCCGTACGTCTCCGGCCTCGGCCATGGCGGCGGGGACGACGGGGACGGCGGGCCGCACCACGGCGGGCGCGGCGGCCGGGGTGGCCGCGCGGCCGGCGCCGCGGCCGAGTACGGCCTGGATGCGCTTGACGCAGGAGCCGCAGTCGGTGCCGGCCTTGCAGGCGGAGGCGATCTGCCGCGGGGTGCGGCGGCCGTCGTCGGCGTGCTGCCTGACCTGCTGTTCGGTGATGCCGAAGCAGGAGCAGATGTACACGCCGGTCACCGCCCGTCCAGACCCGGAGGAACTGAGGTCAGGCTTACCTTACCTAAGACCCGGGGTGGAGAAAAGCGGCGAGGGGCACGGATCGGTGTGATCCGCGCCCCTCGCCGCGCCGCCGGGCCGGGCGGGCGCCGCCGCTACTGCCCCCGGTACATCTCCGCCACCAGGAACGCCAGGTCCAGCGACTGGCTGCGGTTCAGCCGCGGATCGCAGGCCGTCTCGTAGCGCTGGTGCAGGTCGTCCACGAAGATCTCGTCGCCGCCGCCCACGCACTCGGTCACGTCGTCGCCGGTCAGCTCGACGTGGATGCCGCCGGGGTGGGTGCCCAGGCCGTGGTGGACCTCGAAGAAGCCCTTCACCTCGTCCAGGACGTCGTCGAAGCGCCGGGTCTTGTGGCCGGAGGCCGCCTCGAAGGTGTTGCCGTGCATGGGGTCGCAGACCCAGGCCACCTCCGCGCCGGAGGCGGTGACCTTCTCCACCAGCGTCGGCAGCTTGTCCCGGACCTTGTCCGCGCCCATCCGCACCACGAAGGTCAGCCGGCCGGGCTCCCGGTCCGGGTCGAGGCGGTCGATGTAGCTGAGCGCCTCCTCCGGGGTGGTGCCGGGGCCGAGCTTCACACCGATCGGGTTGCGGATCCGCGCGGCGAACTCGATGTGCGCCCCGTCCAGCTGCCGGGTGCGCTCGCCGATCCACACCATGTGCGCGGAGACGTCGTAGAGGCTGCCGGTCCGCGAGTCGGTACGGGTCAGCGCCGACTCGTAGTCCAGCAGCAGCGCCTCGTGGGAGGCGTAGAACTCCACGGTCTTGAACTCGGCGGGGTCGATGCCGCACGCCGACATGAAGTTCAGCGCGTTGTCGATCTCGCGGGCCAGCGCCTCGTAGCGCTGTCCGGACGGCGAGGACTTGACGAAGTCCTGGTTCCAGGCGTGCACCTGGCGCAGGTCGGCGTACCCGCCGGTGGTGAAGGCCCGCACCAGGTTCAGGGTGGAGGCCGACGCGTGGTACATCCGCTTGAGCCGCTCCGGGTCCGGAACACGGGCCTGGGGGGTGAACGAGAAGCCGTTCACCGAGTCGCCGCGGTAGGTCGGCAGCGTCACCCCGTCGCGGGTCTCGGTCGGCTTGGAACGCGGCTTGCTGTACTGGCCGGCGATCCGTCCGACCTTGACCACCGGCACCGAGGCGGCGTACGTGAGCACCGCCCCCATCTGCAGCAGCGTCTTGACCTTGCTGCGGATCTGGTCGGCGCTGACCGCGTCGAACGCCTCGGCGCAGTCCCCGCCCTGGAGCAGGAACGCCTCGCCCCTGGCCACCGCGCCCATGCGGGTGCGCAGCTGGTCGCACTCGCCGGCGAACACGAGCGGCGGATACGAGGCGAGGTCGGCGATCACATCGCGCAGAGCCTCGGGGTCGGGCCACTCGGGCTGCTGCGCCGCGGGAAGGGAGTGCCAGGTGTTGCCACCGGCGTGGAGTTCTGCGTTCACGGTCACCCCCCCAGATTACGGGGTCGGGCAACCGGGCTCCCCGCTCGCCCATTGGATGAGACACGCCGTCCGGCTGAATCCCGGCGCCCCTGTCCCGCAAGGGCCGTGCCCTCCGGCTGCAACCACTGGGGCGGCTGCTAGCGTCTGCGACTCGGGACGGTATCCGTCGGAGACGACCGCCCAACGTCGGGCGTACTCAACGCGCCCTGGAGCCGGGGGGCACGCAGGTTGCCACGCGCCAGACACCGCAGAAGGACATCGCTGATCACGTACGGAGCCGCCGCGGCGGTGCTGGCCACCGTGGCCGCGTACGGCACGATCGCGATCGCGTCGCCGTCGGGGGGAACCGGCGCACAGGCCACCGACACCCACGCGCTGCAGAACGACTTCGCCGACGCCGCACGGGAGTTCGGCGTCCCGCAGAACGTGCTGATGGCGGTCTCGTACCGGCAGACCCTGTGGAACGCCCACGGCGGGAAGCCGAGCACCACCGGGAACTACAACGTGATGGGCCTCACCCAGGTCGATCCCGGTGACGTGGCCGGGCAGAGCGGCGCCGAGGTCACCGACGAGCTGAACCAGAGCGGCGACCCGGCCAGGACGAGGAGGTTCCACCCCGACGCGGCCCTGCTGAAGAACGTCGGCGCGGTCGACACCTCCGACCCGCGGCTGCACACCCTGGACTCGGCGGCGAAGCTGATCGGCCAGTCCGCGGGCAGGCTGCGCACCGACAGCAGGCAGAGCGTCAGGGGCGCGGCGGCGCTGCTCGCCCGGTACGAGAGGACCGCGGTGGGCTCGCTGCCCGCCGACGCCGGCCACTGGTACCCGGCGGTCGCCCGCTACAGCCAGTCGCCGGACCGACAGGGCGCCCAGCTCTTCGCCGACCGGGTCTTCGACACGGTCAGGAGCGGCCGGAGCGCGACCACCGAGGACGGCCAGCAGGTCTCCCTGCCCGCCTCGCCCGGCGTGGTCCCGGTCAAGCTCTCCAAGACCCCGCTGGCGGCGGCCGTCACCACCGCACCCGCGGTCAGGGCCGACGCCGTGCCCGCCGCGACCCCGACCCCGGAGTGCCCGGCGTCGCTGCACTGCACCTTCGAACCGGCCGCGTTCGCCCAGAACGGCTCGGACAAGGCCGACTACGGCAACTACGACGTGACCGACCGGCCCGCCGACGGCCAGAAGATCACCACGATCGTCATCCACGACACCGAGGGCAGCTACGCCGGGTCCATCGCCAGCTTCCAGGACCCGACCGCGTACTCCAGCACGCACTACATCATCCGCGCGTCCGACGGCCTGGTCACCCAGATGATCCCGACCAAGGACACCGCCTGGCACGCGGGCAACAAGTCGGTCAACATGCACTCGATCGGCGTGGAGCACGAGGGCTACGCGATCAAGTCCGGCAGCTGGTACTCCGAGCCGCAGTACGAGTCCTCCGCGCAGCTGGTGCGCTACCTGTCCGCGCTGTACGGGATCCCGCGCGACCGCGAGCACATCATCGGCCACGACGACGTGCCCGGTCCGCTGGACTCCTACGTCGGCGGCATGCACTGGGACCCGGGACCGTACTGGGACTGGAACCACTACATGTCGCTGCTGCTGGCGCCCGACGGCGCGGGCGGCGCCGGGGCGCCGCTGCGCACCGGCCAGGTGATCCGGGTGGTGCCGCCGTACACCACGGCCAACCAGCCGGCCATCACCTACGGCGGTGTGGCGCAGGCCGCGCACCCGGCGAACTTCGTCTACCTCTACTCCTCGCCGGCCACCTCCGCGGCGCCGCTCGGCGACCCGTACCTGCACGGCGGCACGGCCGGCACCACCGACGGCCCGGACTGGGGCGACAAGGCCGTCGCGGGCGGGACGTTCGTGGTCGCGCAGATGTCCGGCGACTGGACGGCGATCTGGTACGGCGGCCAGAAGGGCTGGTTCTACAACCCGGGCGGCCAGTACTCCTCGGTCGTCGGCACCGGTCCCAGCACCGTGGTCACGCCCGCCGCGGGCCGCACCACCGTCCCGGTCTACGGCCGCGCCTACCCGGAGTCCGCCGCGTACGCGGGCACCCAGGTGCCGGTGCAGACCGACAACGACAAGGCGCTGACCAAGTACGCGATCGCCGCCGGCCAGGCGTACGTGCCCGCCGGGCCGGCGGTCAGCGGCGACTACTTCCTGGCGCAGAACTTCGACAACAGCGCGCCCGGCGACCACACCCTGGTCACCGGCACCACGCAGTTCTACCCGATCCGCTTCAACCACCGGCTCGCGTACGTCAAGGCCGCCGATGTCGCGCAGCTCGACTCGACGGCGCCGCTGGCCCCCGCCTCCCGCTACGACGTGCTGGCCCGGGACTCCGCGGGCACGCTGTGGCAGTACCAGGGCTCCAGCAACCCGAGCAAGCCGTTCCAGACCCGCTACAAGGTGGGCAGCGGCTGGACCGTGTACAACGCGGCGACCGCGCTGTCGCCGCTGCGCGCGGACGGCACCGGCGACGTGGTGGCGCGGGACTCCGCCGGCACGCTCTGGTACTACAAGGGCACCGGCGACATCAACGCCCCACTCGCGTCCCGGGTCAAGATCAGCACCGGCTGGAGCGCGTACTCGCAGATCACCGGCGTCGGCGACATCACCGGCGACGGCAGGCCGGACCTGATCGCCCGCGACAGCAAGGGCAACCTGTGGCTGTTCAAGGGCACCGGCACCAGCACCGTGCTGGCGGCCCGGACATCCATCGGCAGCGGCTGGAACTCCTACAACCTGATCTCCGGTCTGGCCGACGTCACCGGCGACGGCAAGGCGGACCTGATCGCCCGCGACACCGGCGGCGTCCTGTGGCTGTTCAAGGGCACCGGCAGCGCCACCGCCCCGTTCTCGGCGCGGGCCAAGCTCGGCGGCGGCAGCGCGTACAACGCCGTCCTGGGCACCGGTGACCTCAACACCGACGCCAAGGCGGACATGCTGACCCGGGACACCGACGGCAAGCTGTGGCTCTTCAAGGGAACGGGCAACGCCGCCTCGCCCTTCGCCGCCAAGGTCCAGGTCGGTACCGGCTGGGGCATGTACGGGATGCTCGTCTGACGCGTCATACGGTAGGGTCGGGCACATGATCGCGCCGATGGACCAGACGCTCAACCAGAGCTGGTGGTGGACCGCTTCCCGGGCGGCCCACTGAACATCGCGCGAACCGATCACTCCGCGAAGGCCGCCCCCCTGGGGCGGCCTTCGGCGTTTCCCGGCCCGGCCGCCCCAGGGAACCCCCTGGAAGGAACCCACCGTGCCCACCGCCACCCCCGCCCAGCTGACGGCCCGCCTGCTGGCCCCCGGCTGCCCGCCGTTCGCCCTGCTGCGCCGCGCGACCCCCGGCCGCCCGGACGACACCGTCGAGGTGCTGCTCGGCCCGGTCGAGGAGGCCGCCCGTCTCGGCGACATCCCGCTGCCCGCCGGCCCGCCCGGCGCCCCGGTGACCGACGCGCTCGCCCTGGTCCCGTTCCGGCAGATCCGCGAACGCGGCTTCGACGTCCGCGACGACGGCACCCCGCTGCTGGTCCTGCGGCCCGAGGAGAGCTACGAACTCCCGCTCGCCGCACTGCTCCCGGCGCTGCCCGACCGGCGGGTGCGGGTCGAGGACGGCGCCTTCGACGTGGACGACGACGCCTACGCGGACATCGTGGCGCGGGTCGTGGCGGACGAGATCGGCAGCGGCGAGGGCGCGAACTTCGTGATCCGCCGCACCTTCCGCGGCTCGGTCCCGGACTTCGGGCCGGACGCGGCGCTGGCCCTGTTCGGCCGGCTGCTGCGCGGCGAGCGCGGCGCGTACTGGACGTACGTCGTGCACACCCCGCAGCGCACCCTGGTCGGCGCCAGCCCCGAGGCGCACGTGCGCGTGTCGGGCGGGACGGTGGTGATGAACCCGATCAGCGGCACCTACCGCCACCCCGAGCAGGGGCCGTCCGCCGAGTCGCTGCTGGAGTTCCTGCGCGACCCGAAGGAGGCGGAGGAGCTGACGATGGTGGTGGACGAGGAGCTGAAGATGATGGCCGGCGTGTGCGACCTGGGCGGAGTGGTGGTCGGGCCGCGGCTGAAGGAGATGGCCCACCTCGCGCACACCGAGTACGAGCTGCGCGGCCGGTCCACCAGGGACGTCCGCGAGGTGCTGCGGGAGACGATGTTCGCCGCGACCGTCACCGGCTCGCCGGTGCAGAACGCCTGCCGGGTCATCGGGCGCCACGAGGCCGGGGGCCGCGGCTACTACGCGGGCGCGCTGGCGCTGATCGGCCGGGACGCGGGCGGCGCGCAGACCCTGGACTCGCCGATCCTGATCCGTACCGCGGACATCTCGCCCGCCGGCGACCTCGCGGTGGCCGTCGGCGCGACCCTGGTGCGCCGCTCCGACCCCCGCTCCGAGGTCGCCGAGACGCACGCCAAGGCGGCCGGGGTACTGACCGCCCTCGGAGTCAGGCGGGCGCCGGCGCCCGCCGGGAGCGCGCCCCGGCCCCGGCTGGCCGACGACATCCGGGTCCGGGCCGCCCTGGACGCCCGCCGGGCCGGCCTGGCGCCCTTCTGGCTGCGGATGCAGACCCGGCCGCCCGAGGGGCCGCTGTCCGGGCACGCCCTGGTGGTGGACGGCGAGGACACCTTCACCGCGATGCTGGCGCACGTGCTGCGCTCCAGCGGGCTCACGGTGACGGTACGCCGCTTCGACGAGCCCGGCCTGCGCGCGGCGGCGCTGGCGCACCCCGGCCCGGTGGTGCTCGGTCCCGGGCCGGGCGACCCCGCGGACGCCGCCGACCCCAGGATGCGCTTCCTGCGGGCCCTGGCCGGCGACCTGGTGGCCGGCCACCGGCACGGACTGCTCGGCGTCTGCCTCGGCCACGAGCTGCTGGCCGCCGAACTCGGCCTCGACCTGGTCCGCAAGGACGAGCCCTTCCAGGGCGCCCAGCAGTCCATCGACTTCTTCGGCCGCCCCGAGACGGTCGGCTTCTACAACTCCTTCACCGCCCGCTGCGACGACGCGGCCGCGGAGGAGCTCGCCATGCACCGCGTCGCGCTGAGCCGGGACCCGCGCACCGGGGACGTCCACGCGCTGCGCGGGCCGGGCTTCGCGGGCGTGCAGTTCCACCCGGAGTCGGTGCTGACCCTGAACGGCACGGCCCTGGCGGCGGAACTGCTCGCGGGGGTGCTCAGCCCGACGGGGTGAGCGCCTGCGACGCCAGGGCCTGCGGGGTGAGCGCCTGCGGGGTGAGCGCCTGCGACGCGCGGGACGGTGCCGCCAGGGCCTGCGGGGCCAGCGCGCCGGCCAGTACCGGGCCGACCAGCCCCAGCACCGCGGTGATCATCGCGTACTCGTCGGCGGTGCCGTCGACCACCAGGTCGGCCAGCGAGCGGGAGGGAGCGACATGGGCGGCGTGCCGCTCCCGCCCGCTGAGCAGGTAGTTGCGCAGCGACAGGGCCGGGTCCTGCCGCTGCACCTCGATCTTCCGCAGGATCTTGCGGGCCAGCCGGATGTCGTCCGGGGTGTCCACGTAGACCCGCCAGGTCGCGCGGTCGGTGACCGCGGGCAGGGTCAGCGCGAACAGGCCCTCGACGACGACCAGCCGGAACGCGCCGTTCGCCGCCGCGTCGACCGCGGTCGCCACCGCGCCCTCGTCGATGGAGCCGGGATGGTTCCAGTCCAGCGTCTCGGCACCGGTCGCGCTCAGCGTCCGCACCCCGCGCACCGGATCGTGCGCGGGGACGTAGAAGTCGTCCAGGTGGATCAGTCCGACGCTCTCGGGGTGGTGCAGCGCCAACGCCTCGGCAAGGGTGGACTTGCCGGATGCGGTGCCGCCTGCGACCGCCAGTACGGGCGCGCCGCGCCCGCTCGCCACACCCGTCATACCGGGCGCTCCTTCAACTTACTCAAAAGGGGTAAACGAAGCGGCCGGACCGGTCGTGGTGCGGAAGGAGCGCCGTCCGCCCGGAGGGCGGGACCCGCGGCGTCCGGGGGTCCCCCCGGATCACGGAGCGGTGGGGGCACCCCCAGCGGTAGCGGGGGGAGGTCGCCCTCGTAGCGGGCTGCTCGGACGACCCCGACAACGCAGCGAGCGCGTGCCAGGCGTCGCGGGGCTGGCGGGACTTCCCTACCACGGCCTGGCCGGGTGCAGGGAGAATAGGGCTCGGAGATCGTCCGCTGCAAGGCATCTCGGTCAAGGCACCGTCAAGGGAACAGCCGGCGGCCCGCGGGACAACGGCGGGGGCCGGCCGGCGGGGGCGCCTGGCCGCCTTCGCCGCAGGTGGGCGGGGACGGACAGGCGGCTTCCGCTCCGCCGACGGTGACGCGGGTCACATATCGCCCTCGGGGCCGGACGCCGTACCGCCGTCGAGCCCGCGTTCGATCGCGTAGCGGACCAGTTCCACACGGTTGTGCAGCTGGAGCTTGCCGAGGGTGTTCTGCACGTGGTTCTGCACGGTCCGGTGCGAGATGACCAGCCGCTGGGCGATCTGCTTGTAGCTCAGGCCCTTGGCGACCAGCCGCAGCACCTCGGTCTCCCGCTCGGTCAGCCGGGGCGCGGCGGGCCCGTCGGCCGCGGCGAGCGGCGGCGCCGCGGCCAGCCTGCGGTACTCGCCGAGTACGAGTCCGGCCAGCCCGGGGGTGAACACCGGGTCGCCGACGGCCGTCCTGCGGACCGCCTCCACCAGTTCCTCGCGTCCCGCCGACTTGAGCAGGTAGCCGGTCGCGCCGGACTTCACCGCCTCCAGGACGTCGGCGTGCTCGCCGCTGGCGGACAGCACCAGCACCCGGACGGCGGCGTCGTGGGCCACCACCTCCTTGCAGACCCGCACCCCGGAGGCGCCGGGCAGGTTGAGGTCGAGGACCAGCACCTGGGGGCGGGCGGCGCGGGCCCGGCGGATCGCCTCGGGCCCGTCGCCCGCGGTGGCCACCACCCGCAGTCCGGCCTCGGTGAGGTCGCGGGCGACCGCGTCACGCCACATCGGATGGTCGTCCACGACCATCACCGTCACCGGCTGGTCGTCGCCTGCCTCCCCGGCGGTGCCGACCGTCATCGCGTACTGCCCCCTCTCACATCGCTGAACACTTCGCCGAGCCCTTCGCCCCGGCCGCCGGCCGGCCCCTCGACACGAGCGCCGGACGGTTCACCGGCAAGCCCACCGGTCCGCACGCCGTCACGCTCGCCGGCAGGCACCCCGGTCCGGGCGCCGGTCGGCTCACCGGCGGAAGCACCCGCCCGCACCCCGGCTTTCGCGCCAGCCGAAGCGCCGGTTCCCGGGCCCGTACGCTTCCGGCCGGACTCCGCGGGCCGGCGGGGCAGCCGGAGTTCCACCTCGGTGCCCTGGCCGGGTACGGAGAGCAGGTCTGCGGTGCCGCCGAGGTCGCGCAGCCGGCCGCGGATGGACTGGGCGACGCCGAGCCGCCCCTCGCGCTCGGCGGCGGCGAGCCGGCCGTCGGGGACGCCGGGGCCGTCGTCCCGCACGGTGACGAGCACCGCGTCCGGTTCGTCCTCGACCAGGATCCACGCGCGGGCCCCCTCGCCGGCGTGCCGGGCCACGTTGTCGAGCGCGGCGGCGGCAGCGGCGGCCAGTTCGGCGGCGGCGGCCGGGTCGAGCAGGACGGGGGTGCCGGGCGCGGACAGCGTCACCCGGTCCGAGGCGTACGGGGCGAGCAGCGCCCGCAGGTCCCGCGGCGCCGCGGCCCGCGCCGGGTCGCCGTCCGCCGTGCCGGGCGGGTGGGCCGGCTGGGCGCTGATCAGGGCGCGCAGCGCGGCCTGCTGCTCGCCGGCCAGCCGGCCGAGTTCGGCGGCCTCTCCGCCGGCCCGGTCACCGCGGTGCTGGACCATGGCGAGTACCTGGAGCACGCCGTCGTGGATGTCGCGGGCCAGCCGTTCGCGTTCCCGGGTGGCGGCCTCGATCTGCAGCGCGCGGGCCAGGGTCCGCTCGCTGGCCCTGGCGACCTCGACCACGTAGCCGATGGCGATGCTCGCGATCCACACCAGCACCAGGTTGTGCAGGGTGTCGCGGCTGGGGGCGCCGCGTTCGGCCAGGTCGGCGGCGGCGACCAGGGAGGAGGCCAGGGCGGCCCATCGCCAGCCGCCCTTGATCGCGAAGGCCAGCACCGAGCCCGCGGTCCATATCGACGGCAGGGTGAAGGCGCCGGACTGGATCCGGGCGGGGTGGTCCACCAGTCCGGTGAGCAGGATGCCGGTGAGCGCGATGGCGAGGTCGACGGCGAGGAAGCCCGGGGTGCAGCGCTCGGCGTTCCTGACCCGGCCGAGGGTGGCCAGCGTCCAGCCGGTGAGCACCGCCATGTAGACGCCGCCGGGCAGCGGATGGCGCAGCCCGGCGTAGGCGTGGACGTACAGCGCGACGGCGTACCCGCAGGTCAGCACCCGGTATCCGGTCAGGGCGCGCCACAGCGGCTGTTCCACGGACATGCTCGTGGCCATGGCGGCCCCTCCCCCGTGTGCTGGCCGTCAGGTGCCCGACGGCTCCTGTGTCCTGGCGGCGCCGTCCGCCGTCCCGACCGCCGCCGCCTCCGTAACCGCGGCTTCGGCCGCCGCCTTCGCGGCTTCGGCGATCTGGCGTTTGGCGGCGGTGGCGTAGATGTCGACGTATTCCTGCCCGGAGAGCTTCATGATCTCGTACATCACCTCGTCGGTGACGGAGCGGAGGATGAATCGGTCGTTCTCCATGCCGCGGTAGCGGCTGAAGTCCAGCGGTTTGCCGATCCGGATGCCGGGCCGGATGGACAGCTTGGGCATCACCTGGCCGACCGGCTGCACCTTCTCGGTGTCGATCATCGCGACCGGGATCACCGGGGCGCCGCTGGCCAGCGCGACCCGGGCCAGCCCGCCGGGCTTGCCGCGGTAGAGGCGGCCGTCGGGCGAGCGGGTGCCCTCGGGGTAGATGCCGAACAGCTCGCCGCGGGCCAGTACCGCCACCCCGCTGTTGATGGCGGCCTCGCCGGCGCCGCGGGCGCCCGAGCGGTCCACCGGCAGCTGGCCGACGCCCTTGAAGAAGGCGGCGGTCAGCTTGCCCTTCAGTCCCGGCGAGGTGAAGTACTCCGCCTTGGCGATGAAGGTGACCGGGCGGTCCAGCATCGAGGGCAGGAAGAAGGAGTCGGAGAAGGACAGGTGATTGCTCGCCAGGATGGCCGGGCCCTCGCTGGGGATGTTCTCCATGCCCTCCACCCAGGGCCGGAAGACGGCCTTGATGGGTTTGCCGAGAACGATCTTCATCACGCCGTAGAACAACCGATCCTCCTGTGATCCGACGCACTGACCTTAGCGCCACCGGCGCGCGGCCGGACCGCATCCCCGCGCGTCCGCCGGGCGCGGCCCACGGGTGGCCGCGCGGCCCGGCAGATCCGATGGGGCTTACCGCTGGGTATCGGGGCCGCGTACGCTTGACCCCCGACCTTGCGTATACCCGCGTACGCGCGTGCGAACAGGAGACCAACGGTGCCGCTCATGTCCGGAGCCGAACCGTACCGTCATGAAGGCGGCGAGACCGGCGTCCTGCTCTGCCACGGTTTCACCGGCTCTCCGCAGTCCCTGCGGCCGTGGGGCGAGTACCTGGCCGCCCGCGGGCTCTCCGTCTCGGCGCCGCTGCTCCCCGGGCACGGCACCCGCTGGCAGGACATGCAGCTCACCGGCTGGCAGGACTGGTACGCCGAGGTGGACCGGGAGCTGCTGTCACTGGCCGGGCGCTGCTCGCGGGTCTTCGTCGGCGGCCTGTCGATGGGCGGGGCGCTGGCGCTGCGGCTGGCCCAGAAGCACGGCACGGCGATCAGCGGGCTGGCGCTGGTCAATCCGTCGGTCAAGGCGGACAGTGTGCAGCTGAAGGCGGTGCCGGTGCTCCGGCACTTCGTGCCGTCGGTGGCGGGCATCGCCAGCGACATCGCGCTCGGCGACGGCGGCGGCGAGCTGGGCTACGACCGTACGCCGCTGCACGCGGTGCACTCGCTGAGCAGGTTCTGGGGAATCGTACGGGCCGGGCTGCCGCAGGTGACCCAGCCATTGCTGCTTCTGCACAGCCGGGTGGACCATGTGGTGCACCCGTCCAACTCGGCGGTGGTGCTCGGCAGGGTGTCGTCGACGGACGTCACCGAGCGGGTACTGGAGCGCAGTTACCACGTGGCGACGCTCGACCACGACGCCGAGCGGATCTTCGCGGAGTCGTACGACTTCGTGACGCGGCTGTCCGCTCCGGCGGGTGGCACGGCCAAGGAGAGGGCGGCCGGTGGCTGACCGCGAGGACGAGGGGACGGCTCCGCAGGAGGAGCCGGCCCGCCCGCCGCTGGACGAGGAGGCGGCGTGGGCGGCACTGGTCGCCGGCTACGACGCGGAGCCGGTGCCCGGTACCGTGCCGTCCTGGCCCGAGGCGGAGAACGTCCGGGAGAACCCGGGGCCCGAGCCACCGATGAACAAGGTGCTGCCGCCGCCCGACCGCAGCATCGTCATCCACCCGGTCATCTCCGGGCCCCGGCACTACGAGCTGGTCGACGACGAGGACGACGAGGACGCGCACTTCGTGCCGCCGGAGCCGCCGCCGCTGCCCGAGGCGGACGTCACCACCAAGTTCGCCTGGATCGCGGTCATCGGCGGCCCGCTGCTGCTGCTCGCCTTCATCCTCTTCCAGCTCGACCTGACCTGGTGGGCCGTGCTCATCGGCCTCGGCGGCTTCATCGGCGGTTTCGCGACCCTGGTCACGCGGATGCGCACCGGCGAGGACGACGAGGACCTGCCGGGCGGCGGCGCGGTGGTCTGACCCCCGTCGCCCCGGCTTCCCGGCTCTCGGCCGCCGCCCCCGTGCCGCCCGGCGCGGGGGCGGCGGCCGTCCGCGGACCAGCGGGCCGGGAGGGTCGGGCCGGGACGGTCAGGTCCAGCCGGTCGGTCAGGCCGGGGGGTCGGCCGGGGGGGTCGGCCGGGGGGGTCGGCCGGGGGCGGACCGGCCGGTGGGCGGCCGGCCGGTGGGCGGCCGGCCGGTCGGGGCGGCGCGCCCTCAGGTCCGCCGGGCCGGGCACCGGGGTCGGGACGCGGGGATCAGGACACCGGGATCAGGACACCGGGATGCGCAGCGCCGCCAGTACGGGGAGGTGGTCGCTGGCGGCCAGCAGGTCGTGGCGGGTGATGCCGGGAAGCGCGTGCGGGACGCCGCAGCCGAGGATGTCGACGCCGTGGGAGGCGAACAGCGCGTCGATGCGCTGGTAGGGCCGCTCCGCGGAGGAGGTGAACTCACCGCCCCACGGCTTCGCCGCCCACGCGTCGTTGAGCCGGCCGGCGATCCGGCCGAAGGCCGGGCCGTCGGGGCGCTCGTTGAGGTCGCCGCCGGCGATCGCGTACGGCTCGCCGAGGCCGCTGATCCGGTCGGTCAGCAGGCCGGACTGCTCGTAGCGCTCGGCCGCGTTGAGGCTCAGGTGCGCGCTGAGCACGGACAGCCGGGCCCCGCCGATCCGCAGCACCGCGGTGGCGAACCCGCGCTGGTGCAGCCCCGGGGTGTGCGGCAGCAGGACGTCCTCGGTGCGCTCCACGTGCGCCCGCAGCGACGACAGGATCATCGGACCGGCCGCGGTCGCCCCGCCGGTCACGTACACCAGGTCGGTGGCGCCGGCGAGCCGGGCCGCGGCCTTGCGCCAGCGGAAGAACCGCGGCGCCTCCTGGACGAGGACGAGATCGGGGGCGCAGGCGCGGATCACCCGGGCCAGCGCCACCGTATCGTCCCGCATGGAGCGGATGTTGTAACTGAGCACGCGGACCACCGCCGAGCCGTCCTGCTCGGTCACCGAACTCGGCAGATCCTCCACGGTCACCCCGTCCGCTCCATCCGTCCCTCAGCCCTGGCGAGCCAGGTCAGCCGCTCCGACCAGCCCCGCCTTGCCGCCGAGTCGCGCGGCCAGCACCTGGGCGTGCGGACGCCATTCCCCGCCGATCAGCCAGCGCCGGAACGACTTGCGGATCGGGTCGAGGACCAGTTCGCCCTCGTCCGACACCCCGCCGCCGACGATGAACGCCGAGGGGTCGAACAGGGAGGCCAGGTCGGCCAGTCCGGCACCGGCCCAGCGGGCCAGTTCGCGGAAGGAGTCGACGGCCACCGGGTCGCCCTGCCGGGCGGCGGCGCTGACGTGCCGGCCTTCGATGCCTTCCGGGGTGCCGTCGCCGAGCGCCAGCAGCACCTGCGCGTTCTCCGGGGTGGCGTTGGCCCGTTGCTGCGCGTAGCGGACCAGCGCGCGCCCGGAGGCGTACTGCTCCCAGCAGCCCTGGCTGCCGCAGCCGCACAGCAGCCCGTCCGGGACCACCCGGATGTGTCCGAACTCCGCGGCGACGCCGAACCGGCCGCGCCGCAGTTTGTTGCCGATGATGATGCCGCCGCCCAGACCCGTCCCGAGAGTGATGCAGATCACATCGGAATGGCCCTGTCCGGCGCCGAACCGATACTCGCCCCAGGCCGCCGCGTTGGCGTCGTTCTCCACGACGACGGGGAGCTCGACGCGCTGTTCGACCTTGTCCTTGAGTGCCTCATGCCGCCAGTTGATGTTGGGGGCGAAGAGGACGGTGGCGCGCTTGTCGTCGACGTAACCGGCGGCGCCGATGCCGACGGCCTCGATCTGGTGACCGGTGCTGACCTGGCGTACCGCCTCCACGATCGCGTCGACGACGCCCTCGGGAGTCGACGGAGTAGGCACCTTGACCGTCTCGAGAATCGAGCCTTCCTCGTCGACCACTCCGGCCGCGATTTTGGTGCCGCCGATGTCGACGCCGATGGTGAGTCCCATGTGTCCCTCAGTTTTCGGTCGATCCCCGCTAAGAGAACCGTACCGGAGAGGGGGTCAATCGAGGTCTATGTGTTCAGCGGTTGAACGCTTGCCCTCGTCGCCCGCGGTCCAGCGGGACTCCGCGCGGGTCACTGCCGACCGGTATGCGGCCAGCAGTTCGCTTCCGGCGGCGCTCAGATGATCGAAGACGTCGGGGTTGCGCTCGACGATGGGTTCGACAACAGAACGCACCTGGGAGATGACGCCCTGGGCGGCGAGCTGTACGGCAGGGTTGCGGAGGGTGGCCAGCCGGTCCGTGACGGCCTCACTGACCGCCTCGGCGAGCCGGCGCAGCTCGTCCCCGGCACTGCCCGGTTCCTGGCCCGCTCGGGCCCGCCGGCGGGCGTGCTCTGCGGCGATGTCCTCCGCGCTGGCCTTGGCCCACGCGTCGGCGTCGG
Source organism: Streptomyces sp. ITFR-21 (assembly GCF_031844685.1). NCBI lineage: Bacteria > Bacillati > Actinomycetota > Actinomycetes > Kitasatosporales > Streptomycetaceae > Actinacidiphila > Actinacidiphila sp. ITFR-21. Next base: position 1,392,699 of record NZ_CP134605.1, read on the forward strand.
GACGGTCCGTGGCTTCGCTCATGATCGGCTCTCCAAGGCTCCAAGGGGTGCGGTCCGGGCTGCCGCGGCTCGCGCCGCCGCTGTGTGTCGATCCCTCTTCGACGGTACCCGAACCGCCCGCGGCAGCGGCGGTCAGCGCGGCCAGAGGTCCGGATCGGGCGTGAAGCGGACCCGCAGCTCACCCTCGCGCAGCGCCGCGCCCGCCACCGCGCAGCGGCGCAGCGCCGACGGCAGCGGCACGATCCGCCGGAACCCGCCGGCGTCCACGACCAGTTCGTCGCCGCGGCGTACCAGATCCAGGCCGTCGCGATCGGCGCCGGGCACCGGCAGGGACCAGACGAACTGCCCCTCGTCGGCCAGCCGCTCGTCGACGGTCCAGGGCTCGGCCCGCGGCCTGCCGCCCGCGGGCACGGGCACGGCGACCTCCGCCGGGTCCCGCGGCTCGCGGCCCAGGTGCGGCAGCCCGGTCAGCGGTACGCCGTCGGCGGCGCACTGCTCGGCGAGCGCCCTGAGGTGGTCCTGCTGCCAGGCCGACAGCCCGGCGAGGAACGGGTCGGCGCCACCGGCCGGCAGCAGCCGGTTGGCGGTGACGGCGGCGAGCCGGTGGCCGTACAGGGCCAGGCCGGTCCTGGCGGTGCGCAGCGCCCGCCCGGCGGCCGGGCCGGGTTCGAGCACGACGGCCACCGCGGTGTCCGGGTGGTCGATCACCGCCTGTACGGTGCCCAGTTCGCGGTCGGCGCGGGAAGCGGCCTCGTACGCCCACTCGGCGGGCATCGGCACCCCGGCGAGCTGGGCCAGCACCGGCCGCAGCGCGCGGGCCGCCTGCCGGTCGCCGGGGAGCAACCGCCGCAGGTAGCGGCGCAGTTGCTCGGGCAGGGCGAGCAGCGCGACGGCCTCGCGGACCGGCGGCAGGTCGACCACCACCAGCTGCCACGGCGACTCCCGGCCGGTCACCCCGGTGCGCCGCAGCGCCCGCAGCAGGGCGAGCGCGTCGGCGCCCGGCAGCGCGGTCAGTTCCTCGGGGTCCAGCGGCGCCGCCCCGAGCATGCCGAGCAGGCTGCCGATCCGGTCCTGGAGGTCGAGCATGCCGTTGCGGAAGGAGGCGGCGGGGTCGACCACGGCCAGGTGCAGCCCGTCGGCACCGGGCACCGGGCGGGCGCCGGCGACACCGGCCGGGTCGCGGCGCGGGCGGCCGGAGCCCTTCGCGCCGGGGCCCGGGTCGCCGGCCCCCGGCAGCAGGGCTTCGACGGCGGCCGGGTCGGCGGTCACCAGCAGCGTACGGCCGCCCGAGCGCGCGGCCACGGCGGCGGTCGCCGCCGCGACGGTGGTGCGGCCGGCGCCGGGGGCGCCGGTGACCAGAAGTGTGCGTACCGAGGCCACCCGTCAGGCCGGCTCGCCGGTCTTGCCGGCCGGGTCGCCGGCTTCCCCGGCGGTGTCGGCGGACCGGGCGGACTCCCCGGCCCCGGCGTAGGCGTCCGGGCCGGACTCGACCCGCTTCTTCAGGCCGGCCAGCGCCCGGTCGATGATGACCTTCTCCGCCTTGCGCTTGATCATGCCCAGCATCGGGATCTTGACGTCCACGGTGAGCTGGTAGGTGACCTCGGTGCGGGCGCCGCCGTCGAGCGGGGCGAGCGCGTAGGAGCCGTCGAGGGCGCGCAGCATCTGGGACCTGACCAGCGACCAGTGGACCTCGCTGTCGCCGATCCAGCGGTAGGCGAGGGTGTGGTCGTCCTTGATCGCGCCGGCGTCGAGCAGCAGGCGCACCTGCTCGGCGCGGCCGGCGCCGTCGCGGGCGAGCACCTCCGCCTCCTTGACCTCGCCGGTCCATTCCGGGTAGCGGTCGAAGTCGGCGATGACGCCCATGACGGCGTCCGGCGCCGCTTCGATCGTGATGCTCGATCTGGTGTGTTCCGCCATCGCCGTGGCCCTCCGATGTGGTGCTGCTGGCTGCTGGTGCAGGCTATCGCGCCCGGGGGCCGCGCCCGGCACCGCGCGGGCCGCCGGGTCAGCGGCGGACCCGGGTCACCAGTCCATCACCCAGGGCGTGCGGGTGTGGTTGAAGTGGCCGACGTTGACGCACTCGGTGCGGCCTATCCGGGTCCTGCGCAGCAGCGGCTGGTGGACGTGGCCGAACACCGCGTACCGGGGCTGGGTCTCGCGGATCGCGTCCAGCAGCGCCTGGCTGCCGCGCTCGAACCGGCGGGCGACCGTGTCGTAGCACAGTTCGGGGACGGCGGGCGGGATGTGCGAGCAGAGCACGTCGACCGGGCCGAGGGCGGCGACCTTGGCCGCGTAGTCGGCCTCCTCGACCTCGTACGGGGTGCGCATCGGGGTGCGCAGACCGCCGCCGACGAAGCCGAAGACGCGGTCGCCGATGCGCGCGGTGGCGCCGTCGAGGACGGTGACGCCGGGCCGCGCGAACTGCTCCCACAGCGCGGGCACGTCGACGTTGCCGTAGGTGGCGTAGGTGGGGGTGGGGAAGGCGGCGAACAGCTCGCCGTACTGCCTGCGGACCGCGCCCTCGATGACCGCGCCGCGGTCGAGTCCGGCCCACAGCGACCGGTCCAGGGCGCGGGCCTCGTCGAAGCGGCGGGCGGTGCGCAGTTCCACCATCCGGTCGGCGTTGTCGACGCCGAACAGGTCGGGGAAGATGCCGCGCGAGTGGTCCGCGTAGTCCAGGAAGAGCAGCAGGTCGCCAAGGCAGACCAGGGCGTCGGCGCCTTCTCCGGCCCGAGCCAGCGCCTCGCTCGCGCCGTGGACGTCGCTCACCACATGCACCCGCATGGGATCACTTTATAGCGGTCGCCCCGCGCGGCGGCGGGTACGGCGGGCGGCCCGCCCGCGCACGGCCCCCGGGTCCGCGCCTCGTCCGCGCTGCGTACGCTCCGCCCCGGCGGTTCCGGTGCTTCCGTCCGCCGTGTGATGCTGAAAACATCTGTTGTGGGCCCCTATCGCCGGGGCCTTACCGATGGGTAACGTCCAGGCCGTCCCTACCTTCCCTCCGGGTGCGCCGTGGCACCGATGAGGAGCAGCCGCCTTGCGTGAGTTCAGCCTTCCGGCACTTTACGAGGTCCCCGCGGACGGCAACCTGACGGATCTGATCCGCCGCAACGCCGCGCAGTTCCCGGACATCCCGGTCATCGCACGCCAGGACGCCGCGGGCCGCTGGCAGGACGTGACCGCCACCCGCTTCCTCGCCGAGGTGCGGTCCGCCGCCCGGGGCCTGATCGCCTCGGGCGTGCAGCCGGGCGACCGGGTGGCCCTGATGTCCAGGACCCGTTACGAGTGGACGCTGCTGGACTTCGCGGTGTGGAGCGCGGGCGCGGTCGGCGTGCCGGTGTACGAAACCTCCTCGGCGTCCCAGGTGGAGTGGATCCTCGGTGACTCGGGCGCGGTCGCGGTGGTGGTGGAGTCCGCCGCGCACGAGGACACGGTGGAGTCGGTACGGGTCCGGCTGCCGCGGCTCAAGCACGTGTGGCGGATCGAAGCCGGCGCGGTGGACGCGCTGCGGGCGGCGGGCACGGACATCTCCGACGCGGTACTGGACGAGCGGTCCGGCTTCGCCGCCGCCGACTCACCGGCCACCATCGTCTACACCTCGGGCACCACCGGCCGGCCCAAGGGCTGCGTGCTCACCCACCGCAGCTTCTTCGCGGAGTGCGGCAACGTGGTGGAGCGGCTGCGCCCGCTGTTCGGCGCCCGCGACAACTCGGTGCTGCTCTTCCTGCCGCTGGCCCATGTCTTCGGCCGGCTGGTGGAGGTGGCCTCGGTGATGGCGCCGATCCGGCTGGGCCACGTGTCCGACGTCAGGAACCTGACGGACGACCTCCAGTCGTTCCGGCCGACGATGGTCCTCGGGGTGCCGCGGGTCTTCGAGAAGGTCTACAACACGGCGCGGGCCACCGCCCAGGCCGCCGGCAAGGGCCGGATCTTCGACCGGGCGGCGAGCGCGGCCATCGCGTACAGCAGGGCGCTGGACGCTCCGCGGGGTCCTTCGGCGCGGCTGCGGCTGGAGCACCGGGTGTTCGACCGGCTGGTCTACCGGAGGCTCCGCGCGGTGCTCGGCGGCCGGGCCACCCACGCGATCTCCGGGGGCGCGCCGCTGGGTGAGCGGCTCGGCCACTTCTACCGGGGCGTCGGCTTCACGGTGCTGGAGGGCTACGGCCTGACCGAGTCGTGCGCGGCCACCGCGTTCAACCCGTGGGACCGTACGAAGATCGGTACGGTCGGGCAGCCGCTGCCCGGCTCGACGGTACGGATCGCCGACGACGGCGAGGTGCTGCTCTACGGGGAGCACCTGTTCTCCGGCTACTGGAACAACGACGCGGCGACGGCGGAGGCGAAGGCGCACGGATGGTTCCATACCGGGGATCTCGGGGCGCTGGACGAGGACGGGTATCTGACCATCACCGGCCGCAAGAAGGAGATCATCGTGACGGCCGGCGGCAAGAACATCGCGCCCGCGGTGATCGAGGACCGCATCCGCGCGGAGGCGCTGGTCGCCGAGTGCATGGTGGTCGGTGACGGGCGGCCGTTCGCGGGCGCGCTGATCACCCTCGACGAGGAGTTCCTGCCGCTGTGGGCCGAACGGCACGGCAAGGCCGGCCGGACCGTGGCGGAACTGGCCGACGACCCGGACCTGCTGGCGGCCGTCCAGCACGCGGTCGACGAGGGCAACGCGGTCGTCTCCCGGGCGGAGTCGGTGCGGAGGTTCCGCGTGCTGCGGACGCAGTTCACGGAGGAGTCGGGGCATGTGACGCCGTCGCTGAAGCTGAAGCGGGGCGTTGTCCTGCGGGACTTCGCCGCGGAGGTGGACGCGCTGTACGCGCGCTAGCAGTGCCCTCCCTTCCCCCCCGCCCGGCCCCTTGCGGACCGCTGCCAAACCTCCGGCCGGCAGGAGCTCCTCGCGCGGCTCCGCTCGGGCGCCCCGCCCAGGGCCTCCGCCCGCACAGCCCCCTCCGGCCGGCCACCGGACCCCGGCCGGAGGAGCTCCTCGCGCAGTTCCCCGCACCCCTGACCGACCCGCGGACGGCCCCCACCGGTCAGCCGGCAAAGCCTCCCGCGGGGGTCAGAGGAGGGACTCGAGGTGGGTGGCGAGGAGGTCGCGGCGCCAGGAGCGGGTGATCCACCGGCGGCCGGCGGTACCCATGCGGAGGCGGAGGGCGGGGTCGCGGAGGAGAGTGAGGACGCGGTCGGCGGTGCGGTCGGGTGAGCCGCCGGGGACGACCCAGCCGGTCTCGCCGTCGAGGACCGCGTCGGGGGCGCCGCCGGAGTCGCCGGCGACGACGGGGAGGCCGGTCGCGGACGCTTCCAGGTAGACGATGCCGAGCCCTTCGACGTCGAGGCCGCCGCGGCGGGTGCGGCAGGGCATGGCGAAGACGTCGCCGGCGCCGTAGTGGGCGGGGAGTTCGGACCACGGGACGGCGCCGGTGAAGCGGACCGCGGCGGCCACCCCGGTGCGTTCGGCGAGCCGTTCCAGCTCGGCGCGGTACGGGCCGTCGCCGACGATCAGCAGCACCGTGTCCGGGACCTCCCGCAGGATCCGGGGCAGTGCCAGGATCAGCGTGTCCTGCCCCTTGCGCGGCACCAGCCGCGACACGCACACCACCACCGGCCGGTCGGCGAGCCCGAGGCCGGCCCGCAGCGCAGCGCCGCCCGAGTCCGGGTGGAAGGTCTGCTCGTCGACGCCGGGCGCCAGCCGGACCATCCGGCCGGCCGCCGCCGGGGTCAGCGCGGCGGCGATCCGTGAGCGGGTGTACTCCCCCAGGTAGGTGAGCGCGTCGGTGCCCTCGCCGATCCTGCGCAGCAGCCGGCGGCTGCCGGGCAGCTGCGCCCACGCCGCCTCGTGGCCGTGGGTGGTGCCGACCAGCCGCCGCGCGCCGGCCTTCCGCAGCGCCGGCGCCATCAGGCCGAGCGGTGCGGCGGCGCCGAACCAGACCGAGGCGCAGCCGTGTTCGCGCAGCAGCGCGGCGGCCCTGCGGGTCACCCGCGGGGTGGGCAGCAGCATCGCGGTGCGGTCCCGGACCACCGGGAACGGCTGCTCCGCGTCGAAGCGGGCGACCTCCGTGCCGTCCTTCCAGGTGGAGGCGTACACCACGACCTTTGCGGGGTCGAGGCGCAGCGCCATGCTGTGCACGAACGACTGGATGCCGCCGGGGCGGGGCGGGAAGTCGTTGGTGACGATCAGGGTCTTGTCCATCGCCGCCGACAGTACCCCGCGGCCGGCTCCGGCCGTCTTCCGCCGCTTCCCCCCGCCGCGCACCCGGCCTTCCCCCGCGCCCGCCGCGCCGCACCCGCCGTCACCCGGCCGGCGGCACCGCCCGCCTCCGCCGAGCGGTCCGCCGTCGGCGGACAGCATGATGCATAGTGTGAAAAGCACACATAACGGTCACCTGGGCCGGGCGGTCGCCCTGTGGGCCCTCACCCGTGCCGCGCTGCTGCTGTTCGTCTTCCAGGTGGCGCGCTTCCCCGGCCAGGTGATCCTGCACGACGTCTCGGACGTGTACGAGGGCTGGTATCCGGTGCTGCGCGCCGGCGCCTTCCCGGCGCACGACGTGACCTGGCAGTACCCGCCGGGCGCGGCGGCGGTGATGGTGGCGCCGGGCGCGGTGCCGTTCCTCGGCTACCCGCAGGCGTTCTTCTGCCTGGCGCTGCTGGCGGACGCCGTGGTGACCGGCGCGCTGCTGGGGGACGCGCGGCGGTCCGGCCGCACGGCGGGAGTGTGGGCGTGGGTCGTCGGGGTGGCGCTGGGCGGCCCGATCGTCTACGCCCGCTACGACGTGATGGTGACCGCGGTGGGCGTCCTCGCGCTGCTGCTGCTCCGGCGGCGGCCGGCCGTCGCGGGGGTGCTGGCGGGGGTGGGCGCGCTGCTGAAGGTGTGGCCGGTGCTGCTGCTGATCGGGGTGCCGCGGGGGCGGCCCGCGCGGCGTGCGTGGCTGTCGGCGGGGGCCACGGTGGCGGCGGGCGCGGCGCTGTTCGCGGCGACCATGCCGGGCGCGTTCTCCTTCCTGGCCTCCCAGCGCGACCGCGGCACGGAGGTGGAGTCGCTGGGCGCGATGGTCTTCCACGTCGGGCGGCACTTCGGCTGGCGGGGCCGGTCCGAGATGCACTACGGCTCGGTGGAGTTCCTCGGCCCGTACGTCCGCCTGGTGAGCGCGGCGGCGCTGGGCCTGAGCGTGCTGGCGTTCTGCTGGCTGGTGTGGTGGCGGCTGCGGGCCCGGACGTACCGGCCCTCGACGCCGTACGACGCGGCGTTCGCCGCGCTGCTGCTGTTCACCACGACCTCCCGGGTGATCAGCCCGCAGTACATGGTGTGGCTGGTGGGCGCCGGGGCGCTGTGCGTGACGCTGGGCGGGACGGTGCAGCGGCTGCCGGTCCTGCTGACGCTGGCGGCGACGTTCTGCACCACGCTGGAGTTCCCGGTCTTCTTCAGCCAGGTGACCGCCGGCGACGTCTGGGGGGTGCTGCTGCTGGGACTGCGCAACGGGCTGCTGGTGGCGGCCTCGCTGATCGCCTGCCGGCGCCTGTGGACGGCGACCGTGCCGGCGCGCGGCGCGCGGACGCGGGACCGGACCCCGGCCGCGGACGCCGCGCCGGTCCTCACGCCCCCTTGACCGCCGGGCGCCAGGCGCGGGCCGTCGCGATCCGGGCGGCGGCCGTCGGGTGGGTGCCGAGCAGCAGGTGCAGCGGGCGCGGCGGGTTCGGGTCGCCGACGTTGGTGACCGTCAGCCGCCGCTGCATGGCGACGAACTCGGCCGGGGAGCCGGTGAGGTCCAGGGCGTGCACATCGGCGCGGTGCTCGACCCGGCGGGACAGCGCGCGGCCGAAGGGGGACAGCAGGGCGCTCCCGGTGGCGGCCGCCGCGGCCAGCAGCCACGCCGAGCGCGGGTCGGCGAAGTCCGCGACGCCCGCGAGGTCCAGCAGCGGGGACCAGGTCACGACCACGGCCAGCGCGCACACACCGAGCGCCGCGCCCAGCGCCCCGAGGGCGGTGCCGCGCGGCACGTCGCGGTGGACGACGTGGCCGAGTTCGTGGGCGACGACCAGTTCCACCTCCCGGGGCTCCGCGGTGGTCAGCAGCGTGTCGTAGGCGACGATCCGGCGGGTGCGGCCGAAACCGGAGACGTACGCGTTGAGGGCGGTGGTCCGCCGGGAGGCGTCGGCGACCAGCACGTCCCGGACCCGGACCCCGTCCCGTTCGGCGAGCGCCAGCAGCGCGTCCCGCAGCGGACCGGCAGCCATGGGCGTGAAGGTGTTGAAGAGCGGCTCGAAGACGAGCGGGGCGATGTACGACAGGGCGACGGTGACCACGGCCGCGCCGAGCGCCGCCCACGCCCACCACCAGCGGGTCACGCCGGCCGCCGCGTACACCGCGAAGAGCGCGGCGAGCGTCAGCGGCAGCGACACCAGCAGGCCGCGCGCCTGGTCCACCGCCCAGCCGCCCCAGCCCTGGGTGACCAGCCCGAACCGGGCCCGCGCGATACGCCCGCGGGCCGCGAACGGCAGCGTGAGCAGCTGCGGCAGCAGCACCAGTGTCACCCCGGCGCCCAGCACCCGTACCCCCCACGCGTCCCCGAAGGCCCCGACCAGCCGCGCGCCCCCGGACGTCAGCCCGAGCCCCAGCAGCAGCCCCGCCGACGCCAGCCATCCCCCCGCCGCTGCCGGCAGCACCGCCCGCCGCAGCGCCCGCCCGCGAGCGACCTCCTCCACCGTGAAGTCCCCCTCCCCGCCGGCACGGCCGGCGTCCGCCGGTCCTTCGCCGTCCGCCGAGCTCGCGGCCCGGCCCGGGGTGGTCTGCGACAGGGCCCGCGCGCGGGCGACCCCCTCAGCCGTCAACTCCCCCTCCCCACGGTCGGGACCCGTCGCCGCCGGGTCCTCGGCGTCCGCCGAGCCCGCGGACCGCCCCGGGGCACTACCCGCAGGGACCCGGCCGCCGGCGACCCCCGCGGCCGTGAAGTCCTCCTGTCCGGCCACAGGTTCCGCGTCCGCCGGGTCCCCGGCCGGAAGCGGCCGTGCGGGCCGGTCCGGGCGGGGCCCCGCGGGGGGCTCGCTCATGTCAGCTCCTGTCGTACGTAGGTGCGCCAGCGGGCGGTGAAGGCGGCGCGGTCCAGGCCCAGCGCGGCGTCCAGGCGGGTGTCGAGGGTGCCGCCCTCGGCCACCGCGCGGTAGAAGGCGGTGAGGGTGCCGGGCGACCACTGGTCGGCGATCAGCCGGCAGGCCAGCCAGCCGCCCTCGTACGCCTGCGGCAGGTCCGCCGCCGTGGAGCGGAAGTCCGCGCCCGAGGGCAGCGCGGCCGGCACCCGGCCGGCACGGACGTCGGCGGCCAGTTCCGGGGCGACCTCGGGGGCGGTCCGGCCGGAGTCGCGGTAGGCGACCCAGTCGGCGATGCCCTCCGACAGCCACAGCGGGGTGTGCGCGGTGGTGGCCAGCCGGGTGGCGACATGGGTGGTCTCGTGGGTGAGCACAACCTGCCGGCCGAAGGCGGACAGCCCGGCGAACGCCTCGGGGTTGACGATCACCCGGTCCGCGGGAGCCTGCGCGTTGGCGCCCTGCTCGCCGGTGGTGACGGCCGCGATGTCCCGGTAGCCGTCGGCGCTCGCGCCGAGCAGCTCGGCCAGCTGGTCCAGCGTCGCGGGCGCCTCGACCACCACCTTCCCGGGCCAGCCGCTCCCCCACGCGTGCGTCACCCGCGGCACCGCTTTGTCCGCGTCGGCGGCGTAGCCGCGCAGCGCCGCCGGGTCCCCGAGCCCCAGCACCAGGCTGTGCGCGCCGCGCACCACCCGTACCGGCCCCTGGTCCCACAGCTGGACGGCCGTCCGGTGGCCGCTCGGCGCGCCGTCGTCGTCCCCGGCGACGTACCACCGCCCGGCGCGCTGGGAGAGCGTCAGATACGCCGTGGAGACCACCGGCTCGGTGTCGTAGCCGCGGAGCCGGTAGCCGAGCCGGACCTCGACGGCGGTGCGCCGGGTGCCGTCGGCCGCGGGCGGCAGCCGGAAGGCGTCCTCCCGGACCAGGGTGTACGACCAGGCGGCGAGCGGTACGGCCGCCAGGTCGGCGAAGACCGCGGTCTGCCGGGCCCGGAACCGCTGGGCCCGCGGGTCGATCCCGGCGAGGAAGGCGGCCTTGTCGTGGTGGAGTACGGCCGCGGCCCGCCGCTCCAGCAGCTGCCGGGCCGCCGCGTCGCCGACCGGCCGCGCGGACCCGGGGTGCCGGCCGGGGGCGCAGCCGGTCAGCAGCGCCGCCAGTACGGCCAGCGCCGTCAGCGCCGCCGGGGCCGTCAGGACAGGGGCCGCCGCCCGGCGCCGGGCGGCGGCCCGGGAGCTGGGTGCGGTCAGCGCGGGCACGCGCCCGATCGTACGGCCGCCGCGCCCGGCTCAGCCCGTCGGGCGGGTGACGGCGGTGACCGGCATCATGCCGACCGGGTCGTAGCGGACCCGGGCGCCGGGGTAGGGGGCGTGGATGACCTGCCCGCCGCCCACGTACATCCCGACGTGGCTGGCGTCGCCGCGGTAGATCACCAGGTCGCCGGGGCGGGCCTGGTCCAGCGGCACCCGCGGGCCGGAGTTCAGCTGTTCCTGGGAGGTGCGCGGCAGCGCCACGCCGGCCTGCCGGTAGAGGTAGACCATCAGGCCGGAGCAGTCGAAGGCGTTGGGCCCGGTGGCGCCCCAGACGTAGGGCGCGCCGAGCGTCCGCCGGGCGGCGGCGACGGCCATGGCGGCGCGGCCGGAGGAGGCGGGCAGGTCCTGGATCCGGGGCAGCCACCGGTCCCGGGAGGCGCGCCCGCCGGCGTCCGGGGCGAACGCGGCGCGCTGGACGGCGGGCAGCGCGTTGACGATCCGCTGGGCGGCGGCCAGCGACCGCTGGACGGCCTTCTTGCGGTCCCGCAGCGCGGCCCCGGCCTGCCGCAGCTCGGCGAGCTTGTCCGCGGCCTGGGCGCGTTGCCGGACCAGCACCCGTTCCGCGTTCTGGAGCTCCCGCAGCCGCCCGGCCTGCTGGGCGGCCAGCCGGTCCAGCGCGGTGGCGCGGTCGAGGTAGTCGCCGGGGCGGTCGGAGAGCAGCAGCGCCAGTGAGGGGTCGAGGGCGCCGTCCCGGTACTGGGCGGCGGCCAGCGCGCCGACTTCGTCCCGCAGTTCGTTGACCCGCTGCCGGCCCTTGGCGGCCCGGTCCTGGAGCGCGCCCAGCTCGTCGCGCAGGCGCTTGGCGTGCTCCTGCGCCGCGTCGTACTTCTGGGTGGCCTGTTCGGCCCGCTGGTAGAGGGTGTCGAGCCGGTCCGCCCGGGAGGCGTGGTCCGGGCCGGCGCCCGAGGGGTCGGCGGCGGCGAGCTGCGCGGCGCCGGACAGTGCCGCGGTGGCCGCCGCCGCGGAGAGCACGGTGACGCGGGTGGTGCGGACGGCCAGGCCCGGCTGCGGAAAGCGTCGATGGGAAGCCACAGCGGCAGACAGTAGCCACCCGGTGGCGGGGAGTACAAAGGACCCGCCGACCGGGCATATCAACGCCCGGCGCCGCGCCGCAGGTCACCGGCCCCGGGCCGGAGGCCCGGCGGAACGTTCATCACCCGATCGCCGTACCGGGCGTACCGGGCCCGACGGCGTCGCGGGACACGGTCGGCAGTCCGTCCGGTGGCCGCGGCCGGCCGGGTCAGATGCGGACGCCGAACTGGAACGGCATGTTGCCGATCGACTCGTACCGCACCACCGCGCCCGGCTTCGGCGCGTGCAGCACCAGGCCGTTGCCCGCGTAGAGCCCGACGTGGTGGTAGTCGCCGTAGAAGATCACCAGGTCGCCGACGCCGAGCTGGGACTGGGAGTAGATCCGGGTGCCGGCGTTGGCCTGCCCCTCGGAGGTCCGGGGTATCGAGACGCCGGCCTGCGCGTAGGCATAGGAGGTGAGGCCGGAGCAGTCGAAGGAGCCGGGGCCGTTGGCGCCGTAGACGTACGGCTTGCCGAGCTCGTTCTGGGCGGCGGCGAAGGCGGCGGCGGCCCGCGCGCTGGCGGCCTTGGCGTCACCGAGGCTGACCCGGGAGCTGGCCCGGCTGGCGGCGACGGCGTCCTGCCGCTGCATCTCCGCGCGCTGCTGCGCGGTGAGCGAGTTGAGCACCTGCTGCGCCTGGCCGAGCTTCTCCTTGGCCTGGTTCTTGCGCTTGGCCAACTCGGTGCGGGTGCTCTGCAGTTCGGCCAGCTTGCTGGTGGCCTCGGCCCGGGACTGGTCCAGTGACCGCTTGGCGTCCTGGAGCTGTTCGAGGGCGCCGGCCTGGAGCGAGCTGAGCTGGTCCAGCGTGCTGGCCTGCTGGAGGTAGGTGTCCGGGTTGCCGGACAGGAAGAGCTGGATCGTCGGGTCGATTCCGCCGTTCCGGTACTGGGAGGCGGCGATGGCGCCGAGACCGTCCCTGAGCTGGTTCAGGTGCTGCTGCTGCCGCGCCACCTGGTCCTGAAGGCTTGAGGCTTCCTTCTGGAGGGTATGCAGCTCTTCGTTGGCGGCGTCGTACTTCTCGGTGGCCTGCTCGGCCTGCGTGTAGAGCGCGTCCACCTTGGCCTTCGCCTCACTGACCGAGGACTTGGCGGGGGCGGCGTTCGCGGCCTGCGCGGAGAGGGCGACCGCGGCTGCGGCGGTCGCGGTGAGCACGGTCACGCGCGTGCGGGTTGCCGGCTTGGGACGACGGTGGGACGCCACGAAGGCGAGCTCCTTCTTCCTTCAGCCGCCTACCGGTCCAGCTGGCGGGCGGTCCCCGAGCGCCATCCGGGTTGGATGATCGACTGCGCGGAGGTTCGAGCCCTGACCCTAGTGACCTTCCTGTGATCGGTTCAAATCTTTGTAGGCAAAATCTCGATCGCTTCGCACATTCTTTACGAGCGGCGTACGCGCGGTGAGGGCCGCACGACGCTGGGTTGGCCGGTCCGCTCGTCGGTGCCGCCCGCCGCCCGGACGAGCGGGACCCTTGCCGAACAGGGCCGTTGCCCGCACTCCGGCCGAACGGTCAGACGCGGGCGAGGCGTTTGAGGAGCAGGACGGAAGCGACCGGGCGGGCGCCCGCCTTGGCGACGCCGTCGGCGACCTCGCGGTCCGCGGAGACCACCACGACCGGGCGGCCCGGCGGCTCGGCCCGCACCAGCCGGCGGATCAACTCGTCCGCGGTCTCACCGGCCTTGCTGAACAGCACCCGCACCCCGCGCGGCGGCGCGAGCAGCACCGGCATGTCCAGGTCGGCGCCGTCGAAGACACAGGTGACCTCGGCGCCGCTCTGCGCGGCAAGCGCAGCGAGACCGCCGAGCAGCCGCAGCCGCTGCCTGTCCAACGGCATCGCCGGATAACCGGTCTTGGTGACGTTGTAGCCGTCCACCACCAGGTGCGCCTGCGGCAACGCCAGCAACTGGTCCAGGAGTTGGGGATCGGTCTCGGACAGCGCGCGGGTGGCGACGTCCCGGGCGCTGAACTGCCCCGGCACCACCGCGTCCACGGTGTCGGCCGGCCGCACCCCGATGGTGTCCCGCGGCGGCAGCGCGAGTTCCCGCCGCAGGCCCGCGGCGGCGTCCAGCACGGTGTCCAGCAGCAGCCGCAGCCGTACGTCCTCCACGCTGCGGCCCTCACGGACCGCCCGGCGCCCGGCCTCCGCCACCGCCTCGGCCTCGGTGAGCCGGGTCCGCAGCCGCCGGGCCTCGCTCTCCGCCGCGGCCCGCTCCCGGTCCGCGGCGGCCCGGAAGTCGTCCAGCTCGGCCTGGAGCCGGCGCTGCGCCGCCTCGGCCCGCTTGACGTCGCTGTGCGCGGCGCGCAGCTTGCGGTGCAGCGCGTCGCTCTCCTTGCGGACCGTGTCCAGCTCGGCGCGGGCTCTGGCGGCCTCGGTCCTGGCCAGCTCGCGCAGCGCCTCGGTCTCCGCCCGCAGCCGGGCCAGCTCGCGCAGCGCCTCCTCGTCGGCGCGCTCGGCGTCGGCCCGCTGCGCCTCCTCGCCCGCGGTCGCGACCAGCTTGGCCCAGCCCGCCGGGCGCAGCAGATACGCGGCGGCGGCCACGTCCAGCGGATCGGCGGCCGGTGGCGGCGTACCGCCGTCCAGGGCCTCGGTCAGCTCCGGCTGTGCCTCGCGCAGCCTGCCGGCGACCTTGCGGCGGAAACCGGCGTCCGACTCCAGCGCGGCGGCCAGCGCGGTGGCCGCGTACTTCACACGTCTGGAGGGGGTGAAGCGGGCGTAGGGGCGCAGTGACACCGGGAGGTCGGCGAAGACGAAGCCGCCGAAGGCGTCGGCCGCGATGGCGACAACGCGGTGCCGTACCCCTTCGGGCAGCGGTCGGTCCAGCGCGGGCTCGCCCGCGCCGTCGCCGCTCGCCTCGGCGTCGGGAACGCCACCGCTACCGTCCACCAGTCACTCCCGTCCGGTTCCTCGGCGCCCTCCCGGCCCCCTTCGATCCCTCCGGCCGCCGCCTGCTCCCCACCATTGTCCCCGCCGCGGGGGTCAATCCGCTCGGTACCTCGTGAATGGCTCGGTGACGGCCGCCTGGGGTGTACCGGCGCGGGCTACGGCGCGTGTTCCGGTCACCCTACGGCCTCGGCGGTCCGCAGCGCTGCGGCGAGGCACCCTTTGTCCGGTACGACCGCTACGTCATCATCGGTCCATGGTGATCCCGGTGTACGACCAGAACCCGGTCCGCCGCCCGCCGGTCGTGACGTACACGCTGATCGGAGTGTGCACCGCGGTCTTCCTGCTGGGCCCGCTGTCCGGGTTCACCCCCGCGTACGGCGGCGGGCAGCGGCTGCTGTGCGGCCAGTCGCTGTACTTCGCGCGCTGGGGAGTCGTTCCCGCCGAACTGTTCCACGGCACGCTGCCGCCGGTCCGGCTGGTACTGCCGGGCGGCTGCCCGGTCCCGCCCGCCTACGGGAAGGTGCCGTTCCTCTCCGTCCTCACCGCGCTGTTCCTGCACGGCGGCTGGGTGCACCTGGTCGGCAACATGCTCTTCCTGTGGGTCTTCGGCGACAACGTGGAGAACCGCATGGGCCGGGTCCGCTTCGCCCTCTTCTATCTCGCGGCCGGCTACCTGGCCACGTACGGCTTCGCCCTCGCCCACCCCGGCGACACCCAGAGCCTGGTCGGGGCGTCGGGCGCGATCTCGGGGGCGCTGGGGGCCTACCTCTACCTGTATCCCCGGGCCCGGGTGACGAGCCTGTTCCCCTTCCTCTTCTTCGTCCCGCTGCGGTTCCCCGCCTGGATGGTGCTGGGCTTCTGGTTCGTGCTCCAGTGGCTGGCCGCCCAGACCGCCCGGGGCGGCCCCGGAGTCGCCTATCTCGCCCACGTCGTGGGCTTCGCCTTCGGCTTCCTGTTCGCCTGGGTGTGCTATCGGCCCCGGCGTAAGGTGAGCCTCGTCATCAGGCCGACCCGAGGAGACATCCAGCCGTGATCACCGCGATCGTGCTCATCAAGACGTCCGTCGACCGGATCCCGGAGATCGCGGAGTCCATCGCGGCGCTGGACAACGTCAGCGAGGTCTACTCGGTGACCGGCACCTACGACCTGGTGGCCCTGGTCCGGGTCAGCCACCACGACGACCTCGCGGACATCATCCCCGGCCGCATCTCCAAGGTGCCGGGGGTGCTGGTGACCGACACGCATGTGGCGTTCCGCACGTATTCGCAGCACGACCTGGAGGCGGCGTTCGCGATCGGCCTCGACGCGTAGCTCCTCCGGCCCTTGGGGGTGGCGGTCGCCGCCGACGGTGGGGGGCGCGGGGTGGCTCGGGGGACCCGGGGCCTGTCCTCAGGCGCCGGACGGGCTCAGGGGGGTGGGCGGGGGCGTGGCGGTGCCGTCCGTGGTGGGGCGCGCTGGGCGCGGTTGGGCGCTCCGCCGACGGGGCACGGGAACCCTACGAAGCTCAGGGGGACGGGGGTCCCTTCAGGGGGGCGGGGAATCCGCGCGGCCGGCCCGCACCGGCCGGGAGGTCCGGCAGCGGGCCGCGAGGGGTGGGGAGCCGGGGTGGCTGCCGCTGGCACTGGAGCAGGCGGGCGCGTATCTGCATCAGACCGGCACCGGCCTGGGCACCTACCGCAGGCTGCTCGGCCGGGTCCTGGACACAGCACCCGACGGCATCGACCCGCAGCGCACCATCGCCCGCATCTGGGACCACACCATCACCGCCATCGGAGCCCGTGACCCGCTGGCCGTCACCCTCCTGCACATCATCGCCTGGCTGGCCCCGGACGCCATCCCCCGCACCCTCCTCGCCCCCTCGCAGACGGCCCGATCGCACTCGGCGACGCCCTCGGCGTCCTGCACGCCTACAACATGATCTCCTTCACCCCCGACGGCCAGCACCTCACCGTCCACCGCCTCCTCCAGACCGTCCTGCGCACCCGCACCGAAGACCGGGCCGAGGGCCGGGGCGGGCCCGGTTCCGACGGGACCGGACCCGCGGGCCGCCAGGAAGCCGAACACCTCCTCCACACCACCCTCCCCGACGGCCAGGACACCCCGCCGGCCCCACCCCGGGAACAGCTCCTCCCCCACATCACCGCCCTGCTCGAATCCACCCCGCCCGACGGCACTCCCTCGCCGCAGGCCGCCGCCTGCTGCTTCGGCCCGCCCCCCGGCCCCGAGCGCCAACCGCGGCGCCACGGGCGGACCCCCGGCGACAGGTTGCCGCACGGGCCGCGGCGCGGCCGCCCCGCGCCGATAGGGTGACCGCATGAGCACTGAGAACCCCGCCGGAGGCGCCCGCTCGTGGCCCGACGTGCTGACCGCACTGCTGGCCGGCCGCGACCTGAGCGAAGACGACACCGCCTGGGCGATGGACCGCATCATGCGCGGTGAGGCCACCGACGTGCAGATCGCCGGGTTCGCCGTCGCGCTGCGCGCCAAAGGCGAGACCGTGGAGGAGATCTCCGGCCTGGTGCGCACGATGTACGAGCACGCCAGGACCATCGAGGTGCCCGGCCCGAGCGTGGACATCGTCGGTACCGGCGGAGACCGGGCCAGGACGGTCAACATCTCCACCATGTCCGCGATAGTGGTGGCCGGGACCGGCGCGAAGGTCGTCAAGCACGGCAGCCGGGCGGCCTCCTCGGCGAGCGGTGCCTCCGACGTCCTCGGCAAGCTCGGCGTCAATCTCGAACTGACCCCGGAGCGCGTGGTGGAGGTCGCCGCCGAGGCCGGCATCACTTTCTGCTTCGCGGTGCGCTTTCACCCGGCGCTGCGCCATGTGGCCACCGCCCGCGCCGAGTTGGGGGTGGCCACCACCTTCAACTTCCTCGGCCCGCTGACCAACCCGGCCCGGGTACGGGCCCAGGCCACCGGGGTCGCCGACGCGCGGATGGCGCCGATCCTCGCCGGGGTGCTCGCCGAGCGCGGCTCCTCCGCGCTGGTGTTCCGCGGCGACGACGGCCTGGACGAGCTGACCACCACCGCCACCTCCCAGGTCTGGGTGGTCCGCGACGGCAAGGTCGGGCAGACCTCCTTCGACCCGCGCGACGTGGGCATCGAACTGGTGCCGGTGGAGGCGCTGCGCGGCGCCGACGCGGCGTACAACGCCGAGGTGGCGCGGCGGCTGCTGGCCGGCGAGACCGGTCCGGTACGGGACGCGGTGCTGCTCAACTCGGCCGCCGCCCTGGTGGCGCTGCACCCGGGCGACGGACCGCTGGAGCAGCAGATCGCGGCCGGTATCGAGCAGGCGGCGCGGTCCGTGGACTCCGGGGCCGCCGCCGCCGTGCTGGACCGCTGGGTCGCGGCCAGCAACGCGTAGCTTTTCGTCTCATCAAAGGGGACGCCGTCCGCGTCGTGGACGGCGTCTTGCGCGTCCGCCGGCTTCTGGCACAATGTCCTCCAGGTCACGAGTGACAGCGTCAAGGCCCCGGCTCGCTGTCCGGCAACCCTCCGTCCGTGGTGGGGTGCCCCGGGTGAGGACCAGGCTGTGAGCAAGCAAGGCTCGCAGCAAGCCGGACTTGGGGAGCTCTGTCATGACGGTATACAGCCCTGCGACCGCTACCGACTGTGAGACCACGTCACCGCTGCCGGTCCTCGGACGCGACGTCCGGGTGCCGCTGGTGACGGGCGGCGAGGTCACGTACGCGGCCCTGGACTACGCGGCCAGCGCGCCGGCCCTCCAGCGGGTGTGGGACGACGTGGCCGCGTACGCGCCCTACTACGGCAGCGTGCACCGCGGCGCCGGGTACCTCTCGCAGCTGTCCACCGACCTGTTCGAGCAGAGCCGCGCGACGGTCGCGCGGTTCCTCGGCTGTCGCCCGGACGACGAGGTGGTCTTCACCCGGTCCACCACCGACTCGCTCAACCTGCTCG
The DNA here is from genome assembly GCF_031844685.1 of Streptomyces sp. ITFR-21. Classification (NCBI taxonomy): domain Bacteria; kingdom Bacillati; phylum Actinomycetota; class Actinomycetes; order Kitasatosporales; family Streptomycetaceae; genus Actinacidiphila; species Actinacidiphila sp. ITFR-21. The sequence continues at coordinate 1,410,967 of NZ_CP134605.1, forward strand.
CGGCCGTACTGCCGGCCGGAACCCAGGTCTACGTCTTCGACACCGAGCACCACGCCTCCCTGCTGCCCTGGCAGCGCGGCGAGGACGCGCACGTCACCTGGCTGTCCGCCCCCCGCACCCCCGAACAGGCCGTCGCCGCCCTCGACGTGGCACTGCACGGCGCCCCCAAGGGCCCCAAGCTGGTCTGCGTCACCGGCGCGTCCAACGTGACCGGGGAGCTGTGGCCGGTACGGAAGCTGGCCGCCGCCGCGCACCGGCACGGCGCCCGGATCGTCCTGGACGCGGCGCAGCTGGTCCCGCACCAGGCGGTGGACATCACCGCGCTCGACGTGGACTGGGTGGCCTTCTCCGGGCACAAGCTGTACGCGCCCTTCGGCTCCGGCGTGCTCGCCGGCCGGCCCGACTGGCTGCGCGACGCCGAGCCGTACCTGGCCGGCGGCGGCGCCACCCGCAAGGTCGCCCGCCGGGTCGACGGACAGCTCGACGTCGAGTGGCACACCGCGGTGGCCGCCCGCCACGAAGCGGGATCGCCCAACGTGATCGGCGCCTACGCCATCGCGTCGGCGTGCCGCGCCCTCACCGAGGCCGGCTACGACCGGCTGGTCACCCGCGAGCGGCAGCTGCTGGCCCGGCTGCGCGAGGGGCTGGCCACGGTGCCCGAGGTGCGGGTGCTGTCCCTCTTCGGTGAGGACTCCGCCCGGGTCGGCGTGCTCTCCTTCGTCGTCCAGGGCTGGAACAGCTCGCACTTCGCCGCGGCCCTGTCCGCGGAGCACGGCATCGGGGTCCGCGACGGCCTCTTCTGCGCCCACCCGCTGGTCCGTACGCTCCTGGACAGCGAGCCCGACGAGCCCGGCGAATGCGGCGCGCCCGACGCCGCCCCCGGCGAACGCTCCCTCAACGCCATCCGCGTCAGCTTCGGCGCCGGCACCCCCGACGAACACATCGACCGCTTCCTCGACGCGGTCACCACCCTCGTCAAGGACGGCGCCCGCTGGTCCTACCGCACCGAGAACGGCCGTTGCGTCCCGGCGTAGCCCTGCGCCCCGCGTCCCCGCCCGTCACCAAGACCGGCCCCGCCATACGCCGCCCCGGCCCCCGCTTCGGGAGCCGGGGCGTTCCGGCGGGGTGCGGCGACGGGCGGCCACCCGCGCGGCCCGGCCGGCGGGCGACGGGTGACGGCCGTGGAAAACGGCAGCCGTAAACGGCCCCGGGCCGTCCCCCGCGCCCCCGGGAAGGGGTGCGGGGGACGGCCCGGGGCCGTTCGGCGACCGTACGGCGCGCGGCTAGTGGTGACCGTGTCCGCTGGTGATCTCCTCGTACTCCTCGGCCGTCGGCTTCGGGATCTGGCTGTGCTCGCCGTAGAAGTTGCGGGAGAGCCGGGCCTGGACCTTGGCGATCGGGCCGACCTTGCGTTCGACGCCGTTCTCGTCGACCTCGGGGCCGGGGTCGATCGGCCTGGGCTGGACGTGGGCGGTGAGGACGTGCAGCTGCTGCTGCGACAGCGGCTCGTGCACCTCGATGAACTCACCGTGCGGCAGCCGCTTGATGATGCCGGTCTCCCGGCCGTGCAGCACCTTGTCGCGGTCGCGGCGCTGGAGTCCGAGGCAGATCCGCTTGGTGACCCAGTACGCCAGCACCGGCAGGACGAAGAAGCCGATCCGGACGAACCAGGTGATCACGTTGATCGACAGGTGGAAGTGCGTGGCGAACAGGTCGTTGCCGCCGCCGATCAGCAGCGTGAAGTACAGCGTCAGCCAGGCCACGCCGAAGCCGGTGCGCACCGGGCGGTTGCGCGGCCGGTCCAGCAGGTGGTGCTCCCGCTTGTCGCCGGTCACCCAGGACTCGATGAACGGATAGACGGCGATGGCCACCATGACCAGCGGGAAGATCATCAGCGGGATGAAGACGCCGAGCACCAGGGTGTGGCCCCAGCCCCTGATCTCCCAGCCGGGCATCACCCGGATCAGGCCCTCGGAGAAGCCCATATACCAGTCGGGCTGGGCGCCGGTGGACACCTGGTCCGGCCGGTAGGGGCCCATGGTCCAGATCGGGTTGATGGTGGCGACCGCGGCGACGGCCGCGATGACGCCGAAGACCAGGAAGAAGAAGCCGCCCGCCTTGGCCATGTAGATCGGCATCAGCGGGGCGCCGACGACGTTCTTCTCGGTCTTGCCCGCGCCCGGGAACTGGGTGTGCTTGTGGAAGAAGACCAGGATCAGGTGGGCGACCAGCAGGCCGGCCATGAGTCCCGGCAGCAGCAGGATGTGCACGGAGTAGAACCGCGACACGAAGTCGTGGCCGGGGAACTCGCCGCCGAACAGGAACATCGACAGATACGTGCCGACGATCGGCGTGGACAGCACCGCGCCTTCCATGAACCGCACGCCGGTGCCGGACAGCAGGTCGTCGGGGAGCGAGTAGCCGGTGAAGCCGGTGAACATGCCCAGGAACAGCAGCGTCCAGCCGAACAGCCAGTTGACCTCGCGCGGCCGGCGGAACGCGCCGGTGAAGAACACCCGCATCATGTGCACGATCATCGCGGCGATGAAGATCAGCGCGGCCCAGTGGTGGATCTGCCGGATCAGCAGACCGCCGCGGACCTCGAAGCTGATGTGCATGGTGGAGGCGTACGCCTCGGACATCCGCACGCCCTGGAGCGGCGCGTACGGGCCGTGGTAGACGACCTCGTTCATGCTGGGGTGGAAGAACAGCGTCAGATAGACACCCGTGAGGATGAGGATCGTGAAGCTGTAGAGGCAGACCTCGCCCAGCATGAAGGACCAGTGGTCTGGGAAGACCTTGCGCAGGTTGGACTTGGCCAGCTTGTACAGGCCGAGCCGTCCGTCGGTCCACTCCGCGACGCGCTCGCCGGGGTTGGTCGGCCGGCGCCGGGCCGGGGATTCGGTCGTGGTGCCTGTGGTACTCATCAGCGCTCCCAGAAAGCCGGGCCGACGGGCGCCTCGAAGTCACCGAGCGCGATGAGGTTGCCCTCACCGTTGACGCTGATCCGAAGCTGCGGCAGCGGGTGTCCCGCGGGGCCGAAGAGCACCCGGGCACCGTCGGACAGGTCGAACGTCGACTGGTGGCACGGGCACAGCACGTGGTGCGTCTGCTGCTCGTACAGGCTGATCGGGCAGCCGACGTGGGTGCAGATCTTGGAGAAGGCCACGATGCCCTCGTGGCCCCAGTCGCGCTCGCGCCTGTCCTTGATGTCCTCCGGCTTGAGCCGGACGATCATCAGGGCCGCCTTGGCGATCTGCTGCTGGAAGTCGTCCGCGGACTCCTCCAGGCCCTGGGGCTGCGCGAAGGTCAGCGAGCCGACCACCACGTCCTCGGGCCGCAGCGGCTGGTCGGTGTTGGAGTTGATCAGCACCTTGCCCTTGGCCCACAGCGTGTGCTGGAGCTTGTCCTCCGGCAGCGGGCCCAGGTCGCGGAGGATGACCACGGCGGTCAGCGGGAACAGCGTCAGCGCGCCGAACATCGTGGTGCGGATCAGCTTGCGGCGGCCGAAGCCGCTCTCCTTGGCGCCGGTGATCCACTGCTGCCGGACGTTCTCCCGCAGCTCGTCGTCGGCGTCCACCCGGTGCCGCTCGTCGGCGACCTCCTCGTCCGACATCAGGGTGCGGGCCCAGTGGACGGCGCCTGCCCCGATGCTGAACAGGGCCACCGCGAGCGTCAGGCCGAGCGAGAAGTTCAGCGCGCTGACGTGCCCGAAGGGCCAGACGTAGACGATCTTGTCGACCGGGAAGACCACGAAGCAGGCGATGAACCCGGTGGTGCCGAGCATCGACAGGGTGAACAGGCCGGCCACCACCCGCTCGGAGTGCCGGGCCGCCTTGTCGTCGATGTCCTGGCGGCGGTGCTCGTGGGGCGGCAGCCCGGGGTTGGCGAACGGGTCGGGTTTGACCACTGCGCCGCCCGCGTGGGCGCCGTGTTCGCTCGGCAGGTTCTCTGACACGGTGTTGTGGCGTCCAGTCTCGCTCATGACTTCTTGGCCTTGGTCGTCCGGGCGGCGACCCAGGTGGCGATGCCGATCAGCGTGCCGAGGCCGAAGACCCACCCGAAGAGGCCCTCGGAGACCGGGCCGATGCTGCCCAGCGTGAACCCGCCGGGGTTGGGGCTGTCCGCGCTGTCGACCGCCTTGAGGTAGGCGATGATGTCGGCCTTGGTGTCCTGCGGCATCGTGCTGTCGGGGAACGACGGCATGTTCTGCGGGCCGGTCTGCATCGCCTCGTAGATGTGCTTGGGGTCGACTCCCTTGAGGCTCGGCGCGAACTTGCCGCTCGTCAGCGCTCCGCCCTTGCCCACGAAGTTGTGGCACTGGGAGCAGTTGGTGCGGAACAGTTCGCCGCCCTTGGCGCTGTCGGCGCCCGAGGGGCTGTACTGGTCCTTGGTGGGAACGGCCGGGCCGGGGCCGAACGAGGCGACGTACGCGGCCAGCTGGTCGATCTGCGCCTGGGTGTAGATGACCGGGTGCTTCTCGATCTGGGCGCCGGGCTGCTGGGCCGGCATGCGGCCGGTGCCGACCTGGAAGTCCACCGCCGCCGCGCCGACGCCGACCAGGCTCGGGCCGTCGGAACCGCCCTGCCCCGAGGTGCCGTGGCAGCTGGCGCAGCCGACGGAGTACAGCTTCTTGCCCTGCTCGATGGCCAGGGACTGAGCCGAGTCGTCGGCGTGCGCCTGGGGCGCCGGAGCGAGCGCGGCGTAGAGCCCCCCGGTGGCCGCGAGCGCGAAGGATAGGACGACAAGCGCTGCCAGCGGATGGCGCCGTCGTGCGGAGAGCTTTTTCACGGATTACCCCGAGTGTCAGGATCTCTTGTCGATGCTTGGCTGCTTGGCTGTCTCTTCCTGGGCCACCCGGTCGGACCGGGACCCGGGACCGGCTACTTGATCAGGTAGATCGTGGCGAAGAGGCCGATCCAGACCACATCGACGAAGTGCCAGTAGTAGGACACGACGATGGCAGCGGTGGCCTGCTGATGGGTGAACCGCTTGGCCGCGTACGTCCGGCCCAGTACCAGCAGGAACGCGATCAGACCGCCCGTCACGTGCAGCCCGTGGAAGCCCGTGGTCAGGTAGAACACCGAGCCGTAGGGGTCCGAGCTGAGCGAGATCCCGTCCTTCTTGACCAGGTTGGTGTACTCGAAGATCTGTCCGCCGATGAACACCGCGCCCATGACGAAGGTCACGATGAACCAGGAGCGGAGCTTCTTCACGTCGCCGCGCTCGGCGGCGAAGACGCCCATCTGGCAGGTGAAGGAGGAAAGCACCAGGATCGTGGTGTTCGTCGCGGAGAACGGCACGTTCAGCGCGTGCGCGTGTTCCTTCCAGAACACCTCGCCCGTGACCGACCGGAGCGTGAAGTACATCGCGAAGAGGGCCGCGAAGAACATCAGCTCGGAACTCAGCCAGATGATGGTCCCGACGCTGGTGAGGTTCGGCCGGTTGACCGACGGGTGCGCGTGCCCGGCTTCTACTGCTGTTGCTGTCGCCACGTCCGACATTATGTCGGTCCCTTGTCCGGCCCTGACCCCGGGGGGTCCCCTTCGGTGTGTCAAGGCTGCGGCCGGACTCGTACGGCCTAGTGGCGGGGTCCCTCGAACGAGGGATGACGGTCGGTCGGGACCGTTCTCCGGGATCTTCGCGGGGTACGGACCCTGCTCGCGGGGGCACCTTCGGGAGTAGCATCCGAGGCACGTGAGAACGCGCCCACCGGCTTGCCGACGAGGAGGAACCAGGATGCAGGCGACCGCCACCGTGCTGGTCTACAGCGACGACGCGAACACCCGGGAGCAGGTCCGGCTCGCCGTCGGCCGCCGGCCTGCCGCGGACCTGCCGCCGGTGGAGTACGTGGAGTGCGCGACACTCCCCGCGGTCCTGGAGCAGTTGGAGCTCGGCGGCATCGACCTGTGCGTGCTGGACGGCGAGGCGAACCCGGCCGGCGGGATGGGTGTGTGCCGGCAGATCAAGGACGAGGTCTTCCGCTGCCCGCCGGTGCTGGTGCTGATCGGCCGCCCGCAGGACGCGTGGCTGGCCACCTGGAGCCGGGCGGACGCCGCGGTGACCCACCCGGTCGACCCGGTCGCCCTCAGCGACACCCTGGCGATCCTGCTGCGCCGCCGGGTCGCTCCGGTGACGACCGTCGCGACCCTGTAGTCCGGTAGGCCGCGGTCCGGTAGGCCGCGGTCGGTCCGGTGGTCCGGTCGACGCGGCGCGCCGGTCCGGCGCCGCGGGCGGATCAGGCGGTCTCGGGCTGTAGCCGGGCCGGCGCGGAGGCGGGCGTCTTCACGGCGTCGGTCTTCGCCCCGGCGGGCGCCGCGCCCAGGGCGCTGCCCTTCTGCCACTGGTCCCAGCTGAGGTTCCAGTCGCCGAAGCCGTTGTCGAAGGGCGTCATGGTGGGGCCCTTGCTGTTGATCACGTCGACGACGTCGCCCTGCCGCACGTGGTCGAAGAACCAGTGCGCGTTGTCCGTGCTCATGCCGGTGCAGCCGTGGCTGACGTTGGCGAGCCCCTGGGAGCCCTCGGACCAGGGCGCGGCGTGCACGTACTCACCGCTCCAGGTCACCCGGGTGGCCCAGTAGACGGGCAGGTCGTAGGAGTCGGAGCTGCCGGCGGCTATGCCGATGCTCTGACTGGTCATCCGGACGAACGACTCCTTGCCCAGCACCACCTTGAAGCCGTTGCGGGTGTCGAAGCCGGGCTTGCCGGTGGTGACCGGGAGGGTCTTCACCACCTTGCCGTTCTCCTTGAACGTCATCTGGTCGGTGGCGGCGTTGGTGATCGCCTCGACCCGGTGGCCGGTGTGCAGGGTCAGCGGCTTGTCGGCGCCGCCGTACAGGCCACTCTGGACCCGTACCCCGCTGAGGTTGCTGGTGGCCTGGATCGTGGCGTCGGCCGGCCAGTAGGTGCGCGGCCGGTAGTGCAGGGTGCGGTCGTCGACCCAGTACCAGGAGCCGGCCGTGGCCCGGGGGGTCGAGCCGACGTGCAGGTTGGCCTCGACCGCGGCGCGGGCCGCCCGGTCCTTGACCGGCCGGCTCAGCTCGGCGGTGACGGGCTGTCCGACCCCGTACGTACCGGCGTCCGGTCCGAAGGAGACGTGCAGTCCGGCGTCTGCGGGGGTGGTGTCGAAGCCGACGACCTTGCGGCCGGGGTGGCCGTCGGAGTCCTCGGTGCTGACCCGCACGGTGTAGTGGGCGCCTGCCGCGAGCGATCCGGTGGACTGCCAGCGCAGTCCGTCGGCGCTGAGTTCGCCGCGTACGGCCCGGCCCGCGGCGTCGGTGGCGGTCACGTCGGTGATCCGGCTGCCGTCGTCCTTGACGGAGACCTTCAGCGGCTTGTTCGGGTCGGCCTTGCCGCTGCCGGCGGCGCCGAACACCACCCGGGCCGCGGCGTCGTAGGGGGGTGCGGCCAGCGGGTTCCCGTCGCCGTCGCAGGCGGTGAGCCCCACCGCCAGGGGCGCTATGAGGAGCGCGCAGCTCAGGGCTGTGCGGCGGCGCCATGGGTGGTGGCTCGTGTGAAGGTGGTGGCTCATGCGATCACGCTATGAACGCCACCGGGATTCCGCGCGGCGAGCGCGTACAAAAGGGTGTGCCGCCACGGCGTGTCGGCGGCGGGCTGCGGAAAAGCGGGCGCGGGCACCTGTACGGTGCCCGCGCCCGCCAGGCGGTGACCGCGTGTTACTGGGTGCGGTCCTCGCCCCGGTAGTACTCGAAGGCCCAGCCCCAGACGCCGATCAGGATGATGGGCAGCGAGAAGAACAGCAGCCACCAGCCGAAGACGATGCCGAGGAAGGCCAGCGCGCCGCCGGTCGCCAGTGAGAGCGGCTGCCAGCTGTGCGGGCTGAAGAAGCCCACCTCACCGGCTTCGTCGGAGACGTCGGCGTCCTCCCGGTCCTGTGCTCCGGCGTCCGCCCGGCGGGCGGTGAAGGACAGGTAGAAACCGATCATCAGGCTCAGCGCGAACGCCAGGAACAGCGCGGTGGTGCCGGCCGGCTCCTTGGACCAGAAGCCGTAGACGATGGCCGAGGCCAGAATGAAGACGGCCAGGCCGAGGAACATCTTGCCCTGGATCCTCACTTGCCCTCCTCCGTGCCCTGGGTGGTGCCGGGCGTGCTCCCGCTGCCGGCCAGCGAGCGGTCCGGGGTGTGCGCGAGCAGTTCGGCCGCCGCGATCTCCGGGTGGTGCAGGTCGAACGCCGGGGACTCGGAGCGGATCCGCGGCAGGGTGAGGAAGTTGTGCCGCGGCGGCGGGCAGGAGGTCGCCCACTCCAGCGAACGGCCGTAGCCCCACGGGTCGTCGACCTCGACCTTCTTGCCGTACTTGGCCGTCTTCCACACGTTGTAGAGGAACGGCAGGATCGACAGGCCGAGCAGGAAGGAGCTGATGGTCGAGACGGTGTTCAAGGTGGTGAAGCCGTCGGCGGCCAGGTAGTCGGCGTACCGGCGGGGCATGCCCTCCGCGCCCAGCCAGTGCTGGACCAGGAAGGTGCCGTGGAAGCCGAAGAACAGCGTCCAGAAGGTGATCTTGCCGAGCCGTTCGTCCAGCATCTTGCCGGTCATCTTCGGCCACCAGAAGTGGAAGCCTGCGAACATCGCGAACACCACGGTGCCGAACACCACGTAGTGGAAGTGCGCGACGACGAAGTACGAGTCGGAGACGTGGAAGTCCAGCGGTGGCGCGGCCAGGATGACACCGGTCAGACCGCCGAAGGTGAAGGTGATCAGGAAGCCGATCGCCCAGAGCATCGGTGTCTCGAAACTCAGTGACCCCTTCCACATGGTGCCGATCCAGTTGAAGAACTTCACCCCGGTCGGTACCGCGATCAGGAAGGTCATGAAGGAGAAGAACGGCAGCAGCACCCCGCCGGTGACGTACATGTGGTGCGCCCACACGGTCACGGACAGGCCGGCGATGGAGATGGTCGCCGCGACCAGGCCGATGTAGCCGAACATCGGCTTGCGGCTGAAGACCGGGATGACCTCCGAGATGATGCCGAAGAACGGCAGCGCGATGATGTACACCTCGGGATGGCCGAAGAACCAGAAGAGGTGCTGCCACAGCAGCGCGCCGCCGTTGGCGGAGTCGAACACGTGGGCGCCGAATTTTCGGTCCGCCTCCAGCGCCAGCAGCGCGGCGGCCAGCACCGGGAAGGCGAGCAGCACCAGGACGGCGGTCAGCAGCACGTTCCAGCAGAAGATCGGCATCCGGAACATCGTCATGCCGGGGGCGCGCATGCAGATGATCGTGGTGATGAAGTTGACCGCGCCGAGGATGGTGCCGAAGCCGGACAGCGCCAGGCCCATGATCCACATGTCGCCGCCGACGCCGGGCGAGTGCACCGCGTCGGACAGCGGGGAGTACGCGAACCAGCCGAAGTCGGCAGCGCCCTGCGGGGTGACGAAGCCGCCGACCGCGATCAGCGAGCCGAACAGGTAGAGCCAGTAGGCGAACATGTTCAGCCGGGGGAACGCCACGTCGGGCGCGCCGATCTGGAGCGGCATGATCCAGTTGGTGAAGCCGGCGAACAGCGGTGTCGCGAACATCAGCAGCATCACGGTGCCGTGCATCGTGAACGCCTGGTTGAACTGCTCGTTCGACAGGAACTGGTTCCCCGGCCTGGCCAGTTCGGCGCGCATCATCAGCGCCAGCACGCCGCCGATGAGGAAGAAGACGAACGACGTGATCAGGTACAGGCTGCCGATGGTCTTGTGGTCGGTGGTGGTCAGCCACGTGACCACCACGGAACCGGGCCGCCGCGGCTTGACCGGGAGTTGGTCGGCGTAGGAGTCGTCCTCGGCGGGGGCCGCCCCCACCGGTTCGTTGAGAATGCTCATGTGGTCTTGGGCTCCGAGTTCTTCGCGTTGCCCGTGGTGGCAATGCCCGCCGGGATGTAACCGGTCTGGCCGCTCGCCGCCAGGTCCTTGAGGTGCTGCTGGTACTGGGCCGGCGTCACGACCTTGACGTTGAAGAGCATCCGGGAGTGGTCCTCACCGCACAGCTCGGCGCACTTGCCCTCGAAGGTGCCGAGCTTGTTCGGCGTGACCTGGAAGACGTTGGTGTGACCGGGGATGACGTCCATCTTCATCAGGAACGGGATGATCCAGAACGAGTGGATGACGTCACGCGAGGTGAGCACGAAGCGCACCGACTGGCCCTCGGGCAGCCAGAGCGTCGGGCCGGGGTTGCCGGTGTCCGCATTCTTGCTGGCCGGGGTGCCGACGTCGTAGACGCCCTCGGCGCCGGGCGGCAGGTCCAGCTTGTTCGCCGGGATCGTGGCCAGCTCCTTCGGCACCCCGGCGGGGGTCGCCGGGTCGCCGTCCACGTCCTCCACGTAGTTGAAGCCCCAGCTCCACTGGAAGCCCACCACGTTGACCACGTGCTGGGGCTTCTTGGAGGTGTCCAGCAGCTTGGACTCGTCACGGGCGGTGAAGTAGAACAGCACCGCGATCACGATGATCGGGACGATGGTGTAGAGCGCCTCGAGAGGCATGTTGTAGCGGGTCTGCGGAGGGACCTCGATCTTGGTCCGGCTGCGCCGGTGGAAGATCACGCTCCACAGGATCAGTCCCCAGACGAGCACGCCCGTCACCAGTGCGGCGGCCCATGAGCCCTGCCAGAGGGCAAGGATCCGGGGAGCCTGTTCCGTGGCCGGGCTGGGCATGCCGAGCCGGGGGTAGTCCTTGTAGGAGCAACCGGAGGCGGTCGCAAGGACCAGGCCCGCGGCCAGCGCCTGCGGCAGCCATCGCCGCATCGGGCGCCGCGACGAGCGGTCGGAGCCGTTGGGACTCACGTAGCGCCTTCCCGAGAGTCTCGGCCGCGCGTTACGAGTGTTCCGGCCGTCTGCTGGTCGGTCGGCCCGCGCGCGGGCAGATGAGGTGTGGATTCTTATGCGGACCAAACCCTACTGGACGCTATTTGGGGTCGCGCGGGGAGGGGGTCCAACGCGCCGGGGCTCACCCGGAAGGTGCGGAAGGCCGTGCTTTGCCGGTCAAGTGGCCCGGTGACGGGGTCGGGACGGCCCCGGGTTGTAGCGTTCCGGCATGCCCTATTTCGACATGGCTTCGGCGGCTCCGCTGCATCCGGTGGCACGTCAGGCGCTGCTCGCGGCGCTGGAGGAGGGGTGGGCGGATCCGGCCCGGCTGTACCGGGAGGGACGGCGGGCCCGGCTGCTGCTGGACGCGGCACGGGAGGCCGTGGCGGCGGAGGTGGGCTGCCGCCCCGACGAGGTGGCATTCACTCCTTCGGGGACACGCGCGCTGCACTCCGCGGTCGCGGGGGCCGCCGCGGGGCGCCGCCGGATCGGCCGCCGCGTGGTGGTGTCGGCGGTGGAGCACTCGGCGGTACTGCACGCGGCCGAGCCGTACGAGAGCGCGCACGTGGGGGTGGACCGCGCCGGGCGGGTGGATCCGGCGGCGTTCGCGGCGGCGCTGCGGGCGGACACCGCGCTGGCCTGTCTGCAGTCCGCGAACCACGAGGTGGGGACGGTCCAGCCGGTCGCCGAAGTGGCCGACGCCTGCCGGGCGGTGGGGGTGCCGCTGCTGGTGGACGCGGCGCAGTCGCTGGCCTGGGGGCCGGTGCCGGGCGGCTGGTCGCTGCTGGCGGGCAGCGCGCACAAGTGGGGCGGCCCGCCCGGGGTGGGACTGCTGGTGGTGCGCAAGGGCACCCGGTACGCGCCCCAGGAGCCCGCCGACGAGCGGGAGTCGGGCCGCGCGCCGGGCTTCGGCAACCTGCCGGCGGTCGTGGCGGCGGCGGCCTCGCTGCGCGCGGTGCGGGAGGAGGCGGCGCGAACGGCGGTACGGCTGTCCGCGCTGGTGGACCGGATCAGGAGCCGGGTGCCGCAGCTCGTGCCCGATGTCGAGGTGGTGGGGCACGACCGGCTGCGGCTGCCGCACCTGGTCACCTTCTCCTGCCTGTACGTGGACGGCGAGGCGCTGCTGACCGGGCTGGACCGGGCGGGCTTCTCGGTGTCGTCGGGTTCGTCGTGCACGTCGAGCACCCTGACGCCGAGTCATGTGCTCAAGGCGATGGGGGTGCTCTCGGAGGGCAATGTGCGGGTGTCGCTGCCGCCCGGTACCGAGGAGGCGGACGTCGAGCGGTTCCTCGCGGTGCTGCCGGGGGTGGTCGCGGAGGTCCGCGGCCGGCTCGGGGCACCGGTCGGCAGCGGGCCGGTGGAAGCAGGGCCGGTGGGAGCGGTGCCGGCTGAGGCACGGGCGGCCGGGCAGGGGGCGGCGGCCGGCGCCGGGCCGGCCGACGGGCTGGTGGTGGACTCGCTCGGCAGGCTCTGCCCGATCCCCGTCATCGACCTGGCCCGGGTGATCGGGCGGGTGCCGGTCGGCGGCCTGGTCACCGTACTGGCCGACGACGAGGCGGCCCGGCTGGACATCCCGGCGTGGTGCGCGATGCGCGAGCAGGAGTACGTGGGGGAGCACCCGGCCGTACGCGGCACCGCGTACGTGGTGCGGCGCCGCGTCTGACCGGGTGCGGCATCCGGCGGGGTCAGCCGCGCAGGTGCGTGCGGACCTCGTCGGCGGCCTCCTGGCCGTACGCCTTGGTGAAGCGCTCCATGAAGTGGCCGCGGCGCAGCTCGTACTCCTGGGTGCCCAGGGTCTCGATGACCAGGGTCGCCACCATGCAGCCGATCTGCGCGGCGCGCTCCAGACCGACGCCCCACGCCAGGCCGGACAGGAAGCCGGCCCGGAAGCCGTCGCCGACGCCGGTCGGGTCGACCTTGGCCTCCTCCTCGGCGCAGCCGACCTCGATGGCGGACTCCCCCTTGCGTTCGATGCGCACACCGCTCGCGCCCAGCGTGGTGACCCGGGTGCCCACCCGGGTCAGGATCTCCTCGGCGCTCCAGCCGGTCTTGGCCTCGATCAGGCCCCTCTCGTACTCGTTGTTGAACAGGTACGCGGCCCCGTCGACCAGCAGCCGGATGTCCTCGCCGTCCATCCGGGCGATCTGCTGGGAGAAGTCGGCGGCGAAGGGGATGCCGCGGGAGCGGCACTCGTCGGTGTGCCGGACCATCGCCTCCGGGTCGTCGGCGCCGATGGACACCAGGTCCAGGCCGCCGACCCGGTCGGCGACCGCCTGGAGTTCGATCTGCCGGGCCTCGCTCATGGCGCCGGTGTAGAAGGAGCCGATCTGGTTGTGGTCGCGGTCGGTGGTGCAGATGAAGCGGGCGGTGTGCAGCACATCGGAGATGCGCACCGAGCCGGTGTCCACGCCGTGCCGCTCCAGCCAGACCCGGTACTCGCCGAAGTCGCTGCCGGCCGCGCCGACCAGGATGGGCTTGGTGCCGAGCTGGCCCATCCCGAAGCAGATGTTGGCCGCGACCCCGCCGCGCCGCACGTCGAGCGCGTCGACGAGGAACGACAGCGACACCGTGTGCAGCTGGTCGGCGACGAACTGGTCGGCGAAGCGGCCGGGGAAGGTCATCAGATGGTCGGTGGCGATGGATCCGGTGACGGCGATACGCACGGCGGGGGCTCCTGAAGGCGGGGGATTGCTGGCAGGGTGGGGGAATGCGGGGGGACGCAGGGGAAGAAGTTCGGCGGGATTTCCCGGCGACTTCCTAGGACACGGCGAAACTACCTGATAGTAGGGCTTTCTCCTTCGGTAACGCGTGCCTAGGGTCGAGTGATGAGAACTGTGCCATCGGCCGTACTCCCCCCGACTTCCTCCTCCTGGCCCGGCGAACCGGACTCGCTGGAGCAGTTGATCGGCGACTGCCGGCGGCTGGCGGCCCGCTGGCAGACTGCCGCCGCGCCGGCGCGGGCGGTGGCCGCCCCGGCCGGTCCGCACGGCGTCACGGTGCCGGCCGCCACCGCGCACTTCGTCGCCGGCATGTCCGAGTACGGCGGCTGACCCGCCGGCCGCCACCCGGCACCGCGCCGGTCCGCGGGTAATCCTTTCAGGGGAACCGGATCGCGGCGTGCCGCGTCCCATCGGCGTCTGGCGGTACCAGGAGCCGAAGGAGCACGCGGTGAGCACCGAACGGGACGACAACAGCGTCGAACACCGTGACGAGGGCGTCGCCGGTACGGCACACCGGCCCGACGCGGAGACCGGACACCCCCGCAGGCCGCGGCTGGTGGTGGGCGCGGTCGCGCTCGCCGTGCTGCTGGCCGGTGCCGGCGGCGCGTACTGGGCCGCGCGGTCCGGCGGCGGGGACAGGGGCGGGGCCGCGCACGGCAGGCCGGCGCCGCTGCGGCTGGACCCGGTGGGCCCTGTCCCGGTGACGGGCTCCGACGGCCCGGGGTCGGGCGGGGCGGTGTTCCAGCTGACCGGCAGCCTGCCGAAGGGCCCGGGGTCGGCCCCGGTGTACCGGGCGGACGCCGAGGTGACCCGGGCGCAGGCACAGCGCCTGGCCGGACTGCTCGGCATGACCGGCCCGGCGGTGTTGCGCGGCGGGGCCTGGGAGGTGGGCGGCGCGCCGGGCGGTTCGGCGCTGACGGTGGGCCGGTCCGCGCCGGGCAACTGGACGTACTCCGGCTACGGGCCGGCCGCGGTGCCGGGCCAACTGCTGGACGGGTCGGGGCCGGCGGCGGGCAGTGTACCGGGGTCGGGACCGGCCGGCGGCGGCCCGGGGAGCGCGGCGAGCGGCACCCCCGGCCCGGGACCGGCCGCGGGGAACGCCTCCTCCACCGCCGTTCCGGGCGCGGGCGGCTCCCCCGACGCGGGGAACGCCGCGAGCGGCACATCCGGCCCGGGACCGGCCGCGGGCGGCACCGCCGCCTCGGGACCCGCGGACCCGGCGCCCGGAACGGGCGGCCCGTCGGCCCCGGTGTCGGCCCGGCGGGCCCAGGAGGCGGCGGCTCCGCTGCTGGCCGGGCTGGGACTGTCCGGCGCACGGATCGACGCCTCTCCCACCGTGGGTGACCGGCGGACGGTGACGGTGGACCCGGTGGTGGGCGGCCTGCCCACCCACGGCTGGAGTACCCGTGTGGAGGTGGGGCCGGACGGGCGGCTGGTCCAGGCGTCCGGACGGCTGTCGGCGCTCACCAAGGGCGACACCTACCCGGTGGTCTCCGCGAAGACCGCCTTCGAGCAGCTGGGCGGCGCCATGGACGCGCCCGACCACGGCGTCGCGAACTGCATGGTCCCGCTGGTGCCCAGGGTGCCGGCCACGCCGACCGTGCCGGGCGAGGACAAGAAGCTGCCGCGCAGCCTGCCGCACACGCTGCCGTGCGTCGCGGGCAACGGCCATCCCACGCAGGTGCGCGGGGCCGTCTTCGGGCTCTGGCAGCAGTTCGTGTCCGGCGCGGAGGCGCTGGTGCCGGCGTGGCTGTTCGACGTCGCGCCCGCCGGGGTGACCGGGACCGCGGTGGTGGCCGAACAGGCCGTGGATCCCGCGTACGTCCAGGGCGGCGGCAGCGCCACGGCGCCGGCCGCGCCCGGCGGGCCCGTCGACCCCGGCGGGCCGATGCTGCCGGGCGGCCCGACCGCGACCGCCGTACCCGCGCAGCCGGCCGACCCCCGGACGAGCGCCGAGATCGTGCGGCTGACCGGGTATCAGACCGACGGCGGCTCGCTGGCGGTGTCCTTCGTCGGCGGGGTGTGCAGCACGTACCACGCGAAGGCGGAGGAGGCCGGCGACCAGGTACGGGTGAGTGTGACGGCGGTGCCGATCGGCAAGCCGCACACGGCGTGTCCGGCGATGGCCCGCACCTACGTCCAGAAGGTGCAGTTGAAGCAGCCGCTGGCGGGCAGGACCGTAGTGGACACCTCGAACGGGCAGCCGGTCAGGGGACAGTGACCGACTGCCGTACAAAAAGCGGCGGCACCCGGTGGGGGTGCCGCCGCTTTGTCGTGTCCCGCGGGCCCGCGGCCGACGCCGTCAGTGCCGGCGGCCCGCCGACGCCGTCAGTGCCGGGCGGTGCTCGGCCGCCCGGCGTCCGGCCTCAGTGGAACGAGTCGCCGCAGGCGCAGGAACCCGTGGCGTTCGGGTTGTCGATCGTGAAGCCCTGCTTCTCGATGGTGTCCACGAAGTCGATGGAGGCGCCGCCCAGGTAGGGGGCGCTCATCCGGTCCGTGACGACCTTGACGCCGCCGAAGTCCTTGACGACGTCGCCGTCGAGCGAGCGCTCGTCGAAGAAGAGCTGGTAGCGCAGGCCCGAGCAGCCGCCGGGCTGAACCGCGACCCGGAGCGCCAGGTCGTCGCGGCCTTCCTGCTCAAGCAGGCCCTTCACCTTGGCGGCGGCGGCGCCGGACAGGAGGATGCCGTCGCTCGTGGTGGTGGTCTCGTCCTGAACCGTCATGTGCTTCTCTCCCGGGTTGTACGGACTGCTGGCGTATCGGCTAACCGGTGCCCTCGCGGAATCATTCCCCGTGCCGCGCGTCCGATCCGACGCTTTACGCCTCCATGCTCGCACAACCCCGCCGGGCCCCGCCCGCCGCTCGGCCCGCATCGCGCCCGCATCGGGCCCCGCTGCACGGGGAACCTCCACGGCGAAGACGGGGGATGCGTCACAGTGACGAAACTGCCATCGTCAATCTGACACAAACGGGCTATGATAGATAGCGTCAAGTAGACGAAAAGGTCTGCGTCGCGAAGAGTCGCACAGAAAGGGCGTACGGGCCCGTGACCACCACAGAAACGCTGGACGTCCAGCCCACGCCGCTCGCGCTGCTCCTGCTCGGCCGCGAGTCCGACCCCCGCAGCGAGCGCGGGGTGGACTGCCCCGGGGACCTGCCGGC
Source organism: Streptomyces sp. ITFR-21 (assembly GCF_031844685.1). NCBI lineage: Bacteria > Bacillati > Actinomycetota > Actinomycetes > Kitasatosporales > Streptomycetaceae > Actinacidiphila > Actinacidiphila sp. ITFR-21. The sequence continues at coordinate 1,427,658 of NZ_CP134605.1, forward strand.
GCCGTCGGACCCGGACCTGGTGGAGCGCGCCCGAGCCGCCAAGGCCCGCCTCGGCGGCAAGGTCTTCATCCTCGGCCACCACTACCAGCGCGACGAGGTCATCGAGTTCGCCGACGTCACCGGCGACTCCTTCAAGCTCGCGCGGGACGCGGCGGCCCGGCCGGAGGCGGAGTACATCGTCTTCTGCGGGGTGCACTTCATGGCCGAGTCCGCCGACATCCTCACCTCCGAGCGGCAGCGGGTGATCCTGCCGGACCTGGCGGCCGGCTGCTCGATGGCCGACATGGCCAGCGCGGAGCAGGTCGCCGAGTGCTGGGACGTACTCGCCGACGCCGGGGTCGCCGACGTGACGGTCCCGGTCGCGTACATGAACTCCTCGGCGGACATCAAGGCGTTCACCGGACGGCACGGCGGCACCATATGCACCTCCTCCAACGCCGAACGCGCCCTGGAGTGGGCCTTCGGCCACGGCGAGAAGGTGCTCTTCCTGCCCGACCAGCACCTCGGGCGCAACACCGCGGTCCGCGACCTCGGCATGTCCCTGGACGACTGCGTCGTCTACAACCCGCACAAGCCGGGCGGCGGCCTGACCGCCGAGCAGCTGCGGGCGGCCAGGATGATCCTGTGGCGCGGCCACTGCTCGGTGCACGGCCGCTTCTCGGCGGAGTCGGTGGCCGACGTCCGGGCCCGTATCCCCGGGGTCAACGTGCTGGTGCACCCCGAGTGCCGGCACGAGGTCGTCACGGCCGCCGACCACGTCGGCTCGACCGAGTACATCATCAGGAAGCTGGACGAGGCGCCCGCCGGCTCGGCGTGGGCGATCGGCACCGAGCTGAACCTGGTACGGCGACTGGCGAAGGCGCACCCGGACCAGCGGATCGTCTTCCTGGACCGGACCGTCTGCTTCTGCTCCACCATGAACCGGATCGACCTGCCGCACCTGGTGTGGACGCTGGAGTCGCTGGCCGACGGCAAGCTGGTGAACCGGATCCAGGTGGACGCCGAGACCGAGCACTTCGCCAAGCTGGCGCTGGAGCAGATGCTGGCCCTGCCGTGACGCGTGGCGCGATGATGGTCGGGTGATCCTTCGACCGGTCCGTGACGACGAGGAGGACGCCGAGGTCGTGCGCGAGATCTCGGCGGCGGCCTTCGGGGCACCGCGCGCGCTGTACGCCGCCGGCTCCGCGCCCCGGTTCCGGGCCGGCCCCGGGTCGGTGGCGGGCGCCCCGGGGGCGGGCGGCCGCTGGCCGGCCGGGCGGATCGCCCGCCACCACGGGCGGACCCGGCACCTGGCCCGTACCGACCCCGGCGGCTGCTGGCTGATCGAGGACCAGGAGGCCGGACCGGTCGGGGCGGTGCTGTCCTACCGGCGGGAGGGCACGTGGGCGCTGTCGCTGCTCGCCGTGGTGCCGGGCGCGCAGGGCAAGGGCGTCGGCAAGGCGCTGCTGGCCCGGGCGCTGGTGCACGGCAGGGCGTGCCTGCGCGGAGTGGTCTGCCTGCCGGACAACCCGGTGGCCGCCCGCACCCTGCGCCGGGCCGGGTTCCATCTGCACCCGGCGCTGCGGCTGTCCGGCCCGCCCGACCCCGACCGGCTGACACCGCCGGACGGGCCGGTGCACATGGGGACCGAGCGGCACCGCGACCTGCTGGACTCCGTGGACCGGCGTACCCGGGGCGGGGCGCACGGCGCCGACCACGAGGAACTCCTGCGGCACTACCGGCTGTTCGTGGTCGACGACCTGGCCGGCAGCGGCTACTGCTACACCCGCGACGGCCGGGTGGAACTCCTCGCCGCCACCTCCCGCCGACTGGCCACCCGGCTCCTGACCGCCGCCCTGCTGGCGACCCCGCCGGGCGAACCGACCCGCGTCGACCACGTCCTGGCGGAAGCGCAATGGGCGGTGGACGTCGGCGTCACCGCCGGCCTGGAGATCGCCAGTTCCGGCTTCGTCGCCCTGCGCGGCATGCGGCCCCCGGACCTGGCCCTCCTCTCCCGAGCCCTGCCCTAGCGCTGCGCGCGCTGGCCCGTTCGTGCATGCCGAGCAGGCCGTGGCCGCCGACGGCGGCCGCCGGCAGCGGGGCACCCTGGCGCGAGCGGGCCGGCCGCGGCCCGGCCGCCGGAACGGGAACGGCGGCACCCGCGCCGGAACCCACCGCACCGTCGTCGTCCACCAGCACCTCCAGCGCCCGCGCCGCGGCTGGTCCGCACCACCGCGCCCGCCGCGGGCCCCACGTGCTTCTGCACGTGGGTGAGCGACTCCTGGATCACCCGGTACGTGGTCAGGTCGACGCTGGCGGGCAGCGGGGCCCGCGGGTGCCCGGCGTCGCCGCCGCACTCCACGGTGACGCGCAGCCCGGCCCGCCGGAAGCCGTCGAGGAGCTGGTCGAGCACGCCGAGCCCGGGGGCGGGTTCCATGGGCGCCTCGGGTTCGCCGGACTGCCGCAGCAGCCCCACGGTGGCGCGCAGTTCGTCCAGCGCCGAGCGGCTGGCCTCCCGGACGTGGGCCAGCGCCTGCTTGGCCTGGTCGGGACGGCTGTCCATGACGTGCGCCGCGACCCCGGCCTGGACGTTGACCAGCGCGATGTGGCGGGCCACCACGTCGTGCAGCTCGCGGGCGATCCGCATCCGCTCCTCGGCGACCCGGCGCCTGGCCTCCTCCTCGCGGGACCGCTCGGCGCGTGCCGCGCGCTCCTCGACGGCGGCGACGTACGCGCGGCGGCTGCGTACCGCGTCACCGGCCGCGGCGGCCATCCCGGTCCAGGCGAATACGGCACGGTAGGCAACGGTAACCGCTCGTCCCGTACCGCGCGGCGGGACCGCCGGTACGGGGTACGGCGGTCAGCCGGGGATCAGGCCGTCGTCGCTGAGCATCTCGCGGACCTCTTCCAGGCTCGCGTCCGGCGACGGGAGGATCAGGTCCGACGGCTCGAGCGCGTCGTCGGGCAGCGGCTCCCCGAGGCGGCGCACGCCGTCGAGGAGGGCGCCCAGGGTGCGGTGGAAGCCCTCCTCGTCGCCGGTGCGGACCTCGGCGAGCAACTGGTCGTCCAGCTTGTTGAGCTCGGTGACGTTGGCGTCGTCCAGCGTCACCTGGCCCTCCCCCATGATCCTGACGATCATGACGGCCTCCTCCTCGGCCCCGTGGCCGGTCAGTGCTTGTCGAACCGCGGGGTGTCCTGCGGCCGTCCCTGCGCCGCCTGACCGCCGGTGCCGCCCTCGATCGCCTGCTGAGGGGTGCCGCCGGCCAGCTCGGCCTTCATCCGCTGGAGCTCCAGCTCGACGTCGCTGCCGCCGGACAGGCGGTCCAGCTCGGCCTGGATGTCGTCCTTGGCGAGTCCGCTGGGGTCGTCCAGGGCGCCGGAGGCCAGCAGCTCGTCCAGGGCGCCGGCGCGGGCCCGCAGCTGCTCGGTCTTGTCCTCGGCACGCTGGATCGCCATGCCGACGTCGCCCATCTCCTCCGAGATGCCGGAGAACGCCTCGCCGATCTGGGTCTGTGCCTGGGCCGCGGTGTAGGTGGCCTTGATGGTCTCCTTCTTGGTGCGGAAGGCGTCCACCTTGGCCTGCAGGCGCTGGGAGGCGAGGGTGAGCTTCTCCTCCTCGCCCTGGAGCGTGGTGTGCTGCGTCTCCAGGTCGGCGACCTGCTGCTGGAGGGCGGCCCGGCGGGACAGCGCCTCGCGGGCCAGGTCCTCCCGGCCGAGCGCCAGCGCCTTGCGGCCCTGGTCCTCGTAGGTGGCCGACTTGCGCTGCAACTCGGTGAGCTGGAGTTCGAGCCGCTTGCGGGACGTGGCGACGTCCGCGACGCCGCGCCGCACCTTCTGGAGCAGCTCAAGCTGCTTCTGGTAGGAGTAGTCGAGCGTCTCGCGCGGGTCCTCGGCCCGGTCCAGCGCCTTGTTGGCCTTAGCGCGGAAGATCAGTCCCATCCGCTTCATGACACCGCTCATGGGCCTCGCGCGCCCCCTTCTCGGCAACTTCTCCGGACACCTGTACAGACCCAAGCCTACGGGCCTTGGTTCCATTACCGCACTGTTCCGGCCGGGAAGTGGTCATCCGCAAGGACGATCACGGTTCGGCCACCTCCGGCCCGGGGAGTAGGCGGGGGCTGGGGTGCACCGCGCGGAGCACGTAACCTTGGCGTCGTGTTCCGACGCCGTTCTCAAGATGAGCAGTCCTCCACCACCGGCACCGCCGTGCTTGAGGACAATGTCCGCGACCCGCAAGCTCCCAAGGGCCGCCCCACTCCCAAGCGCAGCGAGGCGCAGACCCAGCGGCGCAAGGCGGTGACGACCCCGACCGACCGCAAGGCCGCCACCCGGCAGGCCCGCGACGCCCGCCGGACCGACATGGCCAAGCAGCGCGAGGCGCTGGCGGGCGGTGACGAGCGGTACCTGCCCGCCCGCGACCGGGGCCCGGTGCGCAAGTTCACCCGGGACTTCGTGGACGCGCGGATGCGGGTCGCCGAGTTCTTCCTGCCGATCGCGGTGCTGATCCTGGTGCTCAGCGTGGTGCGGATCGGTTCGCTGCAGAACCTGTCGCTGCTGCTGTGGCTGGTGGTGATCGTGGCGATCGTGGTGGACTCGGTGGTGACGGGCGTGCGGCTGCGCGGCCTGCTGCGCAAGCGGTTCCCCGACAAGAACGTCAAGGGCTCGGTCGCCTACGGTCTGATGCGGACGCTCCAGATGCGCCGGCTGCGGTTGCCGAAGCCGCAGGTCCAGCGCGGCACCAAGCTCTGAACGGCGGTTTCACCGGCGGGAGCCCGCCGGGTGCCGGTGGCGGCCCCGCCTGGCCGCCCGCCAGGGTGCCGGGCCTGGTTCCCGGGGCCCGCACACCGCCGGTCCCGGCGCTGCCGCCCGCGGGCGGCTTCCCCGACGGCGGCCCCGGTCCCCTCCCCGGACCGGGTGGGGTGAGCGGACCGGGCGGGCTCGACGGGCTCGACGGCCTGCGGAACACCGTCCGGCAGGAGCTGGTCGCCCGCCAGCTGGACGAGCAGCTGGCCGCGCACTTCCCGCAGCCCGCCGGCGCCCACGCCCGGCGGCGGCTGCGGGTGCTCGACATCGGTCCGGGTCCGGGGACGCAGGCGCTGCGGCTGGCCAGGGCGGGCCACCTGGTGACCGGTCTTGAGGCCGATCCGGCGATGCTGGCGGCGCTGCGGACGGCGGTGGCCGCCGAGTCCCCGGACGTACGCGACCGTTTCGCGGTCATCCAGGGCGACGGCCGGGAGACCGGGCGGCACTTCGGCCCGGCCTGCTTCGACGTGGTGCTGTGCCACGGGGTGCTGTCGCGGGTGGCCGACCCGGAGCCGATCCTCGCCGCGCTGGCCCGCGTACTGACGCCCGGCGGGCTGCTGTCGCTGCTGGTGGACAACGGGGACGCGCCCGCCCTGCGCGCCGGGCTGCTCGGGGACTGGGCCGCGGTGCTGGACGCCCTCGCCTCCGACGGGTACCCGGGCCACGGCCGGCGGGCCGACCGGCGGGGCCCGCTGACCGCGGCCCTGGCCGGGATCGGGGTGGCGCTGCGGGGCTGGTACGGCGTGCGGGTCTTCACCGACGCGGCGTGCGACCTGGTACGGGTGCCGCGGGACGCCCGGGAGCTGGGCCTGCTGCTGGCGGCGGAGGAACGCGCCGGGCGGACGGATCCGTACCGGGCGGTGGCGGCGCTGTTGCATTTGTGCGGCGTGCGCGACTGAACGCCCCGACGGGCATCTGACGGCCGGGGCCCGGGGATCGTCCCGGGCGGCCGGGGACCGCGATCGGCGGGGCCGGGCCGCCACTTGCCGGGGACCCGGTTGGCGGTCCGGACCGGGCCCGGCCGGTCGGCAAAAGTGACAATGCGGACATGAGTCGATCGCATCCGTCCCGTACCCGCTTCTCCCTGGCCGGCGCCGCGGCCCTGTGTGCCGTCGTGCTGGCGGCCACCGGTTGCAGCTCGGACCCCGACTCCGGCGCCGTCGGTTCGGCGACCGACACCCGCGCCCCGGGGGCGCCCGCCGCGGCCGCCTCCTCCGGCGGCGACGGCCTGCAGTCCGCGTACCAGAACGCGGTCAGCAACGTCCTGCCGTCGGTCGTGCAGATCACCACGAGCTCCGACCTGGGCTCGGGCGTGGTCTTCGACGACAAGGGCGACATCGTCACCAACGCGCACGTGGTCGGCAAGGCCACGACGTTCCGGGTGTCGCTGGCGACCGGCGGCAAAACCCTGGACGCGACGCTGGTGTCGGCGTTCCCGGCGAACGACCTCGCGGTGATCCGGCTGGCGTCCCCGCCCGACGACCTCAAGCCGGCGGTGTTCGCCGACTCGGGCGAGGTGGCCGTCGGACAGATCGTGCTGGCCATGGGCAACCCCCTGGGACTGTCCAGCAGCGTCACCCAGGGCATCGTCTCGGCAACCGGCCGCACGGTCAGCGAGAGCCAGGGCGATTCCGGCGACGGCACCGGCGCGACCATCCCCGACATGGTGCAGACGTCGGCGGCGATCAACCCCGGCAACAGCGGCGGCGCGCTGGTGAACCTGGACAACCAGGTGATCGGCATCCCGACGCTGGCGGCCACCGACCCGCAGCTGGGCAGCGGCGCGGCGCCCGGCATCGGCTTCGCGATCCCCTCGTCGACGGTCAAGCGGATCGCCGGCCAGATCATCGACAACGGCAAGGTCACCGACTCCGGGCGGGCCGCGCTCGGGGTGACCGTGCGGGGTGTGGTGGACCGGGACTTCCAGCCGGCCGGCGCGGCGATCGTGTCCGTCACCCGGAACGGCGCCGCGGCGAAGGCGGGCCTGCGGCCCGGGGATGTCATCACCAAGCTGGGCAACGCCCGGATCACCACGGTCCAGTCCCTGACGGACGCGCTGGCGGCGCTGAAGCCGGGCCGGAAGGTCAGGGTCGAGTACGGGCGGGACGGCACGGGGAAGGCGACGGAGGTGACGCTGGGGTCGCTGCAGGGGGCGGCGTAGCGGGGCGGGGCGCGCGGCCGGGACGTGGGCGCGGGCGCGGGATTCCGCGGGGCGCGTCACCGCGGGAGCGGGGCGGGGTGCGGCGGGCCCGGTCCCGCGGGGGGGACCGGCGGGCCCGCCGCGCGCCCGGGTGTCAGGTCTCGTCGGTGGTGGCGGCCTCGGCGTGCAGGCTCATCGGGCCGTAGACACGGCTCTCGCCGTCGAAGAGGACGACCTGGTCGGCGCCGCCCTCCAGCAGCTCCTTCCAGATCTCGCCGATCCAGGACTCGGCATCGCCCTGGGTGGTGAACTCCTCCGGCTGCACCGCGGGCGGCACCTCGGTGCCGTCGGCCTTCTCGAACCGCCACGTCCACGCCATGTGCTTCTCCCTCGGTCCGGGGGTCAGGGCTGCTGCCGTCTGCCGTGGCAGCGTATCGGGCGCGGCCCCGCCCGTAAGGACCGTCTCCACCACGGCGTGCCCGCGCACGGAAGCGCGACAGCAACCCACGCGGGGGCGGCCGAAGGAGGCCCCGGGGGCCGCGCCCCCTCAGGGGTGCGGGGAACCGGCGCGGCCAGCCCCCACCGGCCGCGGGCCCGGCCTTGAGCCGCAAGGGGTGACGCGGCGGCCCGCCAGGAAGACGCCGAGGGGCACGCGCCCCCTCAGGGGCGCGGGGAACGGCGCGACGTGCCCACCACCCGCCGGTGATCCCGCGCCCCCACCGCAAGGGGCCGTGCGGCGGCCCGGCCAAGAAGACGCCAAAGGACACCCGTGCACCGGGCCGCAGGCCCGACCGGCACGGGCCCGGCGCGCGGCCCCCCGCGCGCCGGGCCCGCGGGGACGCGAGACGATCGTGCGGTGGAACTGACTCTGCTCGGCACCGGCGCCCCCGAGGGACTTCCGCTGCCCGGTTGCCCCTGCGCGGCCTGCGCGCTCGCCGTCGGCCCGGGGGCGCGGGCCGCGACCTCGGTGGTGGTGGACGGTGTCCTGCTGCTCGACCTGACCCCGGGGGTGGCGCTGGCCGCGGCCCGCGCCGGGCAGCCGCTCGGCGGCCTGCGGCAGGTACTGCTGTCGCACCCGCACGACGGGCCGCCGGTGGAGATCCCGCCGGGCCTGCCCGCACCGGTCCGGGTGCCGGACGGGCGGCGGCTGCCGCTGCTGACCGGACACCGGGTGGAGGCGGTCGCGGTGGACGCGCCGGGTACGGGGTACGCGGTGGAGTCCGCGCAGGGCCTGCGGCTGCTGTATCTGCCGCCGGGGTGCGCACCGGCCGGGCTGACCGAACGGGACCCGGAACCGTACGACCTGGTGCTGCTCGACGTGGTCGGGCGGCCGGACGCGCTGGCGCGGCTGCGGGCGGCCGGCGCGGTCACCCGTACGACGGACGTGGTCGCGGTCCACCTCGGCCACGACGCGCCGCCCGGAGCCGAGCTGACCCGCCGGCTCGCCGCGGCCGGGGCCCGCGCGGTGCCCGACGGTACGACGCTGGTGGTCGGCGACTACCAGTCGGTGCCGGACGTGCCGCGGCGCACGCTGGTGCTGGGCGGGGCGCGCTCCGGCAAGTCCCTGGAGGCGGAGCGGCGGCTGTCGGCCTTCCCGGGGGTGGTGTACGTGGCCACCGGCGGGACGCGCGAGGACGACCGGGACTGGGCGCTGCGCGTGGCCGGACACCGTGAGCGGCGGCCTCCCGGCTGGCACACGCTGGAGACCTGCGAGCTGGTCCCGCTCCTCGCCGACGGCCAGGGCCCGCCGCTGCTCATCGACTGCTTCTCGCTCTGGCTGACCCACACCATGGACGCGGCCGGGGCCTGGGCCGACGGCGCCCCCCTCGACGCCGTGCACGCCCGCACCGCGCAACTCGTCCACGCCTGGCGCACCACCGGCCGCACCGTCGTCGCCGTCTCCGCCGAGGTCGGCTCCGGCGTAGTGCCCCCCACCCCCGCGGGCCGCCGCTTCCGCGACGAACTCGGCCGCCTCAACGCCGCGCTGGCCGCCGAGTCCGAACACGTCCTGCTCCTCACCGCCGGCCTCGCCACCCCCCTGCGCCCCTGACCCGACCGCGCCGACCCCCGGCCCGGGGAACGGACCGGAGGGCCTCCCCCAGCAGGCGGGGTCCGGGCCCCGCCTGCACCCGACACCGGACCCCGCCGCGCCCCGACCCCAGCCCGTCCCCTCATCGCGCCAGCCCGACGCGCCGGGCGCAACCCCGACGCGCCCCCGCCCGACGCCCCTCCTCCGGCCCACCCCGACACCTCGCGCCGAGGAGGGGACCGGGGAGCCTCCCCCACAGGGGTCCGGCGACTCACCCGCCCCCGCCTCGACCACCCTCCCCAAATCGCGCCGGCACGACGTCCACAGGCGCGACCCGGCGCGCCGATCCCCCGCCCGACGCCCCTCCCCCGCCAGGCGGGGTCCGGGCCGGCCCCGGTGCAGGGGGCAGCGGGTACCGGGAAGGCCGCCCCGGCCAGGGGCCGGTACTGTTCGGGGGTGAGCGGGATCAAGATGGATGACTTCGGGGATCTGGTGGAGCGGCCGGACGCCGGGGTGCGGCGCGAGTCGCGCGAGCGCTGGCGGCGGCTGGTGAAGCCGGCGGGCGGGCTCGGGAAGGCCGCCGAGCTGGCGGACTGGCTGGCGGCGGTGCAGGGGCAGGTGCCCGCGCGGCCGATCGAGCGGGCCCGGGTCGTGGTGTTCGCCGCGGACCACGGGGTCGCCGCGCTGGAGGTCTCGGCCCGCCCCGCGGGGACCGCGAGCGCACTCGTCCGCGCCGCGCTCGACGGCGCCGCTCCGGTGAGCGTGCTGGCCCGGTTGTACGGCGCCGGGTTGCGGATCGTGGACATGGCACTGGACTGCGACCCGGCCGAGCTGCCCGCCGAGGTGACCGCGCACCGGGTGCGCCGTGGCTCCGGCCGGCTGGACGTCGAGGACGCGCTGACCCCCGACGAGGCCGAGCGGGCCTTCCGCACCGGTATGGCGCTGGCCGACGAGGAGGCGGACTCGGGCACGGACCTGGTCCTGCTCGGTGACCTCAGCGTCGGCGGCACCACCCCCGCCGCCGTCCTGATCGCCGCGCTCTGCGGCACCGACGCCTCCGTGGTCACCGGCCGCGGCTCCGGCATCGACGACCTGACGTGGATGCGCAAGTGTGCCGCGATCCGGGACGGGCTGCGCCGGGCCCGTCCGGTTTTGGGCGACCAACTCGCCCTGCTGGCCGCGGTCGGCGGCGCCGACTTCGCCGCGATCACCGGCTTCCTGCTCCAGGCAGCCGTCCGCAAGCTGCCGGTCGTACTCGACGGCGTGGTGAGCGCCGCCTGCGCCCTGGTCGCCCAGCGCGTCGCCTTCCGGGCGCCGGACTGGTGGCTCGCGGGGCACGCCAGCGGCGAGGCGGGCCAGGAGAAGGCGCTGGACCGGATCTCGCTGGAGCCGCTGGTGAGCCAGGGCGTCTCCTCCGGCGGTGGTACGGGCGCGCTGCTCGCCCTCCCGCTGCTCCAGGCCGCGGCCGCCCTCTCGGCCGAACTGCCGGACGAGCCGGACGAGCCGGATGAACCGGATGAACCGGATGAACCGGAGAAGCCGCGGGACAGGGAGCCGGCCGAGCCCGAAGAGGCCGTCGCAACCGTGGACCCCGTCGAGTCGGCGCGGCCGTAAGACCCCGCGGCGTCCGAGGATCCCGTGGCGTCCGCCGGCGCGACCGCCCCCGAGGTCCCGGCGGCCCCTGTCAGCCCCGCCGGCCCCGCGGACCCGGTCACCGCCGAAGCTGCCGCCGCCAGCCGCGGCCCCGGCAGCCGACCGGACCGCTGAGACCGCGGCTGGCGGCGGCTGCGCTCCCGCGGCCCACGGACGCCCCGCCCACCGGCGACGCCGCCCATTGCCCGCCGCCCGCAGACCGGCCGCCCCGCAGAGGCCGCGACCACGCCCACCGAGGACGGACCACCGCCGGACGCCACCGCCGGCCAGCACGCCCGGCAGCGCCGCCGCCCCGCCGACCGCCACCCGCAGACACCGCGACCGCGCCCACCGAGGACGGGCCACCACCGAACACCGCGCGCGGACCCGTACGAGCCCGGCCGGGCCCATCGCGGACCCCGGCCAGCCGCAGCGGCCTGCCACCCGCCCGCAGACACCGCGACCACGCCCACCGAGGACGGACCACCGCCGGACGCCACGCGCGGACCCGTACGAGCCCGGCCGGGCCCATCGCGGACCCCGGGCCACCGCGGCGGACTGCCGCGATAGCCTCGCGCGGTGACCGAACCCGCCGCGAACGGCCCCGGACCCGCCTCCGCGGGCGACGCCCTGCGGTTCGCGTTCGGGACGCTCAGCGTGCTGCCGGTGCGGCTGCGGCAGTGGGACCGGGCGGCGGCTCGCGGCGGGATGGCGGCGGCGCCGTTGGTGGGCGTGACGGTCGGCGCCGCGGCGGCGGTGGCGGGCGGAATGCTGGCCGCGCTGGGCGGGAGTGCGCCGCTGGCGGCCGTGGCGGCGGTGGCCGTACCCGCCGTCCTGACCCGGGGACTCCACCTGGACGGTCTCGCCGACACCGCCGACGGGCTGGGCAGCGCCAAGTCCGCGCCGGACGCGCTGCGGATCATGAAACAGTCGGACATCGGACCGTTCGGCGTCCTCACCCTCGTCCTCGTCCTGCTCGCCCAGACCGCGGCGCTGACGGCCTGTTACGGTCACGGCCGGCTGTACGGCGGCGCGGCGGCCGTGCTGGCGGGCGCGGCGGGGCGTACCGCCATGACGCTCGCCTGCCGGCGGGGGGTGCCGGCGGCGCGGTCGGAGGGGCTCGGCGCGGCGGTCGCGGGCGCGGTCCGGCCGCGTACCGCCTGGGCCGTCGCCGTGCTGTGCGGGGCGGCCGCGGCCGCGGCGGCCGTGCCGTTCGGCGGGCTCACCGGGCTGCGGGCCGCGGTCGCCTGGGCCGGCGGGCTGCTGGCCGCCGAGGCCCTGCTGCGGCGGTGTCGCCGGCGCCTGGGGGGCGTCACCGGCGACGTCTTCGGCGCGCTGTGCGAAACGGCCGTCACGGCCGCCCTGGCGGTGCTCGCGCTGCGCTGACGCCCGGTCGGGTGTCCGACTCCGACCCGCCTATCGGCCCTTCGGCCGCGGCGTAATGACCGGGCGTAGGCTCGGATGACGCCTGCCGCCCCACGTACTGTCCTCGGCCCCGCTGATGTGGCCCCATACGATGCGGGAGGCCGGGCCGGGCCACCCACCGGCCGTTGACAGGACCTCGACCGAATAGGACTCCCTCCACCGTGACTGTACTGACACTCAGCACCTCCTCCGCCGCGTCGCTGCGCGCGGACGCCGTCGTCGTCGGCGTGGCCAAGGGTCCCAAGGGCCCGCGACTGGCGCCGGGGGCCGAAACGGTGGACTCCGCGTTCGACGGCAGACTCGCCGCCACGCTGGAGACCCTGGGTGCCGCGGGCGCCGAGGGCGAGGTGACCAAGCTGCCGGCCCCGGCCGGTGTGAAGGCCCCGGTCGTGGTGGCGGTCGGACTCGGCGAGGCCCCCGAGGACGGTGCCGGGTACGACGCCGAGGCGCTGCGGCGGGCCGCGGGGGTCGCGGCCCGCACGCTGGCCGGGGCGAAGAAGGCGGCGTTCGCGCTGCCGGCGGCGGAGGCCGCCGACGTCGAGGCGATCGGCACCGGGGCGCTGCTGGGCGCGTACGCCTTCACCGCCTACCAGGCGAAGGACGGCGGCAAGGGCCCGCTGGGCGAGGTGGCGATCACCGGCGCCAAGCCGCGCGACAAGGGGCACAAGGCCGCGGCCGAGCGGGCCGCGGCCGTGGGCGTCGAGGTCAACCGGGCGCGGGACCTGATCAACACCCCCTCCAACGACCTGGACCCGACCGCGTTCGCCGCCGAGGTGGTCGCGGCCGGCAGGGAGTTCGGCCTCAAGGTCGAGGTGCTGGACGAGAAGGCGCTGGCCAAGGGCGGGTACGGCGGCATCATCGGCGTCGGCAAGGGCTCGGCGACCCCGCCCCGGCTGGTCCGGGTGGCGTACACCCACACCGCGGCCACCCGCACGCTCGCCTTCGTCGGTAAGGGCATCACGTACGACTCAGGCGGCATCTCGCTCAAGCCGGCCGGCCACAACGAGACCATGAAGTGCGACATGAGCGGCGCCGCCGCGGTGTTCGCCGCGATCGTGGCCACCGCCAGGCTCGGCCTGGCGGTCAACGTCACCGGCTGGCTGGCGCTGGCCGAGAACATGCCCAGCGGCCGGGCGACCCGCCCCGGCGACGTGCTGCGGATGTACAGCGGCAAGACCGTCGAGGTGCTGAACACCGACGCCGAGGGCCGGCTGGTGCTGGCCGACGCGCTGGCCCGCGCGTCGGAGGAGGCGCCGGACGCGATCGTGGACGTGGCGACGCTGACCGGCGCGATGGTGCTGGCACTGGGCGAGGGCCGGTTCGGCATCATGTCCAACGACGACGGCTTCCGCAGCGCCGTGCACACCGCGGCGCTGGCCGAGGGCGAGGACTCCTGGCCGATGCCGCTGCCCGCGGCGCTGCGCAAGACCTTCGACTCCCCCACCGCGGACATCGCCAACATGGGAGCGCGGATGGGCGGCGGCCTGATCGCCGGGCTGTTCCTGAAGGAGTTCGTCGGCGAGGGCATCACCTGGGCCCACCTGGACATCGCCGGCCCGGCGTTCCACGAGGGCGCGCCCTTCGGCTACACCCCCAAGGGCGGCACCGGCAGCGCGGTGCGCACCCTGGTCGGGCTGGCCCGGCGGACCGCCGAGGGCGAGCTGCTCTGATCGGATGAGAGCCGGGTGAGATCGGTCACGTACGGCCCCGGGTGACATGCCCGGGGCCGTACGCCGTGTTCGGACAGCCGGGGCCGGTGGCCCGTCTGCCCCCGAGAAGTGCGAAGATGTTGTCTCGGCACGACAGGGCCCCCCTTTGAGACAAAGCGGCCGAACCCAAGCCGCCGCCCGGTCATGGTGGACCGGCTCCGGCGAACCCATGCATGGAGGACGTGACGTGGCGAACGACGCCAGCACTGTTTACGACCTAGTGATCCTCGGCGGTGGCAGCGGGGGCTACGCAGCCGCTCTGCGTGCCGCGCAGCTGGGACTTGACGTCGCCCTGATCGAGAAGAACAAGCTCGGGGGCACCTGTCTGCACCAGGGATGCATTCCCACCAAGGCGCTGCTGCACGCCGGTGAGATCGCGGACCAGGCTCGCGAGAGCGAGCAGTTCGGTGTACGCACCACTTTCGAGGGCATCGACATCGCGGCCGTCCACAAGTACAAGGACGACGTGATCGCGGGCCTCTACAAGGGCCTGCAGGGCCTGGTCGCCTCGCGCAAGGTGACCTACATCGAGGGCGAGGGCCGGCTGTCGTCGCCGACCTCGGTCGATGTGAACGGCCAGCGGGTCGAGGGCCGCCACGTGCTGCTCGCGACCGGTTCCGTACCGCGCTCGCTGCCGGGCCTGGCGATCGACGGCGACCGGATCATCTCCTCCGACCACGCCCTGGTGCTCGACCGGGTGCCGAAGTCGGCGATCATCCTGGGCGGCGGCGTGATCGGCGTCGAGTTCGCCTCCGCGTGGAAGTCCTTCGGTACGGACGTGACCATCGTCGAGGGCCTGCCGCACCTGGTGCCGGTCGAGGACGAGAACAGCTCCAAGCTGCTGGAGCGGGCCTTCCGCAAGCGCGGCATCAAGTTCAACCTCGGCACCTTCTTCCAGGGCGCCGAGTACACCGCGGACGGCGTGAAGGTGACGCTCGCCGACGGCAAGACCTTCGAGGCGGAGGTGCTGCTGGTCGCGATCGGCCGCGGCCCGGTCTCGCAGAACCTGGGGTACGAGGAGCAGGGCGTCGCGCTCGACCGCGGCTATGTCCTGGTCGACGAGTACATGCGCACCAACGTGCCGACCGTCTCCGCGGTCGGCGACCTGGTGCCGACCCTGCAGCTGGCGCACGTCGGCTTCGCCGAGGGCATCCTGGTCGCCGAGCGGCTGGCCGGCCTCAAGGCCGTGCCGATCGACTACGACGGTGTGCCGCGGGTGACGTACTGCCACCCCGAGGTCGCCTCGATGGGCATCTCCGAGGCCAAGGCCAAGGAGCTGTACGGCGCCGACAAGGTCGTCACCCTCAAGTACAACCTGGCGGGCAACGGCAAGAGCAAGATCCTCAAGACCTCCGGCGAGGTCAAGCTGGTCCAGGTGCGCGACGGTGCCGTCGTCGGTATCCACATGGTCGGCGACCGGATGGGCGAGCAGGTCGGCGAGGCCCAGCTCATCTACAACTGGGAGGCGCTGCCCGCCGAGGTCGCGCAGCTCATCCACGCGCACCCGACGCAGAGCGAGGCGCTCGGCGAGGCCCACCTGGCCCTCGCGGGCAAGCCGCTGCACTCGCACGACTGACCCTCATCCACGCCACCCCATTCGCACAGATCCGTGAGGAGCAACCGCAACCATGGCGGTTTCCGTAACCCTGCCGGCGCTCGGTGAGAGCGTGACCGAGGGCACCGTCACCCGCTGGCTGAAGGCCGAGGGTGAACACGTCGAGGCCGACGAGCCGCTGCTCGAGGTCTCGACCGACAAGGTCGACACCGAGATCCCCTCCCCCGCGTCCGGTGTGCTCGCGTCGATCAAGGTCGCCGAGGACGAGACGGTCGAGGTCGGCTCCGAGCTGGCCGTCATCGACGACGGCAGCGGCGGCGCCCCCGCCGCCGCTCCGGCCCCGGCCGCCGAACCGCAGCCCCAGGCCCAGCCGCCGGCGCAGCCCCAGGCCGCCGCGCCCGCCCCGGCGCCCGAGACCACCCCGTCCACCGATGTCCAGGCCCCCGCCCCGGCGCCGACCGCGGAGGCCGCCAAGGGCGGCAGCGGCGCCTCGGGCACCGACGTGACGCTGCCGGCGCTCGGTGAGAGCGTCACCGAGGGCACCGTCACCCGCTGGCTGAAGCAGGTCGGCGAGAGCGTGGAGGCCGACGAGCCGCTGCTGGAGGTGTCCACCGACAAGGTGGACACCGAGATCCCGTCCCCGGTCGGCGGCACCCTGCTGGAGATCCTGGTCCAGGAGGACGAGTCGGCCGAGGTCGGCGCACGGCTGGCCGTGATCGGCGTGGCCGGTGCCGCCCCGGCGGCGCCCGCTCCCGCGGCTCCCGCGGCACCCGCACCCGCCGCACCCGCACCCGCCGCACCTGCTCCGGCACCCGCGCCCGCCGCCGCGGCGCCCGCCCCGCAGGCCCCGACCCCGCCCGCCCCGCCCGCCCCGCAGGCCCCGACCCCCCCGGCGCCGCAGCCGCAGGCCGCTCCGGCACCCGCCCCGGCCCCGTCGGCACCCGCCCCGGCGCCCGCGCAGGCCGCGGCCCCGGCCGCCGTCAACGGCTACGCCGAGGACGGCGCCTACGTCACGCCGCTGGTCCGCAAGCTCGCCGCCGAGAACGGCGTCTCGCTCGGCTCGGTGCGCGGCACCGGCGTCGGCGGCCGGATCCGCAAGCAGGACGTGCTCGCCGCGGCCGAGGCCGCGGCAGCCGCCGCCAAGGCCGCCGCCACCCCGGCCGCGGCCGCGCCCGCCGCCGCGCCCAAGGCCGCTCCCGCGGTGTCCCCGCTGCGCGGCCAGACCGTCAAGATGACCCGGATGCGCAAGGTCATCGGCGACAACATGATGAAGGCCCTGCACTCGCAGGCGCAGCTGACCAGCGTGCTCGAGGTGGACATCACCCGGATCATGCGGCTGCGCAACCAGGCGAAGGCGGACTTCGCGGCCCGTGAGGGCGTGAAGCTGTCGCCGATGCCGTTCTTCGTCAAGGCCGCCGCCCAGGCGCTCAAGGCGCACCCGGTGATCAACGCCCGGATCAACGAGGGCGAGGGCACCATCACCTACTTCGACTCCGAGAACATCGGGATCGCGGTGGACTCCGAGAAGGGCCTGATGACCCCGGTCATCAAGGGTGCCGGCGACCTGAACATCGCCGGTATCGCCAAGAAGACCGCCGAGCTGGCGGCCAACGTCCGGGCGAGCAAGATCACCCCGGACGACCTGGCGGGCGCCACCTTCACCATCAGCAACACCGGCTCGCGCGGCGCGCTGTTCGACACGGTCATCGTGCCGCCGAACCAGGCCGCCATCCTGGGCATCGGCGCGACCGTGAAGCGCCCGGTGGTCGTGGAGACCCTCGACGGCACGGTCATCGCCGTCCGGGACATGACGTACCTGTCGCTCTCCTACGACCACCGGCTGGTGGACGGCGCCGACGCGGCGCGCTACCTGTCCGCGGTGAAGGAGATCCTGGAAGCCGGTGAGTTCGAGGTCGAGCTCGGCCTGTAGCCGCCCGGCACGGCCGCTGTACGGCGTCCGGCGCCCCCTTCCCGCCAGCTCGGGAAGGGGGCGCCGTCGTATCCCCCGGCGGCCCTCCTGAGGGCCGCCGGGGCCTTCGGGCGGCGGCCCGGACCGGCCGGTCCGGGGCCCGGTCCCAGCGCCGGTCCGGGGCCCGGTCCAGCGCCGCGCACGGCCCGGACCCGCCCTGGGTCGAGGCACCCTTGCGGCCTCGTCGTATCGTCTATGTCAAGCGAACCGGAAGGAGTGCACCCCGTGGCCGCTGGTTCCGCTCGGCAGGACGAGGTCCCGCACGTGGTCGTGCACAGTCTGCGCGAACAGATCCGCGAGCACATTCTCGAAGGCATCGTCAGTGGGCGGTGGAAGCCGGGCGAGCGGATCGTGGAGCGCCGGATCGCGGTGGAGCTGGCGGTCAGCCAGACGCCGGTGCGCGAGGCGCTGCGCGAGCTGGAGACGCTGCGGCTGATCGAGTCGGCACCGAACAAGGGGGTGCGGGTGCGCGCCCTGACGGCGGCCGACCTCAAGGAGAGCTATCCGGTGCGGGCCGGCCTGGAGCAGGTGGCGGCGGAGCTGGCGGCCGGGCCGCTGGCCGCGGACCCGTCGGCGCTGGAGCGCGAGGTCGCCGCGCTGCGGGCGGCGGACGCCGCGCTGGACGACGAGGCGCAGTCCCGGCACACCGTGGCCTTCCACCACGAGCTGGTACGGGCGGCGGGCAACGCGGTGCTGCTGCACGCGTGGGAGTCGCTGGGCATCGAGGTGTGGACGACCCTGTCCATCCGCTGGCTGAGCCCGGCGCCGCGCGCGTACGCCGCAGAGCACCAGGAGATCGTGGACGCCTTCGTCCGCGGCGACCCGGACATCCGCGGCCTGATCAGGTCCCACGTCCTCAGCTGCGCCCCGCAGGTCTGAGGCCGCGCCCGCAGGTCTGAGGCCGCGCCCGCGGGTCCGGGCCCGGACCGCCGCGCCCCCGGTCCCCGGGCCCTGAGCCCTGAGCCCGGCGGCTCTCGGCCGCCCGCACCGCCGCCGAGCACCCCGCCGCGCCACCCCCGCGCCCACGCCCCCGCCCACCCCCGCGCCTACCGCCACCCCGAGCCCGGCGGCCTCCGACAGGCCCGTGCCGAGCCCCCCCGGCAGCTCGCCAAGGCTCGGCAGACCCGCAGCGCCGGGCCCCGCTCTCCACCGTCCGGAGCGGCTGACACTGGGTGCCCCGGCGATTGACACCCCGTGCCGCCTGCGATGTTTCCTACTGGGAACCATTGATCGATCATCGATCGGCGGCGTATCGTGGCGTACGGAGGGCGAGCCCTGTCATGCCGACTCATCGACTCGCACTCCACTCCCTCCCTTCGTTCGGAAGGCGGCACCCCGTGCCCGACGACGACGTACGCCGAACCCGGCTGAGTCAGCTCGACCAGATACCGGACCGCGACCCGGAAGAGACCGCCGAATGGCGCGCCTCGCTCGCGGCCGTCACCGAGGCCGCCGGCCCGCACCGGGCCGCCTACCTGATGCGCCGCACCCTGGAGTCCGCCGGCGAGGGTGTCGCGCTGCCGCCGCTCCTGGAGACGGAGTACGTCAACACCATCCCCACCGCCGCCGAGCCCGCCTATCCGGGCGACGAGGCACTGGAAGCCCGGATCACCGCCTGGAACCGCTGGAACGCCGCCGCCATGGTGACCCGCGGCAGCCGCCAGGGCCTGGGCGGCCACATCGCCACCTTCGCCTCGGCCGCATGGCTGTACGAGACCGGCTTCCAGCACTTCTTCCGCGGCAAGGAGGGTGACGGCTCCGGCGACCAGCTCTACCTGCAGGGCCACGCCTCCCCCGGTATCTACGCCCGCGCCTTCCTCGACGGCCGCCTCTCCGAGGCGCAGCTCGACCGCTTCCGGCAGGAGGCGAACGGCGACGGCCTGCCCTCGTACCCGCACCCGCGGCGGCTGCCGTGGCTGTGGGAGTTCCCGACCGTCTCCATGGGCCTCGGCCCGCTGTCGGCGATCTACCAGGCCCGCTTCAACCGTTACCTGGAGCACCGCGGCATCAAGGACACCTCGCGCTCCCGGGTGTGGGCGTTCCTCGGCGACGGCGAGATGGACGAGCCGGAGTCGACCGCCGCCCTGGCACTGGCCGGCCGCGAGGGCCTGGACAACCTGACCTTCGTCATCAACTGCAACCTCCAGCGGCTCGACGGCCCGGTGCGCCCCAACTTCAAGATCGTGCAGGAGCTGGAGGCCCAGTTCCTGGCGGCCGGCTGGCACGTGGTGAAGGCGCTGTGGGGCGTGGCCTGGGACGAGGTCATCGCCCAGGACCTGGACGGCGCGCTGCTCAGGCGGCTGCGGAACACCCCGGACGCGCAGTTCCAGACGTACGCCACCCGTGACGCGGCCTATGTGCGCGAGCACTTCTTCGGCGCGGACCCCTCGCTGCGGGCGATCGGCGCCCGGCTGTCGGACGCCAAGCTGCTGGAGCTGTTCCGGACCTCCCGCGCCGGGCACGAGCCGCGCAAGGTGTACGCGGCCTACCGGGCGGCCGTGGAGCACAAGGGCGCCCCGACGGTGATCCTGGCGCAGACGGTGAAGGGCTACACGCTCGGCGCCGGCTTCGAGTCGCGCAACGCCAACCACCAGATGAAGAAGCTCACCGGCGCGCAGTTCCGCACCATGCGCGACCTGCTGGAGCTGCCCATCCCGGACAGCGCGCTGGACGCGGCCGTGGTGCCGTACTGGCACCCCGGTGAGAACTCCCCCGAGATGCGCTACCTGCGGGAGCGGCGCGCCGCGCTCGGCGGCCCGGCGCCGGCCCGCAAGGTGGTGGCCAAACCGCTGCCGCAGCCCGCCGCCAAGCCGTTCACCGCGCTGGAGAAGGGCTCGGGCGGCCAGGAGATCGCCACCACGATGGCGTTCGTCCGGCTCATCAAGGACCTGATGCGGGAGAAGGAGACCGGCCGCCGCTGGGTGCCGATCGTGCCCGACGAGGCCCGCACCTTCGGCATGGAGTCGCTGTTCCCGTCGGCGGGCCTGTACTCGCCCATGGGCCAGACATACGACCCGGTGGACCGCGACCAGCTGCTGTACTACAAGGAGGCGAAGGACGGCCAGATCCTCAACGAGGGGATCAGCGAGGCCGGTTCGCTCGCCGACTTCACCGCCGCGGCCACGTCGTACGCCACCCACGGCGAGCCGATGATCCCGTTCTACATCTTCTACTCGATGTTCGGCTGGCAGCGGACCGCCGACCAGTTCTGGGCGCTCGCCGACCAGCTGGGCCGCGGCTTCGTGATCGGCGCGACCGCGGGCCGCACCACGATGACCGGCGAGGGCCTGCAGCACGCCGACGGCCACTCGCACCTGATCGCCTCCACCAACCCGGCGGCGCTCTCCTACGACCCGGCGTTCGCGTACGAGGTCGCGGTGATCGTCCGCGAGGGCCTGCGGCGGATGTACGGTCCAAACTCCGAGGACGTCTTCTACTACCTGACGGTCTACAACGAGCCGAAGATCCAGCCGGCCATGCCCGAGGGCGTCGAGGAGGGCATCCTCAAGGGCCTGTACCGCTACCGGACGGCCGAGGGCACGGTGGAGACCCCGGCCGACGCGCCGCGGGCGCAGCTGCTGGCGTCCGGCACCGCCATCCACTGGGCGCTGGACGCGCAGCGGCTGCTCGCCGAGGACTGGGGGGTGGCGGCCGACGTGTGGTCCGCGCCGTCCTGGACCGAACTGCGGCGCGAGGCGCTGGAGTGCGACGCGGCCCGGCTGCGCGGCGAGGACCGGGTGCCGTACGTGACCCGGGCGCTGGAGGGCGCGCCGGGTCCGGTGGTGGCCTTCAGCGACTGGATGCGGGCGGTGCCGGACCAGATCGCGCCGTGGGTGGAGCAGGACTGGACGTCGGTGGGCACCGACGGTTTCGGCCTGTCGGACACCCGGGACGCGGCCCGCCGCCACTTCGGGGTGGACCCGCAGTCGCTGGTGGTGCAGACGCTCGCGGCGCTGGCCCGCCGCGGCGACGTCAAGCCCGCCACGGTCAAGGAGGCCGCGGCGCGCTACGGGCTGTAGCCCCCCGCCCGCCATCCGCCCCTGCGGTGGATGGCGCAGCGCGGGCACGCAGGGCGACGTACGGTGTCCCACCCGGTCGTCGTACGCCGCCCTGCGTATCGCCGGGCCTGCGCGGCACCGGGTGCCGCGTCCGGACGCCCGGAGCGCGTACGGGACACCGGTACCGGGGTCCTGTGTGACACCTGAGGCAGCGGGGCAGGGCGTGATCCGGCCGGTCACGCGGAATCTGACGTACCGAAAGGGATTGCGGGCGTCTGGCGCCACCGGCTACCGTCCCCCCGATGGCTGCCAACCCAAGCCCGCTGACGGCTCCCACCGCCGAGGACTTCCGCGCCTGGCACCGGGTGCACGCCGCCGCGCTCGCGCACGACCGCCCCGGTGAGCCCGTTCCTTCCGAGGACGCCCTGCGGGCCCACCTGACCACGGGGAGCAGCGCGTTCCGGCAGGTGCTGTGGCTGGTCCGCGGCGGCGGCTCCGGCGTGGAGCCGCTGGCGGTCGCGACCCAGCGGCTGTTCACCGCGCCCGGCCGCAGGCACCTGGCCGAGGTGGACCTGACGGTCCATCCGGCGCACCGGCGGATGGGCACCGGCTCACGGCTGCTGGCCACCGTCACCGAGGCGGCGGCCGGCGCCGGCTGCCGCACCGTGGTCATCGAGGCGGGGGCCGGCACCTCCGGCGAGAGCTTCCTGCGGACCCGCGGCTTCCTGGCGGCGGCCCGGCTGACCTGGCTGCGGCTGCTGCTCGACGACGTACCGGAGGCCGTCCGCAAGCTGCCGGAACTGCCGCATGCGGGCTACCGGTTGACGTCCTGGGAGGGCGTGGTGCCGGAGTCGCTGGCGGCGAGCCTGGCGCACGCCAAACAGGCCGTGGCCGACACACCGGTGGGCACGCTGGACTGCGGGCCCGCCGAGTGGGACGAGGACCGGGTGTGCGAGGCGGCCCAGGTCGTCGCCCGGCGGGGTGAACGGCTGCTGACCGTGGCCGCGCTCGCCGAGGCCGACGGTTCGGTGGCCGGCTACACCGAACTCGTCCTCCCCGCTGACGCGTCCGGTATCGCCCGGCAGTACGAGACCGCGGCGCTGCCGGCCCACCGCGGCCACGGCCTCGGCCTGTGGATGAAGGCCGAGATGCTGCGGCTGGCAAGGGCGGAGCACCCGGAGATCACCGAGATCAAGACCGACAACGCGGACGACAACCGGCACATGCTGGCCCTGAACTCGGCGCTCGGCTTCCGGCCGCTGCGGCGCACGGTGCTGTACCAGCTCAGGCTCCGGGTACGCTGACGGGTCCCGGCGGCTGCGCGGGGCGGCCCGGTGATCCGGGGCGGAACGTAACGACACGGGTGTAACCGGGGCGCCCCGCGTGCGTGCCGGCGGGGCAACCGGGAAGCTGGACGCGTGATGGACGAGACGGAGTTCTGGGAGATCGTCGACAGTACCCGGGAGGCCGCCGACGGCGACCCGGAGGAGCACGCCGACCTGCTCGTCGAGCGGCTGGCGCAGCTCGACCCGGACGCCGTGCTGGACTTCGCCCGGCACTTCGAGATCCGCTTCGGCCGTGCCTTCCGCTGGGACCTGTGGGGCGCCGCCGACATCATGCTGGGCGGCGCGGACGACGAGTCCTTCGACTACTTCCGCTGCTGGCTGATCGCCCAGGGCCGCCATGTCTTCGAAGGCGCCCTGGCCGCGCCCGACGACCTCGCCGACCTGGCCGCGGACTTCGACCCGGAGGCGGACGGCGACGCGGAGGACGTGGGGTACGCGGCGGACGAGGCGTACGAGCAGCTGACCGCGATGCGGCTGCCCGACCTGGGGCTGCCGGAGCCGGACGTGCCCGAGGGCGAGCCGATCGACATGGACGACGAAAAGGTGATGGCGGAGCACTACCCGCGGCTGTGGGCGCGCTTCAGCTGAGGGGTGCGCCGGTCGAGGGCGCGGATCGGCCGGCGGCCGCGCGCCGGCCGGGGGGCGGATCGGCCGGCGGGCACGCTTCGAGGCGCGGATCCGGCCAGGATCGAGCGCCCGGGGCAGCGGGTCCGGTACCGCTCGGCGGGCGGCCGGGCGGCGGCACCGGGTGCCGGGACGGGGTCCCAAGACCGGCCCGCCGGACGATGCGCCTGAACCGGCGCCCGCCCCGGGGCGCCTGACCCCCGGCGCGGGCGCGGCCCGGCACAATGGCCGCTATGCGTATCGCAGTCACCGGCGCCTCAGGACTGATCGGCTCCGCCCTCGTCCGCTCCCTGGCCGCCGACGGGCACGAGGTGGTCCGGCTGGTCCGGCGGGTGCCCGCGGCCGACGGCGAGGTGCGGTGGAATCCCACCGCCGGCACGGTCGACACCGCGGGGCTGAGCGGGTGCGAGGCGATCGTGCACCTGGCGGGCGCGGGCGTCGGCGACCGGCGCTGGACCACGGCCCGCAAGAAGGTGCTGGTGGCCAGCCGGGTCCGGGGCACCGACGCGATCGCCCGCGCCGCGGCCTCGCTCGACACCCCGCCCCGGGTACTGGTCTGCGGCAGCGCCATCGGCTACTACGGCGACACCGGCGACGCCTGGGTGGACGAGGACAGCCCGGCCGGCGAGGGCTTCCTCGCCCGCCTGGTGCAGGACTGGGAGGCCGCCGCGGAACCCGCCCACGCGGCCGGCGTCCGTACCGCGTACGCCCGTACCGGCCTGGTGGTGTCCGGCCGGGGCGGCGCCTGGGGCCGGCTCTTCCCGATCTTCAGGGCCGGACTCGGCGGGCGGCTCGGCAACGGACGGCAGTACTGGAGCTTCATCTCGCTGCGCGACCAGGTCGCCGCCCTGCGGCACCTCGTCGACACCGACGGCCTGTCAGGACCGGTGAACCTGACCGCTCCCGAACCGCTGACCAACCGTGAGGTGACCGCGGCCATGGGCCGCGTCCTGCGCCGCCCGGCGATCGCCGCGGTCCCGGCGCCGGCGCTGCGGATCGCGCTCGGCGAGTTCGCCTCGGACGTGCTGGGCAGCCAGCGGGTCCGGCCCAAACGGCTGCTGGACTCCGGCTTCGTGTTCGCACTGCCGGACATCGACCAGGCGATCCGGGCGGCGCTGGAGGAGTAGCCGGCGGGTGTCACCGCAGGGGTGGCGGGCGGCGGCGACCCGCGGTGCTGGGACGCGGGCGGGCCCCCGCCGTGCGGGCGGCGGCGGAGGCCCGCCCTGGGTGCGGTGGAGGCGGGCGGCCCGCCCTCGGCCCGGTGGCGGTGGCAGCGGTGGCCGAACCGCCGTGCAGGCGGTTTCGCGGTGCGCGAGGCCGTCGGGGAGCGGCCCCCCATGCGCCTCGCGGTGCGCCCCGCACACGCCTCGCATGCGCCTTGCCGTGCGCCGGAAAGGGGCTAGTGGGGCTGGTGATTCCGCATCCTTTGCCGTCCCTTGGGGCATGACCCCTACCAGCGTTCGGCGGGGACCGGGCACGCCCACAAGGCGTCTTCGCCCGTGCCGTCGGCGTGAGCGGGGAACGGACCCATTCTCCCGGAGGGGCATCGTGCTCTCATCAGCACGTCGGCAACACGCGACCACCACCGCGGACGTGATCGTGATCGGCGCGGGACTCGCCGGTCTTTCCGCCGCTCACCATCTGACCCGGGCGGGCCTGGCGGTCACCGTCCTGGAGGCCGCGGAACGGGTCGGCGGCCGGATGGCCACCGACACGGTGGACGGCTTCCGGCTCGACCGCGGGGCGCGGCTGCTCAACACCGCCGCCTTCGAGCCGTCCCGGGCGGCCGGTCTGCGAACGCTGCCGCTGGCCCCCTTCGGGCCGGGCGCGCTGGTCCGGGCCGGCGGGCGCGGCTACCGGGTCGGCGATCCGCGCGGCGCCCGAGCCGCCCTCAGCTCCGCCCGCGCGCCGATCGGTTCGGCGCTCGACAAGGCGCGGCTCGGCACCCTCCTCAACCGGCTGGCCGCCACGCCCGACGCACGGCTGGCGGCCCGCCCGGAGACGACCGCCGCGCAGGCGCTGTCCGCTCACGGCTTCGCACCGCGTACGGTCGACGGCTTCCTGGGGCCGCTGCTGGCCGCGCTGCTGTGCGACCCGGAGCTGACGACGTCCAGCCGGGTCGCGGACGCGGTGCTGCGCGACGTCGCCCGCGGCCGTACCGCCCTGGTGGCGGGCGGCGCCGGGCGGCTGCCCGAGCGGCTGGCGGCCGGGCTGCCGCCGGGCACGGTCCGGTTCGGCACCCGGGCCGCCCGGGTCACGGTCAACGCGGTGCTCACCGAGGACGGCGCCGAACTCCCGTGCCGCGCGGTGGTGGTGGCCACCGACGCGCGCACCGCCGGGGAGCTGCTGCCGGGGCTGCGGGTACCGGCCTTCCGGCAGGTCACCGTCGTCCACCACGCGGCGCCCGCGGAACCCCTCCGCGAGCCGCTGCTGGTGCTGGACGGGGATCGCTTCGGCCCGGTCTCGC